>CAZEGA010000262.1:0-4575 GCA_964511675.1 uncultured Rheinheimera sp.
CCGGCCACAGCGGTGGGCAGGGCAAAGGGTAAGTCCATCAGGCCATCCAGCAACAAGCGGCCGGGAAAGCGGTAGCGGGTTAAGATCCAGGCCATTAGCAGGCCAAACAGCAGGTTGATCACGGTGGCCACTGCCGCGGCCGACAGCGTCACTTTATAGGCCGCAACCACGCGCGGATCACTGATTATGTGCCAGTACTGCGCCAGGCTAAGCTGGGCGGTTTGCATAATCAGCCCGGAGATCGGTAACAGGATCACCAGGCTGATAAAAAACAAACTGCTGCCAAGGCTGATACTAAAGCCCGGCAGCACCCGTTTGCTGGTAAAACTACGATACCAGCTCATGCTTAGCGGCGGCCCTCCGCCAGCAGCTGATCCAACACGCCGCCACTGGCAAAATGGCTGCTTTGCACCGCTTCCCAACTGGTAAATACATCTTCTACCTTAAATAACTGCGTGGCCGGAAACTGCGTGGCAGTGGCGGCAGACACCTCGGCATCATGTACGCGGTAGAAATGGCCGGCCAGTACCTGCTGCGCCGGTTTGCTGTATAAAAATTCCAGATAAGCTTTGGCCTGGGCCGCTGTGCCGTTACGCTCGACACTGCTGTCAACCCAGGCGACCGGAAACTCCGCCAGCACGTTAGTGGGCGGGACCACTCGCTCAAACTGCTGATCCGGGAACTGTTTAATAATGCCGTTTACTTCCGATTCAAAGGTGATCAACACATCACCGAGGCCACGTTCCACAAAAGAAGTGGTAGCACCACGGCCGCCGGTATCAAACACCACGACCTTGCTTAAAAAGCTTTTGACCCAGTTACGGGCTTTGGCATCATCGTTATTAAAGCGCTGCAACGCATCGCCATAAGCGGCTAAATAGGTATAACGCGCGTTACCGGAGGTTTTCGGGTTAGGAAACACCAGCCCGACACCGTCTTTGGCCAGATCTTGCCAACTGCTGATGTTTTTCGGGTTACCCTTGCGAACCAGAAATGCCATGGTGGAATAAAACGGCGAGGCATTATTTGGCAGCCGCTCGCGCCAGTCTGCCGGCAGCAGGTTGCCGCGCTGGTGCAGAATATCAATATCGGTGCTCTGGTTAAAGGTGACTACATCAGCGCGCAGGCCCTGTAATATCGCCTGCGCCTGCCGCGACGAACCACCATGCGACTGGTTAATGGTTAAGGCTTCGCCGGTTGTTTGCTGCCAGTGCGCCACAAACAGCGGGTTTATTTCGGCAAACAGTTCGCGCGATACATCATAACTGCTGTTTAGCAGTTCCTTGGCTGCCAGTGGTGCAGCCAGCAAAGACAGTAACAGGGTAAATGCCAGTTTTTTAATATTTTTCATAAAGTTGTCCTTTAAATTATATTCCTTCGCCTAAAAACACTTTGCTGTAACGCGGCTGGACCCAGGCAATATCGCCCTGGACCAGCTGTAATTGCTTAAACTGCTCTTTGGGTAACTCTATATGGATCAGTTGCTGCCCGGCATCGGCCAGTACTTCCAGCCGCGCCACCGGCCCGACTATGGTGATCAGATCCAGCGTTACTTTTAACGCCTCAGCCACCGGGGCTTTAAACACATCAATTTCGTGTGGCCGCACATAGGCCAAACCGGCCTGTTCATCGCCATTGGTGTGTTCCGGCGATGCCAGCTGCACACTGCCGATGGTGGTCTGGCCCTGCTTTACCCTGGCATGGAATAAATTCACATTGCCGAGAAATTCGTACACAAACGGGTTGGCCGGGTTGTCGTACACCTGCTCCGGCGTGCCGTCCTGCTCAATCGCACCTTTGTTCATCACCACTATGCGGTCGGCCACTTCCAGCGCCTCTTCCTGATCGTGGGTAACAAAAACGCTGGTGACATGAATTTCATCGTGCAAACGCCGCAGCCAGCGGCGTAACTCGGTACGGACCTTGGCATCCAGTGCACCGAACGGCTCGTCCAGCAACAGCACTTTGGGCTCTACCGCTAACGCCCGCGCCAGTGCGATACGCTGGCGTTGGCCACCGGACAGCTGTGACGGGTAACGGTCGGCGGTCCAGTCCAGTTGTACCAGTTGCAGCAGGTTATTCACTTTACGGGCAATTTCCGCTTTCGACGGGCGGAATTTCTTCGGCTTTACCGTTAAGCCGTAGGCTACGTTTTCAAATACGGTCATATGCTTAAACAGCGCATAATGCTGAAACACAAAGCCGACGCCGCGCTGCGACACATGCTGGCCGGTAATGTCTTCGTTATTAAACTGGATGCGGCCGCTGTCGGCCTGCTCCAGCCCGGCAATAATACGCAGCAAGGTGGTTTTACCTGAACCGGACGGCCCCAGCAGGGCGGTAAGCTCACCGGTTTTTATACTCAGGTTGACATTATCTACCGCGACAAAATCACCAAAGCGCTTGTTTACCTGTTCAATACTGATACTCATAACATGTTAATCCTGTTCTGTTGCTGCAGTGCTTTGCCACTCAGGCCGTTTTATGCTTGCGCTCGTCTTTGTATTCCACGTAGCTTTTTATCACTATGGTGACCAGCGCCAGGCCGGTCAGCAAAGACGACACCGCAAAAGCCGCCGTAAACATATATTCGTTGTACAGCACCTCTATATGCAGCGGCATGGTATTGGTTTCGCCGCGAATACGGCCCGACACCACAGCAACGGCACCAAACTCGCCCATAGCACGGGCGTTACACAGCACCACGCCGTATATCAGCCCCCATTTAATGTTCGGCAGCGTAACGTACCAGAAGGTTTTCCAGCCGCTGGCGCCCAGTGTCAGCGACGCCTCTTCCTCTTCTTTACCCTGTTGCTGCATCAGCGGGATCAGCTCCCGTGCGACAAAGGGCAAAGTGCCGAACAAAATCACAATCACTATGCCCGGCACGGCAAAGATCACTTTTACATCCTGCTCCAGCAACCAGGGCCCCAGCCAGCCCTGCGAGCCGAACATAATGACAAAAATCAGCCCCACTACCACCGGCGATATTGCAAACGGCATATCAATAATGGAGATTAAAATGGTTTTGCCGCGAAACTCGAACTTGGCAATGGCCCAGGCAATCGCCACGCCAAAAATGGCATTCAGCGGCACCACTATCACCAGCACAAACAGCGTTAAGCGGATTGACGCCAGCGCATCCGGCTCATTGACCGCGTCCCACCAGACTTTTACTCCCAGCTCAAAGGCACCGTACAGCACCACTGACAGCGGCAGCACTAAAAACAACGCCAGAAATGCCAGCGCAATACCGATCAGGCTGCGCCTGATCCACACCGGCTCGGCAGTGGCTTTGGTTACAACCGCAGGGCTGATGGCACTCTGCGCCATGGTTAATGTTGTCATGCTTAGCCCCTTTTCCCTGCCCACCACTGCAGAGTGTTAATCAGCAGTAATAATACAAAGGCCGCCAGCAACATAACGACACCAATAGCCGCTGCGCCGTTGTAATCAAATTGCTCGGCTTTAGCCACAATCAGTAACGGCGTGATCTCGGTGCGGTACGGCAGATTACCGGAGATAAAAATCACCGAGCCGTATTCCCCCACCGCCCGGGCAAACGCCAGCGCATAACCGGTCAGCAGCGCCGGTAAGATAGCCGGAAAAATAACCCGCCGTACCGTGGTCCAGCGGCTGGCCCCCAAGCTGGCTGAAGCTTCTTCCAGTTCTTTTTCAAAATCGGCCAGTACCGGCTGCACAGTGCGCACCACAAACGGCAGGCCGATGTACGTCAGCGCAATAATGACGCCAATTTCGCTGTAAGCGACACGAATACCGGCCAGCTCCAGGTACTGCCCTACCCAGCCGGTACTGGAATACAGCGTAACCAGTGCGATCCCCGCTACGGCTGTAGGCAGGGCAAAGGGCAAATCGACCAGCGCATCGACAATTTTCTTACCGGGAAAACTGTAACGCACCAGCACCCAGGCCGTTAAGCTGCCAAACACGGCATTGATACTGGCACCGACAAAAGAGGCGAAAAATGAAATTTTATATGATGCCACCACCTGCGGATGGCTGACAGCCCGCCAGAATTCGTCCCAGCTCATTTGCAGGGTATACAGAAACAACCCGGCAACCGGGATAAGAAACAACACACTGAGGTAAAACACCGAAAAACCCAGCGTAATACCAAAGCCCGGGATAACTGAACGTACTGCAACCTGACTCATACTATGATTCCATTTCGTTGTCACTTAGCCGGGGCACACACCGCCCCCGGCTATGGGTGCTATCAACGCTTCTGCTTACTCAGGGTTTCCAGAATTTTGTCAAACTGGCCACCATCATTAAAATGGGTTTCCTGTGCTTTGTCCCAGCCACCGAATACCTCATCGATACCGAAGAAATTCACTTGCGGGAATTTATCCAGATACTGGGCGGCAATGTCAGGCTTTGCCGGGCGGTAAAAATGTTTCGCCGCTAAGTGCTGGGCATCATCCGCATACAAATGCTCCAGATAGGCTTGCGCTACTTTGCGCGTACCTTTGCGATCGACGTTTTTATCGACAATAGTCACCGGCGGCTCGGCCAGAATACTGACGCTGGGTACTACTATTTCATACTCGCCTT
>CAZEGA010000263.1:0-4515 GCA_964511675.1 uncultured Rheinheimera sp.
GTATTTGGCGGAAGCACCGGTACAGATGATGAGCGCATCGCAGCTGTAAACGCCGTTGTCACCCGTCAGGGTAAAAGGGCGTTGCTTAAGGTTTACCGTGTGAATGTGGTCAAACACAATTTCCGTATTGAAGGTTTCGGCATGCACACGCATACGCTCCATCAGCGCCGGGCCGGTTAAGCCATGCGCATCGCCCGGCCAGTTTTCCACTTCGGTAGTGGTGGTGAGCTGGCCGCCTTGCTGCATGCCGGTGAGCAGCACCGGATTAAGGTTAGCGCGGGCAGCGTAAACCGCTGCGGTGTAGCCTGCCGGGCCTGAACCTAAAATAAGCAGGCGGCTGTGTTTTACTTCTGACATGAATTTCTCCGAGACAACATCATATTAAACCGGGTTATGGCGCCGATTCTAAAGAATTGCAACCCCAAGCGAAAGTAGCGGCTGATATTTAGTCGTTACAGCCTTACCAGGCTTGAGCCCATGCAGGTTTACACCGCGCCCGGAGCTGAGCACATCTGGTGCTGCCGGCTATTGGCTAAATACAGCCATGTTAACGACTGTAATTTATTGTAACGGTAAAAAATGTGAGTACCCATAAAAGTTATTTTGTTTCTGATAGTTATATATGTTTCCCATGGCGGGGATATATCCTGAATTTATAATATATTTGTAATGCATTTGTAATGCGCAGTGATTGGTAAGTAGCTATTTTTTGCACAGCAGGAGGCGGGAGGATAACAGGGACCCCAAATAATAATTAACCAAGGGTAATATAATGAAAAAAATGACTACCTTGCTGGCAGTGGCTACTGCCGGTTGCTTTGCATTAAGCCTGACGTCGGTTGCTGTAGCTGAAGGCATTAAAAAAACGGAGCCGGCGCTGAGCCTGGCAGCGCTTAATGATGACAGTGCGGTGCAGTATATCGTTAAATTTAAGGACCCTGTGGCACAGCAGTCTGCTGCAGGCAAAGCTGAGACGGTGGCATTTTCAGCGCTGCGGGCTCAGAACGTGCTGAAAAAGGCTGATATCAAAGCCCTGTCACATCTGCCATCGGTTAACGCCAGTGTTGCTAAACTGACGCCTAAGCAACGCGCGTTGCTGGCAGCCGATCCTGAGGTTGAATATGTCGAAGAGGACCCCAAACGCTATCTGCTGGATGTCATTACACCGCTGGCACAAAGCACTCCCTATGGTATTACCATGGTGCAGGCGAATCAGGTCAGTGACAGCAGTGCCGGGAATACCAAAGTGTGTGTTATTGATACCGGTTACACGTCAAGCCATACGGATTTACAAAGCTCCGGCGTAACAGGCTATGCCTTCTCCGGCCATGGCAACTGGTATCAGGATGGCAATGGCCATGGCACTCATGTTGCCGGCACCATGGTGGCATTGAATAACAATACCGGTGTAGTGGGCGTTATCGGTTCGGGCCAGGCGGGGGTGCATATTGTTAAGATCTTCAATAACGCCGGTAACTGGACCACAGCATCAAACCTGATCACAGCTATTCAGTCCTGTAAGGATGCCGGTGCCAAAGTCGTGAATATGAGTCTGGGTGGTGGTTCGTCCAGCCAGGCAGAAAACACGGCCATGACTAATTTTTATAATGGCGGTATGTTGCTGGTCGCCGCAGCGGGTAATGATGGCAACACCAGCTTTTCTTACCCGGCATCTTATAATGCGGTAGTCTCTGTCGCGGCGGTGAACTCCAGTGGTGCGCTGGCCAGTTTCTCACAACGTAACTCCCAGGTGGAACTGGCCGGCCCTGGGGTCAGTGTCAGTTCCACCTGGAACAACGGCGGCTATAACAGTATCAGTGGCACCTCAATGGCATCGCCGCATGTTGCTGGTGTCGCGGCCCTGGTATGGAGCAATCACCCGCAATGTACAGCACCACAGATCCGTAATGCGTTAAATGCTACCGCTGAGGATCGCGGTACGCCGGGCCGTGATACCTCTTATGGCTGGGGTATAGTGAAGGCCAAAGCAGCACATGACTATCTGACCAATAATGGCTGTGGCGGCGGTGGTACTAACCCGCCACCAACAGGCGGTGCGACTTTCCCTAACCTGTCGGCAGTTACGGGGCAGTGGCTAAGGGGCAGTTATCAGATCCCATCCGGTGTTACATCGGTTAGCTTCCGGATCTTGGGTGGTGCTGGTGATGCGGATTTATATGTGCGTTATGGAGCCGAACCTACCACGACAACCTATAACTGCCGCCCTTACCTGAATGGCAATAATGAAGTGTGTACCTTTAATAATCCACAGGCCGGAACCTGGCATATTGGTATTCGTGCTTACAGCGCCTTTAGTGGCGTGACGTTCAGTTACCAGTACTGATCAAAGCTAACCCGGGCCGGAAGCTTCCGGCCCGGGTTTTATCACGGCAAAACATAATAATACACCGCAAGAAAATGCAGTACGCTGCCCCCCAGTACAAACAGATGCCAGATGGCATGGTGCAGAAACAGGCGTTTCCAGGCATAAAAAATAACGCCGAAAGAATAGCTTAAACCGCCGGCAAGCAGTAATAACAGCCCGCCGGTTTCGACATGGTTCAGCATGGGCTGTATTGCTATTATCACCAGCCAGCCCATGCCCAGGTATAACCCGAGTGATAACTTTTTGTATTTAAGCCCGGTGGCCAGCTCAATGATCACGCCGCTAATGGCCACCAGCCAAATCAGTGTGAACAGCGGTAAACCCCAGTTATCCCGCAAATTTATCAGCGTAAAAGGCGTGTAGGTACCGGCTATCAGAATAAAAATCGCGGCATGGTCCAACTGGCGCAGCCGGTGTTTAACCGCCATGCGCTGGATGGAGTGATACAGGGTAGAACTGCTGTATAACAGGATCAGGCTGCTGCCATAAATAATGCTGCTGGCCAGATGCCAGTTGTCACCTGTCTGCACGGACAGCAGTAACATTAATACCAGCGCAATAACGCTCAGTACCGCACCTATACCATGGCTTACGGCATGCAGCAGTTCTTCAAGCGGGGAGTAGGGTGTGCTCGTCATATCAGTTTGCCAGCTCAAGGTGTGCGCCATATTAACATGACATTGCCGGCGGCCAAGCTGTTCCCTGACAACATTTGTCGTTAGAATGCAGCTTTTGTCCGGAGCTGTTATGCCGCCAAACACGCCGCCATTATTAATTATTATTGGTTATGTCTGGCCAGAGCCAAACTCTTCTGCCGCCGGCTACCGTATGCTGAGTTTAATTCAGTTGTTTCGGGCAACTGGCTGGCGGGTGGTTTTTGCCAGTGCTGCCGAGCCCGGGCTGCACCGTTTTCCACTGGCTGAACTTGGCGTCAGCGAGCACAGTATCCGCCTGAACGACAGCAGCTTTGAGCTCTGGATAGCGCAGCAGGCACCGCAGGCCGTCATGTTTGACCGTTTTATGCTGGAAGAACAGTTTGGCTGGCGGGTTGAACAGGCCTGTCCGTCAGCGCTGCGTATGCTGGATATGGAAGACTGCCACGCGCTGCGTGATGCCCGCCAGCACTGTTTTAACAGCGGCAATGCTGTGACGCCAGAGGCGCTGAATTCAGAACTGGCGCTGCGGGAAATTGCCGCTATCTACCGTTGTGATATCACTTTGGTTATCTCTGAATATGAAATGCAGCTGCTGCAACAGCATTACCAGGTACCGCAGTGGCTGCTGTGTTATTGCCCGTTTTTACTGGATGAACCGCTGCTGTGTAACGGGCCGGATTTTATGCAGCGCCGGCATTTTATTGCTATTGGTAATTTTCGCCATGCGCCGAACTGGCATTCTGTGTTGTGGCTGAAACAGCAGATCTGGCCACTGATAAGGCAACAGTTACCGGATGCCGAGCTGCATATCTATGGCGCCTATCCCCCTCCTAAAGCGACTGCGCTGCATAATGCCAAACAGGGTTTTCTGCTCAAAGGCTGGGCAGAAAACGCCTTGCAGGTGATGCAACAGGCCAGGGTATGTCTGGCCCCGCTGGCTTTTGGTGCCGGTTTAAAAGGTAAGTTACTCGATGCCATGCGCTGTGGTACACCCAGCGTTACGACAGCCATTGGTGCCGAAGCCATGCTGCTGGACGGGCAGTGGGGAGGGGCTATTGCCCAAAGCAGTGCAGAGTTTGCTCAGGCCGCAGTGCAGTTGTATCAACAGCAGGCACTATGGCAGCAAGCACAGCACACGGGGTTTGCGGTAGTACAACAGAAGTTTGCCTTGTCAGGCCACCGCCAGCGTATCTGGCAACAGTTGCACGGCTTGCTGCTGGATACAGACGCACACCGCCAGCGTAATTTTACCGGCCTGATGTTAAGGCATCATGCGTACCGCAGTACAAAATTTATGGGGCAGTGGATAGAGGCAAAAACACGTCTGGCTGAACGGACCCAGCCAGACTGATGCTGTTTAGCGGCAACCACGCGGCTGGCGTTGCTGGCCTGTACGTTCAGCCCAGACTGTCGCCGCGGTTTTGCCACCGGAGCTCTTACTTTTCGCCGCTTTCGCCGCTTTTGCCGGTTTGG
>CAZEGA010000264.1:0-4250 GCA_964511675.1 uncultured Rheinheimera sp.
AATCCGGCGCTCAAGGCGATCGAGCGATTCCGGCTTGGAGTCCATCTGCATGCGGATACTGGACGCGGCTTCGTCAATTAAGTCTATGGCCTTATCCGGTAACTGGCGATCCGATACATAGCGGTGCGACAAGGTGGCTGCGGCAACAATAGCCGGATCGGTAATTTCCACAGCATGGTGCAACTCGTAGCGCTCTTTTAAGCCGCGCAGTATGGCAATGGTGTCTTCCACTGTGGGCTCGTCCACCAGCACTTTTTGAAACCGCCGCTCTAAAGCCGCATCTTTTTCAATGTATTTGCGGTATTCGTCCAGCGTAGTGGCACCTAAGCAATGCAGTTCGCCACGTGCCAGCGCCGGTTTTAGCATATTGCCTGCATCCATAGCACCATCGGCTTTACCCGCCCCGACCATGGTATGAATTTCATCAATAAACAGAATAACCTGGCCTTCTTCTTTGGCCAGTTCGTTCAGAACCGCTTTTAACCGCTCTTCAAACTCACCGCGGTATTTAGCCCCTGCCAGCAAAGAGCCCAGATCCAGCGACAGCACCCGCTTATCTTTTAAGCCTTCCGGCACTTCCTTATTAACAATACGCAGCGCCAGCCCTTCGACAATGGCGGTTTTACCCACACCGGGCTCACCAATTAATACCGGGTTGTTTTTTGTGCGCCGCTGCAGTACCTGAATACAGCGGCGGATCTCTTCGTCGCGGCCTATGACCGGATCTAATTTTCCGGCCTCGGCCCTGGCGGTTAGATCTATCGTGTATTTGGTCAGCGCCTGGCGGGTATCCTCGGCATTGGGATCATCCACTTTCTGCCCGCCGCGCATGTGCTCAATGGCCGACTCCACCGCGTCTTTGGTTACGCCAAGCAGGCGCAGAATTTTGCCCAGATCAGATTTATCGTCAGTGGCCGCCAGAACAAACAGCTCGCTGGAGATAAACTGATCTTTGCGCTTTTGTGACAGCTTGTCGCACTGCTGCAGTAACTGTGCAGTAGCCTGCGACAGTTGCAGGTTCGCGCTTTCACCTTCAACCCGGGGCAAACGGTCAATCGCCTGGCTGACTTTAGAGCGCAGCTCATTAAAATTAATCGCCAGTTTATTCAATAGCTCGCGTACTGTGCCGCCTTCCTGGTTCAGCAAGGCAAACATTAAATGCACCGGTTCGATATATTGCTGGTCACGGCCCAGCGCCAGCGACTGCGCATCGGCAATCGCTTCCTGGAACTTGCTGGTAAATTTATCCAGACGCATTAATAGCTCCTATAGAGACAACTGTGTTGTGTCATAAGATTGGGCGCTATTGCGGCAAATTCAAGCAAACAAACGTCAAAAATTTGACTTGGATCAGGTTAACCAGACCGAACTGGCCATGCGGCCGGTACTGCCGTCGCGCCGGTAAGAGAAAAACAACCCGCTTTGCTGATAGGTACAGTAGCTGCCACCATAGATATGCTGCACACCGCATTGCTGCAAACGCTGGCGCGCCAGCAGGTATAAATCGGCAAAGTATTTGCCATCCTGCCCGGCCACAAACGCGGCTTCCGCTGCACCAGTATGCGCCATAAAAGCGGCCCGTACTTCCGGCCCGACCTCAAAAGCGCCCGGGCCTATTGCCGGGCCAAGATACGCCAGCACCTGCCCGGGTCTGGCAAACTGCGCCAGTGCAGCTTCTATAATGCCATGACACAAACCGCGCCAGCCGGCGTGCACAGCTGCCACCTGGGTACCACAGCTGTCACACAGCAATACGGGCAGGCAATCGGCTGTCATTACAGTGCACACCACACCCGGCACCGCCGTTACACTGGCATCTGCGGTTATGCCCGCAGTAGTTTGCTTATCTAGCTGCAATACCGCTGTACTATGTACCTGCTTAAGCCACACCGGCTCTGCCGGCATATGGGCCTGTTGCCGGTAACGCTGCCGGTTGTCACAGATATGCTCCGGCCGGTCGCCGACATGGTCCCCCAGGTTCAGGCTGGCGTAAGCTCCGGTTGAACAGCCACCCAAACGCGTGCTGCACACTGCCCGCACATTAGCCGGTGCCGGCCAGTCAGGTGTGAGCAGCACAGGAGCGGCTATATCAGACAAAGTCCAGCCCGTGCTCGGCGGTATCCGCCCGCAGGGCGGCTGTTAACTGCACCATGTCGTCCGGGATCGGCGCATGCCATTCCAGGATCTCGCAGGTAACAGGATGCGCCAGCCGTAGCATAGCCGCATGCAACGCCTGGCGGCGGAAATTACGCAGTATCCCCAGCAGTGCCTCACTGGCTTTGCGCGGTGGCCGTGGCCTGCCGGCGTAGACAGGGTCGCCTACCAGCGGGTGATTGACAAAGGTCATATGTACGCGGATCTGGTGGGTGCGGCCGGTTTCCAGCCGTAAGCGTAAACGGGTATGGGCCCGGTATTTTTCCATTACGCGAAAATGCGTGGTAGCCGGTTTACCGGACTGGCTTACGGCCATATGGGTGCGTTTGGTCGGGTGGCGGCCGATAGGCTCGTCGATAGTACCGCCGCCGGTCATGGCACCATGGCACACCGCTTCATATTCACGGGTGATTTCCCGTGCCTGCATGGCCTCAACCAGATGGGTTTGTGCCGGTATGGTTTTAGCCACTACCATCAAACCGGTGGTGTCTTTATCCAGCCGGTGAATAATACCCGCCCGTGGCACCTCGGCAATACCGGGGCAGTGATGCAACAGCGCATTTAACAAAGTACCATCGGCATTGCCCGCGCCGGGGTGCACCACCAGGCCGGCAGGTTTATTAATGACTAAAATATGTTCATCTTCGTACACTATATTTAAATCTATCGCTTCTGCTTCAAAACGTTCATCTTCCGGCAGTTCTGCCAGAATATCGACCTGCTCGCCACCGAGCATTTTTTCCCGGGGTTTATTTTGCCGTTCGCCATTTATTTTTACCGCATCGGCCAAGATCCATTCTTTTATCCGCGAACGCGAATAATCCGGGAACATTTCGGCCAGCACCTGATCTAAGCGCTTACCAAATAAATGCTCAGGTACAATTTCTGAAAGTTTTAGCTGTTTTGTCATGACGGAAGCAGTTATCCTGTGTGCAACCCCGGCAGGTCTGGGGTAGAATCGCAATAGTGTGTATTTTAGCGACTTTACCTTCGACTAGACAGCCATTTAGCTCAAGTAGTAATGGATTTTTAAATGAAAGCGAATTTTTTACTGATTTCTGTGCTGGCCCTGCTGCTGAGCGCCTGTGCAGGTAAACCGGAACAACCCGATGTCAGCAATACCAAAACTGCCCAGTCGCTGTATCAGGAAGCCAAGGCAGTATTAGATAGCGGACTGTATAACAGGGCCATAGAATTGCTGACAGCGGTAGAAAGCCGCTATCCGTTTGGCCCGCTGGCGCGCCAGATCCAGCTGGATCTGATTTACGCCCACTATCAGGCCGGCGATGTGCAAAAAGCACTGGCTGGCATAGATCGCTTTATCCGCCTTAACCCTAACCACCCTGAGCTGGATTATGTTTACTACATGCGCGGGCTGAGCAACCTGAAAGCGGACGAAAATGCACTGCACAGCCTGCTGAATATAGATCGCTCTGACCGCGATCTGGCCAGCACCCGTCAGGCGTTTGATGATTTTAAAAAGCTGGTCAACGCTTTTCCCGACAGTAAATATGCGGCCGAGGCGAAAAACCGCATGCTGAGCATTAAAGATACGCTGGCCCGGCATGAACTTATCATTGCCGATTACTATATGCGCCGCGGGGCTTACCTGGCTGCCGCGAACCGGGGTAAATATATTGTCGAATACTACCGTGATTCGCCGCTGGTAGAGCAGGCGCTTGAAGTGATGGTGCAAAGCTATGACAAACTGGGTTTAACCAAGTTAAAAGACGATACCTATCAGGTACTGAAACTGAATTTCCCGCAGAATAACAAATTCTGAAATCTGCTTCACTTAAGTATGAACCGGCTTGCCCTAAGCCAACCGTTGAAGCCCTGGACGGGCGGAATCGAGCCCCCGGGGATGGGTTTACGGCGTGTTGGCGTGGGCAAGCCGGTTCATGCAGGACTTTAACTGATCTCCGTTAAATCGCCTCCAGTGCTTCAGCCAGCTTACCGACACCTATGACCTCCATACCGGCGATGGGCTCTTTCGGACAATTCGCCAGCGGTACTATGGCACGCTTAAAGCCATGTTTGGCCGCTTCGCGCAGCCGCTCCTGGCCGGCGAGATCCGCCCGGTGCCCAGCGGCCAG
>CAZEGA010000264.1:4260-4485 GCA_964511675.1 uncultured Rheinheimera sp.
GCGGATCTCGCCGGCCAGGCCCACTTCGCCAAATACCACCAGATCATTGGGCAGCGGCTTATCACGGAAACTCGATACCAGCGCCAGCAAGGTGGCTAAATCGGCACTGGTTTCATTCACCTTAACGCCGCCTACCACATTGACAAACACATCCTGATCCGCCATCTGAATACCAGCATGACGGTGCATGACCGCCAGCAACATCGAAATACGGTTTTGCTCCAT
>CAZEGA010000265.1:0-3182 GCA_964511675.1 uncultured Rheinheimera sp.
ACGCTCTGGCCAGATCCCCTCCATGGCCGCCAGTTTTACCGGCTGGTGTTGTTTTACATTCAGGCCGTGCAAATCACCAACAAACGCCTGCAGCGGGGTCAGCAGCAGTGCCAGCCACAATGTCATCGACAGGCCTTTGCCGGCCATGGTTTTATGTTCGGAGTGCCGCAGTTGCCAGGCGCTGGTTGCCAGTACCACGAAGGTGGCGGTAATAAAAGCCGCCAGCAGCATATGGGTAAAACGGTACGGCATGGACGGGTTAAAGATCACCTGCCACCAGCTGTCGACCTGAAACACGCCATTGACAATGACATGGCCGGCCGGGGTGTGCATCCAGGAATTGGCGGCAATGATCCAGAACGCAGAAATCCAGGTGCCGATGGCCACCACCACAGTGGCGAAAAAGTGCAGCTTAGGCCCCACCCGCTGCCAGCCAAACAGCATAATGCCGAGAAAACCGGCCTCGAGGAAAAACGCCGTCAGTACTTCATAGGCCATTAGTGGCCCGAGCACGGCGCCGGTAAGGCGGGAAAACTCAGCAAAGTTAGTGCCAAACTGATACGACAGCACTATGCCGGATACCACGCCCATACCAAAGGTAATGGCAAAAGGTTTGATCCAGAACTTGGCCAGCTGCAGGTATACCGGGTTGGCTGTTTTCAGCCATAAGCCTTCCCATATTGCAATCAGCGTCGCCAGACCTATGGTGACAGACGGAAAAATAATATGAAAGCTTATCGTAAAGGCGAACTGTAAGCGTGACAGCAGCGCGGCATCCAGTTCCATGTCAGCGTCTCCGCACACTGATATAGCGCCATAGTGCTGGTGCCGTGGCGGCGGCAACCATCAGTGCCAGGCTGAGTAACTCGGCGTTAAACATTGCTGTGCTCATAAATACCTCATGCAATAACATCAAAGTGTTGTACTAAGCCGGTATAGAGCAAGATGCTTACCACTTTGCTGATTATTTTTAGTTATTGATTTATATCGACTTTTTATTTGTCCTTGTGATGTATGTAAACATGGTTTACGATTTGCTGCCTTAAGGTGTGTAAACGAGGTTTACAGTGTCGCTGCTTGCCGCATTTGAACTCAGTATGGTGCTGACCAGTATCTGCGCCGTGTTATTGGCTGGCTGGCTGCTGTGGCAGGGCAAGCAACAGCCCGCCATGCCGGCACTGGCCGGTTTTGCTGCCATGATGGCGCTGTGGTGCGCCGGTCATATTGCCATACTGCAGCAGTGGGCTGTACCCGGCATTATGCTGGTGCTGGCCAATCCGTTAATGCCGATGTTCTTTCTGCACTTTGCCGTGCAGTTTGTGGCCGATGGGCCTAAGCCGGTCAGAGGCTTGTTGCGCTGGCAACGGCTGCGTTTACCACTGTACGCTATAACCCTGCTGCTGATCCTGCTCAGCTGGTTATTCGCCGGCGGTTCGGTGGCGGCAACGGCCGGTTTTAGCGGGTTTTTTGTATTCCGGGGGATCGGCTGGTTTAACCTGGCCTACACCGTGCTGCTGGGGATTGCCGCGCATGTGGTGTTGTATCTGGGCTGGCGGGTGCACAGCGGCAATAAGCGCCGCTCTATCGTGGCAATGTTCCTGGCCGGCGGCTGGGGCCTGTTGCTGGCAAGCAGTTTTATTTTCCCGTCACTGGGCCTGAACTGGTATCCCTATCCCATGCTGTTACTGCCAAGCTACCTGTTGCTGCTGGTGTACGGCGTGGTGCGCTACCAGTTGCTGGCTATCAATGCTTTTGCCAATAAGGCATTGTTATGGCTGGGTATGTTGCTGCTTGTGCTGGCACTGATGGCACTGGTCAGTGCCTTGCTGGGCCAGTTTGGTATGCAGGCGCTCTCTGCTGTGCCAGCCAGCCAGTTGTGGCTGTATTCGGTATTATTGCTGCTGCTCAGTGCCCTGTGTTACCGGCCGCTGGCCGCTGCGGCGCAGCGCATGATCTACCCCGGTGTGCAGTTAAGCGAAACCCTGCTGGCCCACTGGCGGGCTCAGCTGTTACAGGCAGACAGCTGGCCCGCGCTGGCACAGCGTGCCAGTGGGCTGTTGTCGGCACAGCTGCGCCAGAACGTTGCGGTGCGCCTGCCCCAGGCCAGCTCGTCTGACAGTGACAGCGCCAGCCTGTATCTGATCTGCCAGCGTGACACTGCCGGCTGGCACTACCAGCTGGCAGGCTGGGACGACGTTACCCCCGGTTACCGCTTGCAGGGCGATGTATTTGCCGCCTTACTGCAAAGCAACTGCCGTATTCTGGAACAATCGCTGAAACTGGCCGATGCCGAGCGCAAGCGGCTGGATCAGCAACATCTGGTTGAGCTGGGGGCGCTGTCTGCCGCTATGGCACATGAACTGTGCAACCCGCTGAATATTATTTCCATGGCAACCGCCACGACAACGGCCGACACCCGCCAGCATATCCAGCAACAGCTGAAACGGGCTGACCGGCTGATAGCGGATTTACTCAGTTATGCCGGGCAATTGCAGCTGCAGTGCTCTGTGGTGCCGCTAAAAGCACTGGCGCAGGCAGTGATACAGCAGCAGGACTGGCAGGCTGTGCAGTGTGAACTGGCGATAAGCGATGAGCTGAGCCTGGTTGCAGACAGCTACCGGTTGCAGCAGGTGCTGGTTAACCTGCTGGATAATGCGCTGGCATTCTGCCGCAACCAGCCGGGTGCGCTGATCCGGCTGGAAGCGTTTTGCCGCGCAGATACACTGACGCTATATATACACAACAATGGCCCGGCCATACCGGTGGCGCAACAGGCCAGCCTGTTTCAGCCTTTTGTCAGCAAAAGGGCCGGTGGCAGCGGCCTGGGTCTGGCGATAGTACGGCGTATTGCCAGCGCCCACGGTGCTGTGGTGTGCCACCGTACTGATCTGGGCTGGCCGGTCAGCTTTGAACTGGTGTTTCCCTTAACGGCCTGCCAGCAGCAAGGCGGGCAACAGGATAAGATGTTATGACGCCCAACCGCATTTTACTGATCGACGATGAACCCGCGTTCTGCCAGCTGGCAAAAAACTGGCTGGAGCACAGCGGCTATCAGGTACAGACGGCAGCCGATCTGGCCAGTGGCAAAATGCTGCTGCACAGCTTTATACCGGATCTGGTGCTGCTGGATCTATCGCTGCCACCGGAGTTTGATCCGCAGTTTACCCTCAGCCAGTTGCCGG
>CAZEGA010000265.1:3192-4483 GCA_964511675.1 uncultured Rheinheimera sp.
TGCCGGCTTTTAAGCAGCGGCCGGTGATCATTCTGACCGGCCATGCCGAGCGTCAGCTGGCGCTGGATGCCATAGTACAGGGAGCCTGGGACTTTATCGCCAAACCGGTTGACCCGGACTTGCTGGCTGTGGTGATTAAACGCGCCCTGAGCAAACATCAGCTCGATACCGAACTGGCACAGCTGAAACAGCAGCGCTATGGTGCGCTTGAGCATCTGGTGGGCGTGTCAGCACCGACGCAAGCCATGCGCACCTTAATTCAGCGCATCGCGCCCACCGATGTGCGGGTACTGGTAACCGGGCCATCCGGCACCGGCAAAGAAGTGGTGTCGCGCGCCCTGCACGAGTTGAGCCGGCGCGCCGGACAGGCGTTTGTTTCTGTGCATTGCGGCGCTATTCCGGCCGACTTACTGGAAAGCGAGTTGTTCGGTTATGTAAAAGGCGCCTTTACCGGGGCCGATAAAGACAGGCCCGGTTTGCTGAAACTGGCCGATAAGGGCACCCTGTTCCTGGACGAAATCGGCGAGATGCCGCTGCCGATGCAGGTAAAGTTGCTACGGGTATTGCAGGAGGGCACCTTCTTCCCGGTTGGTGGCCGCGAACAGCAGAAAATTGATGTCCGGCTGATTTCTGCCACTAATGCCAATTTACCCGGGCTGGTGAAAACCGGCCAGTTTCGTGAAGATCTGTACTACCGCATTAAAGGTATTACGCTGGAAACCGTCGCGCTGGCAGAGCGCCGGCAGGATATTCCGCTGTTGCTGCAGTTCTTTTTGCAGCAACTGGCCAAAGAACACGGCCAGATGCTGAAGCTGGACAGTACAGCGTTAAGCTGGTTTTTGCAGCGCGACTGGCCCGGCAATGTGCGCGAGCTGAAAAACACTCTGGAAAGCGTGGCAGCGGTGGCGCAGGGCGGGGTGCTCAGTATGGCCGATATCAGTTTGCTGCACCCGGAAGCCAGCACGGCAGCCGGCATGGCGCAGCTGGATATCAGCCAGTTATCGTTAGACCAGGCCGTGCAGCAACTGGAAATTCGTATGATTAAACAGGCACTTGTGCAATCTGGCGGTAACAAGAGCCAGGCGGCCAGGCAGCTTGGTTTGTCGCGGCAGGGCTTACTGAAGAAGATTGACCGTTACCGGCTCTCAGACTAAGGTAAGCGGTACAACATGGAGATCCCAGATGAAAGCAGTAGGTTATCAGCAGTCGCTGAACGCAACGGAGCCACAGGCATTACTTGATATTATCCTGCCAGAACCGGTGGCTACGGGCCGTGACATTCTGGTGCGGG
>CAZEGA010000266.1:0-4474 GCA_964511675.1 uncultured Rheinheimera sp.
TAGACCAGCCGTACCGGCTCCGACTTCAGACGCTGGCGGATACCCTTGGACATCTTGTCAATCAGGCTTTGATCCAGCGTATCGCTGATATTGTATTCGGCATCCCGGGTTAGCTTCAGCGAATAGGCCGAAATAGTGTCAAAGGCAAAGAAACCGGCAAACAGGTCGGCAATGCAATGTACTATCACATCATCCAGCAGCAGCACCTGCCGCCGGTAATGGCCGTTTTTCTTGCGGGTATTTAAATGCAGCGGCAGTTCGATAAAACGTGACAGCTCATTGGTGGGCACCTGCACTATGGCATATTCCGGCTTGCTGCTGCCGGTCATTTCCACCATCAGGTAAGTGGTGTTGTCTTCCAGCGCTTTGGATAATTTCACTTCATCGCCGGACAAAATCATCGGCGAAATATGTTTTAGCACTTCATCGCGGAAATAGCGTTTCACCCAGGCAGACTGCAGTTCGGTCAGCTTGAAATTATCAATCAGCTCAATATTGTGCTTGCGCAGCTCAAGCTGAATATCCAGATAAATCGCGTTAAAGCGGCTACCCAGCTGCAGTACCTGCTGCTGAATTTCCTGCAGCAGGGTTTCGGCATCTTCCTGCTCACTGGACTGGTATTTTTTCAGCAGAATACGCCGCTTGACGTCAGCCACGCGTACGCGGAAAAATTCATCCATATTATTGGAGTAAATGCCGAGAAAACGCAGCCGCTCTATCGGCGGGTTGCGTTCATCTGCGGCTTCCTGCAGCACGCGGCCATTAAATGCCAGCCAGCTCAGCTCGCGTGGGTAAGACGGGTATTCATTGCCATTGGTGGCATCGCGTAAATCCATGATCCAGCTCCCTGACTACAACTGGGTATCACTCTATGGCAGTTTTATGACAGCAAGATGAATGCAAGCGTGCTGCAACTGAAAATTCTCTCAGTCGTCAGTCTCAACATCCACTACGATGTCAGTGGCAATCGCTTCCAGTGCTTTTACCACTTCGTCACGGCTAAGGCCTGTTGGCAACTCCACCGTAGCGACAGCATTAAACAGCGGCACACCCCAGTTGGGGGCGCTTTGTTTGCTGCTTTCAAAATGGATAATGTTGGTGCCTTTATGTTTAATCACCGATGACAGCTCGCGTACTATACCCGGCCGGTCGTTGCCGGTGATCAGAAACCTGAGTTGTTGCTGGGTATTCAGCTCTGTGGGCAGGCCATGCTGGACCCGAATATCCAGATCGCTGATCGCTTCCAGCGCCGCCGTTAAGCCGGGTAAGTCCTGCTCGGCTACTTCCACCTGCAGAATGCCGGCAAAGTAACCTGCCAGGTGGCTCAGGTTGCTGGCCATCCAGTTGCCATTGTGGCTGCTGATCACGGTAGCCAGCTGTTCTACTAATCCTGCTTTATCTTTACCAATTAACGTAAGTACTAACTGCTTCATTGATTATCTTCCTGTAGTGCAACGGGCAGGCAGAGCCTTTAGCGCGATAAGGGTTGTGGTTATAACAGCAGAGTGTAGTCCTGACTGTGACATTTTTAAATCAGTTAGCAGGATTATTTGTAAATTTAATGCTTTAACCGTGCGTTGGCGTTGTCAGAGCCGTGGGCAGGAAAAAATTCGTCCGGGTTATCCGATACTCAGTGGTAGTACGGCAGCGTTTTTGCCTATACTGCACGCATTATTTCAGCAGCCGGTACTAAGTGGCTGACAGCCAACGGAGAGCGCAGTGGATAAGCTTAATTTAACCAAACATATTTCCAGTTCCTTTAATGACGAAATCGATGAAGTCCGTAACCATGTCCTGGCGATGGGCGGCCTGATAGAACAACAACTGAACAATGCACTGAGTGCTATTGCCAATGCCGATGCCGAGCTGGCGCAGCGGGTAATAGACACTGATCTGAAAGTGAATGACTGGGAGCTGCAAATTGATAAAGAATGCACCAGCATTATTGTGCGGCGCCAGCCGGCGGCCAGCGATTTACGGCTGATTATGGCCATTATGAAAACTATTGCTGATCTGGAGCGTATCGGGGATGAAACCCGCCGTATTGCGCGGGTGGCGCTGGAGTCTTTTAACCGCGAGCAGCAGGACTTGCTGGTGAACCTGGATAACTTAGGCCGCCACGTTGGCCAGATGCTGCACGATGTGCTGGATGCGTTCGCCCGGATGGACGTGGAAACCGCCTTGCAGGTGCATAAAGAAGATAAAAAGGTGGACCGCGAATACGAAGCCATCACCCGCCAGCTGATGACTTATATGGTTGAAGATCCGCGTTCCATTCCCAAAATTATGAATGTGATCTGGTCGGCCCGTTCACTGGAGCGGATTGGCGATCGCTGTAAAAACCTGGCCGAGTACATTATTTTCTTTGTTAAAGGCAAGGTCGTGCGCCACAGCAGCGCAGAAAAACTGGAGTGGGAAGCACGTAGCTGATTTTTCAGTGTTTTTGCTGTACATCCTGAACGCCCTGACTAGACTTTTGGGCAGGGCGTTTTCATCCGGTATTCATTTTTCGTTTTTCTTGCGCTTTGAATGCCGCTACAATGCGCGCCGACTTCAGTCAAACCAACTTACGAGGCCAGGCTATGCCAGCTAGTACTTTTTTATCCGTGTTTGCCAAATCACCGATTAAGCCGATAGAGGAACATATTCGTAAGGTGCATCAGGCAAGTGAACTGCTGCTGCCATTTTTCGATGCGGTATATCAGCAGGACTGGGTAACTGCAGCGGATGTACGTAAAAACATCGTGGCGTTGGAAAAGGAAGCCGACAAATTAAAGCGCGAAATCCGCGTTAACCTGCCGCGTGGCCTGTTCCTGCCGGTAGACCGCACCGACATTCTGGAGCTGGTATCACAGCAGGATAAAATTGCCAATAAAACCAAAGATATTACCGGCCGTGTGCTGGGACGTGAGCTGTTAATTCCGGCCAGTTTACAGCAGGGCTTTAAAGCCTATCTGCAACGCTGCATTGATGCAACCAAGCTGGCCAGTGAAGTGATTAACGAGCTGGACGAGTTGCTGGAAACCGGATTCCGTGGCCGCGAAGTCGATCTGGTGATCAAAATGGTTGAACAGCTGGATATGATCGAAGGCGACACTGACGACATGCAGATTAAACTGCGTAAAGCGCTGCGTCTGACAGAGCAGGAACTGAACCCGATTGATGTCATGTTCCTGTACCGTACGCTGGAGTGGGTCGGTGATCTGGCCGATGTGGCGCTGAAAGTGGGTTCACGTCTTGAAATTATGCTCGCCCGTTAACAACTAAAAGGTTTAGCAGATGGATATTTTACAATCATACGGCCTGATCCTCATTGTGATTGCGGCAGTATTCGGTTTTTTAATGGCATATGGTGTTGGTGCCAACGATGTCGCCAATGCGATGGGGACTTCGGTAGGCTCTAAAGCGCTGACCATTAAACAAGCCATTATTATTGCTGCTGTTTTTGAGTTTGCCGGCGCCTATCTGGCGGGCGGCTCTGTTACCTCGACTATTCGTGGTGGTATTACCGATGCGGCGTTCTTTGTCGATACGCCGGAACTGATGGCCTACGGTATGATAGCCGCGCTGCTGGCGGCGGCAAGCTGGCTGATTGTGGCCTCTTATTTTGGCTGGCCGGTATCCACTACCCATTCTATTGTCGGCGCCATTATTGGTTTTGCTGCGGTAGGTGTGGGGATGGAAGCAGTACGCTGGGATAAAGTCGGCGGTATCGTCGGCAGCTGGGTGGTTACGCCGATGCTGGCCGGTGTGATGGCATATCTGTTCTTTATGAGCGCCCAGCGGCTGATTTTCGATACCGACAATCCGCTGGCCAATGCCAAGAAATACGTCCCCTTTTATATGGCATTTGCCGCCTTTATGATGTCACTGGTAACAGTGCAAAAGGGGCTGGTGCATATTGGCCTGGATATCAGTACTGTTACCGGTTACTACATTGCTTTTGCTATCGCTGTGGTAGTGGGCCTGGTTGGTAAAGCCATCATTGCCCGTATTAAGTTTGATCCGGCCGCCGATAAGAAAATGCAGTTTAATAATGTAGAACGTATTTTTGGCGTGTTAATGATCACCACCGCCTGTTGTATGGCGTTTGCGCATGGTTCAAACGATGTGGCCAATGCCATTGGCCCGTTAGCTGCGGTAGTCAGTGTCGTCAGTTCCGGTGGCGAAATTTCAACCCAGTCGCAACTGGCCTGGTGGATCTTGCCGTTAGGGGCTATCGGTATTGTTGTCGGTTTGGCTACATTGGGCGCGCGGGTTATTAAAACCGTAGGCACTGCCATTACCCATTTAACCCCAAGCCGCGGGTTTGCTGCTGAGCTGTCTGCGGCCTCTACCGTGGTTATTGCCTCAGGTACCGGCTTGCCTATCTCCACCACCCAAACCCTGGTTGGTGCGGTATTAGGCGTGGGTCTGGCCCGTGGTATCGCTGCGCTTAACCTGGGTGTGGTGCGTAATATCTTTATCTCCTGGG
>CAZEGA010000267.1:0-4467 GCA_964511675.1 uncultured Rheinheimera sp.
ATGTCGTTCTGCTCGCCAACCAGGTTTTCTGCCAGCGTCGCGCCAACCTGACCCGCACCCAGGATAATAATTTTCATGCTGCCGGCCTGTTATATTTTTTGCAGCAGGGCATAGAAAAAGCCGTCCATATCCTGTTCGCCCGGCAACAATTGCCAGCCGGCAGATGATGCGGCGCTTTGCTGCGGCAGGTGCTGCAAACAGGCGTCACTGTGCTGTTGTAAAAACCGCTCAATTTGCTGCTGGTTTTCCTGTGGCAACACGCTGCAGGTGGCGTACAACAGCGTGCCGCCCGGTGCCAGCAGTTGCCAGCACTGGCCAAGAATACGTTGCTGCAGCTCGGCGAGCGCGGCGATATCGGCGTTCTTGCGCAGCCAGCGGATATCCGGATGGCGGCGTATCACACCCGTGGCCGAGCAGGGGACATCCAGCAGGATGCGGTCAAACAGCTGGCCTTGCCACCAACTGGCGGGTTCGGCAGCATCGGCGGCAACAACGTTAGCCTTCAGGCCTAAGCGTGCCAGATTATCATGCACCCGTAGCAGCCGTTTCGGCTCTTTATCCAGGGCGGTAAGTTCAGCTTCCGGTGCCAGCTCCAGTATATGGCAGCTTTTACCACCCGGGGCACAGCAGGCATCCAGAATGCGCTGGCCGTCTTTTACGCCCAGCAGGGTGGCGGCATATTGTGCGGCGGCATCCTGTACCGAAAATAACCCGTCCTGATAGCCGGGCAGGGTAGTGACATCCTGCGCCTGTGCCAGCTTAATGGCGGCTGGCAATTCAGCGATTGGCCTGCTGTATGCGATACCCTGCCGGGTTAATGCGGCGGCATAATCTGCCGGGTTAATTTTACTGACATTAACCCGTAGCCACAGCGGCGCTTTATGCTGGTTGGCTGCCAGAATAGCCTGCCAGTGTTCGGGGTAGGCCTGCTGCAGTGCAGTGATTAGCCAGCCCGGATGGTTAAACTGTACGGCGGTTGGCGCGGTGTCAAAATTAAACAACTCTGGCCGGCGCTGCACATTACGCAACACGCCATTGATTAATTTAGTCAGTGACTGGCCTTTTAGTTCGCGGGCGGCATCTACGGTGGTGCTGATAGCCGCATGATCCGGAATCCGCATAAATTTCAGCTGGTAAATACCGACATACAGCAAGAATTGCAGTGGCCGCAGCTGTTTGATCAGGGGTTTGCTCATCAGCTGGCTGCAAACCGCTTCCAGCTGTGGCAGGTAGCGCATGACGCCAAAACAGATTTCCTGTAACAGCGCTTTATCCAGCGCATTAGCGGTCAGCGTCTGGGCTTTGGGTAAAGCGTCTGACAGCGATACGCCCTGATCGATAACATCAAAACAGCAGCGGGCAGCCAGAGCACGCAGGTTCTGGTTCATAACCGGCTGCCTGCCGCGAGCCAGTCGGCCCTGCCGTTAAGAAAGTCGGCTGCGGGCATGGCCTTTTTACCCGGCGGTTGTAACTGCGTAATGCATAACACCCCAGCGGCACAGGCAATGCGTATGCCCTGTTTGTCTGCACTTAGCACAGTACCTGCCGGGGTCGGCGTATCTTTTTGTTCTGCGGTAGCCTGCCATACTTTGACATTACCCTGGCGCAGTGCCAGATAACTGACCGGCCACGGGTTAAAAGCCCGGATCTCGCGGCTTAATGCCAGCGCGGATTTATTAAAATCGAGCAGCGCTTCGTCTTTATGCAGTTTTTCCGCATAGCTGGCGGCAGTGTCATCCTGAGCTGTTGCCTGCTGCTGTAATGCCGGTAAGTCTTGCAGGGCTGTCAGCAGGGCCTGCGGCCCCAGTTGGGCCAGTTTGTCATACAGGCTGGCGCTGGTGTCGGCGTCGCTGATGTCGCATTGCACTGTGCTTAACATGGCGCCGGTATCCAGGCCGGCATCCATCTGCATAATGGTGACGCCGGTTTGGCTGTCGCCAGCCCAGAGTGCGCGCTGAATGGGGGCGGCACCACGCCAGCGTGGCAGCAGGGAGCCGTGTACGTTAATGCAGCCAAGACGTGGCATATCCAGTACGGCCTGAGGCAGGAGCAGGCCATAGGCCACCACCACCATCAGATCGGCCTGTAATGCTGCCAGTGCGTGTTGCGCCGGGGCTTTTTTCAGTGATTTAGGCTGGTATACCGGTATGTTATGTTGCAGTGCCAGCTGCTTTACGGCACTGGGCTGCAACTGCTGGCCACGGCCCGCCGGGCGATCTGGCTGGGTATAGGCGGCAATGACCTGATGTTCTGAACCGATAAGCGCCTGCAGGTGACGGGCGGCGAAATCCGGCGTACCGGCAAAAATAATACGTAAAGGTGTAGTCACAATGATCCCTGATTACAGCGCGTGGCGCTGTGCCATTTTGGCTTCTTTTTCCAGCTTTTTGCGGATACGGTCACGTTTTAACGGTGACAGATAATCAATAAATAATTTACCCACCAGGTGGTCCAGTTCATGTTGCAGGCAAATAGCCAGCAGGCCGTCGGCGGTTAATTCAAACCAGTTGCCGTTTTTATCCTGCGCTTTAACGGTAACTTCGGCTGCGCGTTCCACTTTGGCGTAATTCTGTGGCACTGACAAACAGCCTTCTTCATAACTGGTGTCGCCACTGCGGGCGGTAATTTCCGGGTTAATAAATACCAGTGGCTGGTTGCGGTCTTCCGACAGGTCTATCACCACCACCCGCTGGTGTATGTTAACCTGGGTAGCCGCCAGACCTATGCCGTTTTCGGCATACATTGTCTGCAGCATGTCATCGGCCAGTTGGGTAATTTCTGCGGTTACTGCTTCAACCGGTTGAGCAACAGTGCGAAGACGCTCGTCCGGATAATGTAAAACTTGTAAAACTGCCATAACACCTACAAAAATATGCTTTGTTTCAAAGGTTGTGGTATGTTTTAATTTTAGCCATTAATGCGCTGTATTAACAGCTTAGTGTGCAATAATTACAACAAGACCGGCTCAAGGATGCAGGCATGCTGAAGAAAATCGCAACTGTTGTCACTCTACTCGTACTGAGTGGCTGTTTTAATGTATTAGCGGATGTACTAAAAATCCGTGATGATGCGCCTGCCAGTTATGTGGTGAAAAAGGGCGATACCTTGTGGGACATCTCTGCCTTGTATCTGAACGAGCCGTGGCTTTGGCCGCAGTTGTGGCAGATGAACCCGCAAATTGATAACCCGCACCTGATTTACCCTGGCGATACCTTAATGCTGGTATACGATGCGCAGGGCAGGCCGCGCCTGGTGGTAAACGAAAATGTGAAACGCTTGTCGCCCACAGTACGCAAAACAATGAAAAGCAACGATGCTGTCAGCACCTTGCCGCTGAGCATGATCCGCCACTACCTGACATTTGAGCAGGCGCTGGATGATGAGCAAATTCAGGCTTTGCCTTATATCCTGGGTTCAAATGCCAATGTTAAAAACTCAGTGGGTGATCATATTATTTATGCCAAAGGTGTGCTGGATACCGGTGCCTCATATGGCGTATACCGTAAGGGTAAACCGTATTTTGATCCGGAAACAAAAACCGTGCTGGGATTTGAAACTACGCTGGTAGCGACTGCCCGTGCTTTCCGCCCGGGGCGTGAGGCAACGGATGACGCACCGGCTGAGGCATCGTCGCTGAATGTGCTGAGTGTAAAACGTGAAATCAAACAGGGCGACAGGCTGTTACCGGCGCTGGAAGGCCAGGCTCTGCCAGCGTTCTTTACCATGACCAGGCCGGATTTCAATATTGATGGCTTAATTATTGATACTACGTCTAACCTGCGTGAGTTCTCCAAGTGGGATATCGTGGTGCTGAACCGGGGCGAACTGCAAAATCTGAAAGCGGGCCATATACTGGGTATTTACCGCAATTCCCCCCTGGTGGTCGATGGCAAGAATGGCCCGGTTTATATTGAAGATGCCAATAAGCTGCAGCAGACCTTTAAGAACTTTGGTGACAATACTATCCAGCTGCCACGGGAAAAAGTCGGTGAGTTAATGGTATTCAAAGCATCTGAGCGTACCAGTTTTGCTATTGTTACTAAAACCCTGCGGCCGATCCGGGTGGGAGATTTAATCTCAAATCTTTAATAGTCCAATGATGGAGCCAGTTTGCCATGGAAGACCTTCGCAACTGGCTCGCTTTAGCCACTGTGCATGGCCTGGATGGCCTGAAGTTCCAACGTCTGAGCGAGCACATACCCTTAGCTGAGCTGGTCAGCTTACCCGGCAGTACCTTGCGCAATATCGGTTTTACTGAGCGGCAGGCGTATTTGCTGACACATGAGGCCGGGCCAAAAGCAGTTTATGCCTTAAAATGGCTTGAGCAGAGTGACACGCATCACATTATTACTTATCAGGACCCCCGGTATCCTGCGCTGTTAAAACAAACCAAACAGCCACCGTTGTTGCTGTTTGTTAAAGGCAACCCGCAGTTATTGGCGCAGCAGCAACTGGCGATGGTTGGCA
>CAZEGA010000268.1:0-4449 GCA_964511675.1 uncultured Rheinheimera sp.
ATTCAAAAATGCGTGCCGGCCGGTGGGCCGGTACTTTTAACTCGACATCCTGCTGGTTCAGTAAACCAGACAGCTCACCGCTGCCGTCTACGGTCAGTGCCACTATTTTCATGTCGTTGGTCAGTGCTGCTTCGACCGCTTTAATTAAGCAGGGTTCACTGCCACTGGCAGAGACAACCAGCAGTACATCGTTGTTTTGTCCCAGTGCTTTAATCTGCCGCGCCAGATAATCCTGCTGCTGATGGTGCAACAGGCTGTTACTATGTTGTTGCAGGGCCAGCGCCGGTAAACAAGGCCGTTCAGTTTCAAACTTGTCTAACAGTAACTGGGCAAAATGCGCCGCCAGCGCCGCGGTGGCACCGTCACCGCAGCAGATCACCTTACCGCCGCTGACCAGATTATGCACAATAACCAGTGCTGCGTTTTCCAGCGCGCCAGACAAGCTTTCGCCTGCGGCTATCATGGTCTGAATATTTTCACTGAATAACTGCCGTATATGTTCCTGCATGCATAATTCCTGTGCATTGTACTACTGTGAAAGTGACTACTGTGAAATTGCGTTTTTCAGCCATTGATACCGGTAGGGCTCAGCGCCTTCGATCGCCAGTACATCCAGCCGGCAGGGCTGGCCGCTCAGATGGTGTTGCTGCAGATACCAGCGGCTGTCAGTTTCAGCAAGCAGCAAAAGCTGGTGCGCAGCAGCTTTTGCTGCTTGCTGAAACTGACAGCCGCCAGGGCACCACCAAAAGCGCTGCTGGCGCGGTACTTTACTTCAACAAACACCAGGGTGGCACCTTCACGCATCACCAGATCAATTTCACCGGTTTTGCAGTGAAAATTCTGTTGTACCAGTTTAAGCCCCTGTTGCTGCAAATACTGTAGAGCCAGTTGTTCATACTGCTGCCCAAGATTATTCATGTGCTGCTTCAGGGCTCCTGCACTGGCCGCAGCCGGTTATTGCGGTAGGTTGCCCAGCTTAGCTGGCGTACCAGGCTGCCATCGCTGTTCAGTCGCAACTGGCCGGTCAGGCCGGGAAATACCGCCGCCGGCAGCTGTTGCTGCTGGCGCAGGCTGCCGATCAGCTTATAGGCGTCAAATCCCATGGCAAACAAGCGTTGTAAGGTTTCATCCTGCTCCGGGAATAGCTGCTGGTACTGCTGGCGTAATGCCACGCTGTTCTGTTCGCCCAGCATCCAGGGCATTTCGGTAAAGGTCAGGCCGTTTAAATCGCGCAGGTCGGTACTGTCCAGGCTGGTACTGTAGCTGCGCGAGCTGGCATATACCGGCAGTTTAGGTGCCGTCTGGCTTACGGACACTTCGACAAAAGGTTTAAACAGCCGGGTCTGCACCGGATCGGCAATCAGGTAAATGGCGTCTATATCCAGCCGGCTGTGCGGGTCGGCTTCCACCTTGCCGCTAATCAGGGCAGTGATTTGTTTAACCCGTTCGCGGCTGCGGTCAGTTTCCAGTAATTTATTGATCAGGCTTTCCAGATCTTCTTTGGCATTAAACTGATAACGCTCCGGTGCCGGATGTCCCAACTGCTGCCACTGGCTGATAAAACGCTGCTGCATACGCAGACTGATATTATTAGCCGAGCTGATTACCACAGGACGGCGGTAATTTTTCTGTTGGAATAACTGTGCCATCTGGCTGGCTTCATCTTCCATGCTCAGGGCAAAATAAAACTGTTCTGGTTTTACCGCAGTGTTGCTGTCTTTGCTGTTCAGAAACAGGGTAGGCCATTGCCAGTCTGGCAACTGGCTGATGCTGTCTACCTGCTCTTTCAGTAAAGGACCGATGACAAAATCTGCCTGGGCCAGGCTGATCTGCTGTGCCAGGGTGTCTGCTGCCTGCTGGCTGTCGATAAAGATCAGCTCAGTGCTGTTTTGCTGGCTGGCAGCAGCGAGAATGCCATACTGAATAGCCTGGGCATGCTGGCGGAACTGGCCGGAAAAGGGCAGCAGTACGGCAATGCGCTCTGGCTGATAAGGCATCAGGTTAAACAGCTGCTGCACGGCATCAGGCAAAGTACGCTCCGAGGCCAGCATGGGGTAGCGTTGTTGCCAGGCACTAAAGGCTTGCTGCAGTTGTTCTGGCTGGCCGATATAGCGCCGGCTCAGTTGCGCCAGGCTCAGCCAGCCCAGCGTGTTCTGGCTGGCTCCGGTGCGCAGTGCCTCCAGCTGGCTGTCACTTAATGCCGCCAGGTTGTACCATAACAGCTCACGGTATGGCCCCAGCGCCTGGCTGGCTGCGGCGGGCTGCTCCAGTTGCAGCAGTAACCGGCTGGCCTGGGGGTAGCGTTGCTGCTGGCTTTGGTACTGTGCCGCCAGCCACAGAAATTCGCGTTGCCCGGCGCGCTCCAGCGCGGCTATATCGGTACTGTTAATTAACGGCGTGATATGGCTGTGCTGGCCGGTTGCCAGATAGGCCTGCAGCAAAGGCAGCGCAAGCTGGCGCTGAATAAGCGGATAAGGGCTTTGCCGTAAGCTTTCGGTAATGGCCAGCGCCAGGCTGTTATCCTGCTCCTGTAATGCCTGGCGGGCGGCTTTAAGCAGGTGGTAATGCAGTGCTTCATCCTGATAACGGCTGGCCTGGCTGTACAGCGTGCGGGCCGATACCGCCGTATCGGCAACTGTGCTGCCGCTTTGTTCCTGCGGCAGTGGTTTAGGGGCTGTAGCCTGTTTGGGCCCGGAGGTACAACTGAGCAGCAGGCTGCTGAGGCAGATAAATAACAGGGGCTTTAATTTGCTGGAAGTCACAATGCACAGTACCATAGCCACAACGATGGGTCTTATCTTACTGAGACTGCCGGTTAAGCTCAAATAAATAGCGTGTTTAAATCACATAATGGCAAAAGATAACGGTTTTTTATATGTAGTGGCTACGCCGATTGGTAATCTTGATGATATCAGTGCCCGGGCAATTGCCACCTTACAGCAGGTAGACTGGATAGCGGCGGAAGACACCCGCCATACCGGGCGCTTGCTGTCGCACCTGGGGATCAGCGCCAGGACTATAGCGCTGCATGATCACAACGAAAAGCAGCGCGCTGCCAGCATTATGCAGAAATGCCAGGCCGGCGAGAGTGTGGCACTGGTGTCAGATGCCGGTACACCGCTGATCAGTGATCCGGGTTACAGCCTGGTACGACAATGCCGCGATGCCGGTATCAGGGTGATCCCCATTCCCGGCCCCTGTGCATTAATTACCGCCTTGTGTGCTGCCGGTTTACCTACCGACAAGTTTCATTTTATCGGTTTTCTGCTGCCGAAAAGCCAGCAGCGGCAAAACCAGCTGGCAGACGTACCGGCCGGTGTCGGCACTATTATCTGCTACGACACGGCGCGGCGGATTAAAGATTCGTTAGCTGATGTGGCGCTGGTGTTTGGTGATGAGCGTGAACTGGTGCTGGCCAAAGAGCTGACCAAAACCTTTGAACATCTGGAATACGGCACGGCGGCGCAAATCACCGCCTGGCTGGAAGCCGACCCGCAGCGTTGCCAGGGCGAAATGGTGCTGATGATAGCGCCAACGCCAAAAGCCGAGACGGATATCAGCGCCGCGGCCATGGCAACGCTGAAATTGCTGCTGACCGAGTTACCGCTAAAGAAAGCGGCAGCACTGACCGCCGAAATTCACGGCGAGAAGAAAAACGCGCTGTATAAACTGGCATTAGCGCAACAAGGTTAAATAGCGAATATCAGCACTGCCTGAAAGATGCACTATAATATTGGCTTATATAAAGAAGCCTATGTTTGGATCTGGCTGCCCGGTGAAGTTCAGCCTGTCGTAGTGGGCAGGCTGGAAGCTGATGGTAACCATCTGCTGTTTAACTATGGTAAAAGCTATCTTGAAAGGCTTAATGACAGCCCGCCTGCCATTTCTGTATATGAGCCAGAACTGCCGTTAAAAGCCGGACAACTTCCGCTGTTACCCGGCCTTGAGCTGCCGGGCTGTATCCGGGACGCTGCACCCGATGCATGGGGCAGACGTGTTATTATCAACCGGAAATTAGGCCTTAAAGGCGCTGATACCGACACCGCAGTAACGGTATGCCAGCTATGAAACGCTGGCTGAAATTATCCGCCACCGATTTCTACAGCCCAAAGCAACGCTCAAAGAGTTATTTTCGCGGCTGGTGTTCAACATCCTCTGCGGCAATACAGATGATCATGCCAGAAACCACGCCGCTTTCTGGGATGGTAAAAATCTGACACTGACCCCGGCATACGATGAAGCAGAGCTGAGCGAAACAGACCGAAAACTGCTGTGGGGCAGACAGTTCCTGAATCCATTTTCATTACAATAAACGCAACGCACCTAGGTGAAACCGAATAAAGCGGGTATAATCGCCGCCGTGAGTTGGCCAGGGCAATCGCTGCCTGCGCAAGCAGGGGGAGGAAAGTCCGGGCTCCACAGGGCAGGGTGCCAGGTAACGCCTGGGGG
>CAZEGA010000269.1:0-4432 GCA_964511675.1 uncultured Rheinheimera sp.
GCGACGACAACACCGGCGAGAACCTGCGCCAGGCCATGGCACAAAACCCCTACCTTAAGGTAATGACCCAGTCCGGTTACTATGACGGCGCCACCAACTACTTTGATGGTAAGTACAATATGTGGCAGTTGGACCCCAGCGGTAAAATGAAGCATCGTTTAAGCTTCAAAGGCTACCGCAGCGGCCATATGATGTACCTGCGCTATGAAGATCTGAAAAAGTCGAACGACGACCTGCGCGAGTTTATCCTGGGTGCCATTCCGGCTGCAGGTGTGGCAGCTAAATACTGATACGGCTGCAGCATTGATATTGGGGTCAGAGTACTCTGACCCCATGAAGTGAAACTCATAGCGTGATCTCCAAAGCAGCAATCCTGTCGCCGTCAAGCGCAAAGCTGTAACGCAGATCAATGGAACTGCCGGAAATACATAGCGTGCTATCGACATGTTGAAGCTCAGTCTGTTACAGCTTCGACGAACTACCTGCTGCATCAAAAGATTGCTGGCTGCGAAGCACTTCCTCAATATTCTGCTCGGCCCACAGGCGTAACGCATCAAGTGTGGTTGCCAGTGACATCCCCAGAGATGTCAATGAATACTCCACCTTCGGCGGCACACAGGCAAAAATTTCACGATTGATAATGCCATCACGCTCCAGTGACCGCAGTGTCTGGGTCAGCATCTTTTGTGACACGCCTTCAATATCCCGGCGTAATTCGCCAAAACGTCGGGTGCCGCCCAGCAGTAAGCCAATAACGAGCACAGCCCATTTGTCGGCGACACAATCGAGTACCTGGCGGGTTGGGCAAGTCGCCTGGTAAGGGTTCCACGCTGGTGCGTTAATTTTCTCATTAGTCACTTATAGGTACCTATATAACTTTTTAGTGCCTTCTTGCGAATAGGTATGTTAGCACCTAATATCCGCGTTTGCCCGTCTGGAATAAATAAACAGGCATATATCCATCCAATTCAACTATCGAAAGAGCACTTTATGAACTCAGAGCAAAATATCGACATCGTACGCCGTTACTTCGACGCTGTGGCATGTGGCGACCTGGAAACAATTAACAACACCTTCGCTACGGATATCGAATGGCATCAGCCGGGTAAAAGCAGCCTGTCCGGGTTGCACCGCGGCAAGGACGCAGTATTCGCACTGTTGGGCCAATTTATGGAGCGTAGCAACGGTACCTTCCGTATCGACGCCATCGGCCCTCTTATGGCGCAAGGTGAACTGGTTGCAGCGTCTTTGCACTTCAGTGCAGAGAAACCCGGAACCTCAATCTCCATGTCGGGCATAGACCTGCTGCGTATCGCAGATGGCCACATTCGCGAAGTGTGGCTGTTCTCCGAAGATCAGCCTGCAGAGGACGCCTTTTGGGGATAACCACCTATTATTACTGCACGCTGAGGGGCAGATCCAATTGTTACAACATTGATATTGGGGCAGAGCCTGCCCCCTGAAGTGATGGTAGGTTAGTGACTGTCAGTTGTGGCTATTTCAGCTCTGGATAAAGGGATCTGCTGCCAGACAGCCTGTATTTTTTCCGCATCCAGTGTTTGCTGTTTCAGGCTGAACACCAGAAACACGGCTTGCCGGTAAAACGGCTGATCTAACTTCTTTATACTGCCACTACCCTCATTAGCCAGCATCCTGTCGCCGACAATCTCAGATAAGACCACAGCATCAATCCGTTGCTTTTTCAGCAGTGACAGGCCAAGGTCAACGCCAACATCGGTTTCCTGTAACACGCCCAATGCCTTGAGTTGTTTTGCCACCAGAAAACCTTTGGGGGCGGCTATGCCACTTTTGATATTGCTGAATGTTATGCCATCCCAGGCAAGTGCGCTACCCGCCAGGACATAGACAGGATAGTTAGTATAACTCAGCCTGATAGCCTCATCTGCCAGCTGGTTAGCCGTTTGCGGAAACATAAATTTATCATGTCGTTCAGGACTCCAGCCCATGCCTACGACCCCGTCAAACACTCCATTTTCAACCAGCGACATACAGCGCCGCCATGGCAGCCTGACCAATGAAAATGCCTGGTTTAACTGGCCTAAGGCATGAGCGACAATAGCGGCATGTTCGCCGTGAAAGGATTCGTTGTTAACCGTAAAAACCGGCAGATCAGGATCTTCCGCATCTGACTCCTGGCACAGCCGCAGCGCTGCGGCACAAACGCAAAATGGCAGGAAACATAAAATCAGTATTATTATTCTCATAGCTCTTACAACAACATCCTGGTCTTCGTAAGCAGGCACCGACCGTAACAAACCCAACAGCAGACGTTTGTACGTTATAACAGCAGGCAGCTAATGACGCTACTGCTTACATTTAACGGCATACATGATCAATTTACTCTCTGCAGCAAATACCGTTATAGCAGCTCTTAAATAAAGTACAACGCTCAGCGACAACCCATCCGTAAAGTCTACATAAACAACACAATTTACTAATAGTAAGTTCAATTTTGTCGTATTTATCGGGTTAGCCGGCTTTGTACAAGGTGATAATGCCCGCAGGTTTTTACATCGGCTCGGTGACAAACCCCAGCTGGCTGATACCCAACTGCTGTGCCAGTGCCATTACGCTGAGTACATGCTGGTACTCTACCGCTTTATCGGCCATTAACTGCAGCGGCGGTTGCTGGGGTAACTGCACTATTTGCGTAAGCTGATGTTGCAATTGCTGTTCGGTTACCGTGTTGCCATTCCACAGCACGGTGCCATCGCGCTGCACACTGATGGCGATGCTGTCGGGTGTGGTGCTGGCGGGTTCGGCACTGGCGCTGGGTAATTCCACCAGAACCGACTGGGTTAATACCGGCACGGTGATAATAAAAATAATCAGCAGCACCAGCATCACGTCTACCAGCGGCGTCATATTAATTTCGCTTATGACGTCGTCATCCTGCGGCCCGGTTGCAAATGCCATTTACGCCCGCTCCTGCTGCTGGTTTAACAGGCTGACGCTGGCTTTGGGCGCCGCACCGGTAAGAAAATACGCATGCAGCTGATGGGCAAAGCGGTGCAGCCGGGTGATCACCGCTTTATTGGCCCGTTGCAGTGCGTTGTAACCCAGCACTGCCGGTATGGCCACAGCCAGGCCGACGGCGGTCATAATCAGCGCTTCGCCCACCGGGCCTGCCACCTTATCGATACCGGCCTGGCCGGAGACACCTATGCTGACCAGCGCATGGTAAATACCCCATACGGTGCCAAACAGGCCGATAAAGGGCGCGGTAGAGCCTACCGAGGCCAGCAGCGGCAAACCGCGTTGCAGCTGCTGCACATTGTCATCTATGGCGTTACGCAGGCAGGCGCTTAACCAATCGTTCAGGCTGAGCTGGCCGTGTAAATCGGCTTTATGCAAGCGGTGATGATCGACCGCCGCCTGGCCTTCTTCGGCCAGCATACGGTAAGGGCTGATACCACTGCGTGGTTGCAACAGCTGTAGCCCGGCAGCAAAGCTTTGTGCATGCCAGAAATCACGCGAGGCTTTACTGACCGGGCGCAGGCGCCACAGCATCAGGCTGCGCCAGATGATCACGCTCCAGCTGGCAACCGACATTAACAGCAGCAACACCGCCACGCCTTTGATCACCCAGTCACCCTGCGCCCACAGCGCCGCCAGGCCATAAGGGTTATCGGTTAGTTGTGCCATTAGTTGACTCCTTCGGTTAACGAGAATTCCACCCGCTGCCGGTAGCGATACTCTATCGCTGCATTGCCACGGCGGGCGGCCTGATAGCGCCATTGCTGCACGGCAGCCAGCGCGGCCTGATCCAGCCTGGGGTAACCGCTGCTGTGCAGCAGCGCCACATCGGCCACGGCACCGTTTTTCAGCACGGTAAGCTCCAGTACTACTGTGCCCTGCTCGCGCAGTTTGCGCGATAACTGCGGATACACCGGCGGCGCATTGTATTGGGCAGTGGCATTCAGCACCGGTGCCGAAACCGGCAGCGCTATGGCGGCACTGGTTTCGGTTTGTGTTACAGCCCGGGTTGCAGCGGCCGTGGTGCTGGCAGAAGGCAATACCGGTTCAGCCACAGCGGCGGGCGGCGGCTCAGCCTGCACTAGCTGTGGTACTGGTTTTGGCAGTTGTCGCTCTGGCTCTGGTTTAACCGGCACCACGGTTGCAGGTGCAGGCGGTATTTGCTGCTGCGGTTCTGGCACAGCAGGGGCCACCTGCTGCTGTGAGGCCGGCTGCTGTAGCAACACGCCGGTTAATACCGGGGGCTGCAGCGTGACACTGTTACTGCTAGCCGCCAGATACCAGGCCAGCGGCAACACATGAGCGCTTAATACTGCACCCAGCGTAAGCAAAAAGCCCCCTGCTTTAACAGCAGGGGGAAGGCTTTGCGCCAGCGGTTGTATAGCGGCGGGAGAGAACATCAGAAACGGTAACTTACCGACACCTTAGCGTAACG
>CAZEGA010000270.1:0-4341 GCA_964511675.1 uncultured Rheinheimera sp.
ACGCAACGTTGAGGGATTAAGAATGGCGCTTACCAAAGCCGATTTAGCAGAACGTCTGTTTACAAAATTTGGTGTCAGCAAACGCGATGCTAAATTGATAGTGGAAGCTTTTTTCGAAGAGATCCGCACCGCACTTGAAGCGGGAGATCAGGTTAAGTTGTCCGGCTTTGGTAATTTTGACCTGCGGGTGAAAAACGAGCGGCCAGGTCGTAACCCGAAAACCGGTGAGGATATTCCGATCTCTGCCCGTTGTGTGGTGACGTTCAGGCCGGGGCAGAAACTGAAATCCCGGGTTGAGCTGGGTACCAGCAAAAAGTAAGGTAAACGGCAAAGACTGATTAAAAAACGGCAGGTTGCGCAGGCAACTTGCCGTTTTTTTATGCCAGCAGTTATTGGTCATGTTTTTGGTGCTGCTAAGCGGTAAATAACCCTGTGCAACAGGGAGTGCGCTACGGCACAGCTATGTGCTGGCGTGGCGCTCGCCGCCCGGGGGTAACGTTATTTTACGCCGTTATCCGGCACTAAGATCAGGCCGTTATCGGTAATAACGATTTTCTTCTCTTTGTATAACGTGCCTATCGCCTGCTTAAAAGCTTTTTTGCTGACGCCGAAACGGGCATAAATCAGCTCTGGTTCGCTTTTGTCTGTTAACGCCAGCTTACCGCCGTTGTCAGCGAGCTGCTGCAGAATTTTACTGCTTAACTCCTGTGCCAGTTGGAAAGTAGAGGCGCTCAGGCGCAGATCAATTTTGCCGTCATCGCGGACTTTGCTGATCACTGCTGTCAGTTTTTCGCCACGACGCAGAGGCTTAAACACCTCGTTTTTGTATAACACCCCCCAATGCTGGTGGTTAACTACGGCTTTGTAGCCAATATCGGTTTGTTCACTGATAATAATACTCACTTTGTCGCCTGCCTGGTTGGCAGGCAGCGTTTTATGCAGATGACGGTCCAGTTTGCTGGAGGCCACTATACGGTTACTGTTATCGACATAGCAGTACAGCAGATAGCTCTGGCCTTCTTTTAATGGCAGATGCTGTTCGCTGTATGGCACCAGCAAGTCTTTTTTCAGGCCCCAGTCGACAAAGGCGCCAACTTTGGTGCTGGCCACCACGGTCAGCATAGCCACTTCGCCGACCTTGATTTTCGGCCGCTCTGTGGTGGCGATCAGCTGATCTTCTGAATCCAGATATAAAAACACTTCCAGCATCTGGCCGATGTCCAGATTTTTCGGTGCCACATTATTTGGCAGTAAAATTTCACCCCAGCTTAAACCGTCAAGGTAATAGCCAAATTTAACCTGCTTTTTAACCGCCAGGCGGTTTATTTTTCCAAGTGCTAGCATCAGAGTTCCAAAAACAGCCCGGTACGGGCACGGATAATATGGCTTATTGTAACGGTTTTTCCGCAACTATGCTTTAGTATCACCTGGCATGATAAACTAATGCCACTCTGCTCTGCGAAAGGCTTATTCTGTTGGCGTCAGCTGCTTTGCTTCATCCGCGTAACCCGCATGCCGGCCGTTATGATTTTGCTGCCCTGGTAAAAATATTACCTGCTCTGGCGGCCTGTATCCGGCCTAACCCGGCAGGAGAGGACAGCATAGATTTTGCTGATCCTGCTGCTGTGCTGCTGCTGAATCAGGCGTTGCTGGCACATCACTATGGTATAGCGTTCTGGCTGCTGCCAGAGGGCTACCTGTGCCCGCCAATACCCGGCCGGGCTGATTATGTGCATTATCTGGCTGATTTGCTGTCTGGTATCAGTGGTGGTGTTCCCCGCGGCAAGCAGATCCGGTTGCTGGATATCGGTACCGGTGCCAGCTGCATTTATCCGATTATTGCCAGCCAGAGTTATGGCTGGCATGTAACCGGTACCGACATTGATCCGGTGGCGCTAAAAGCGGCACAACTGATTGTTAAAAGTAATACGAAGCTTAAATCCTGTATTGATATTGTGCCGCAGCTGAACCGCAATCATATTTTTCATGGTGTGATAAATGCCGGGCAAAAATTCCACCTGACGCTGTGCAACCCGCCATTCTATGCTGGTGCTGAGGAAGCGGCGGCTGCGACAAAGCGTAAATGGCAAAACCTGGGGAAACAGCAACAGGGGCGTAATTTTGCCGGCCAGCAGCACGAATTATGGTGCAGTGGCGGTGAGCTGGCCTTTGTCAGCCGGATGATTGCAGAAAGCTGCAGCTATGCCAGCCAGGTGTGCTGGTTCAGTAGCCTGGTTTCACAAGGCAAACACCTGGGCATCTTACGTAAACGCCTGCATCAGGCGGGGGCGGTGCAGACTGAAGTATTACCAATGCGCCAGGGACAAAAAATAAGCCGGATACTGGCCTGGAGCTTTTTGAGCCCGGAGCAGCAACGGCAGTTTTAACCCGTGAATATGACTTTACTCGTGCTGATCGATGCGTTTTAACGCATCGATCAGCATAGGCAGGTCCAGTTTGTCGTTCAGCGGTAACAAAGTGCCGGCAGACCAGACGCCATAGCTGCCATCCGCCCGCAGTACAACCATTTTGTCTTTTTTGAAACTGATGACGGTATCGCCACTGATATTCAGTTTCGGCAGCGGGTTGGGCCGCAGCAGGTTATCACCAAGCCAGCTGCGGTGTGAGCCACACCCGGCCAGGGCCAGCAAGGTGGGCAGCCAGTCAAGGTGCTGTGTTACCTGGTGTTGTTGCAATTGGCGCAATACCGGCCAGTTTGACCACAGTCCGGCGGGAGCAAGGCTAAAGTTGCTGTGCTGTGCCGTCAGTGACATGACAATCAGCTGGCTAAACTGCTGGTAGTGTTGCCAGTGCCTTTGCGGCTGGTTATCGAAGATAATGGCAAATTGTGCCGGTGCTTGCTGTGTCAGCCAGGGCAATTGTGTGACTACCGTGCCTGGTGCCGCAGTGACTGATACTAAGTTTGGCGGTAACTGATGCAGCCAGCCTGGCGCCTCAGCCAGCAGTTCTGCTGTGTGGCTGTCAGCGCTGAATTTGCCATACAACAGGTTTAGTAAGGCTTCGTTGTCATCGCGCGGGGCAAAATGCTGCTCCAGCCGCCTTAAACCAGCTGCAGCTAGCGGCTGTTGCTGCAGGGCCGTTAAATCTGTTACTACAATTAATGCCGTGGCAGGGGCTGTGTTGTCAGTGCATTGTAGCTCGCGGCTGCCACGGGCCGGGCTGCTGACCAGCAGTTTGTCCAGCTGAAGCTGGGCCCGGCTGTTCAGATCAACCAGCCGGTGCCGGGCCAGAAAGGTTTTAGCAGTTGCCGGGTACGACAGCGGCAGTACATTGTCCTGCCTGGTGACATCATACTTTAAATTGGCATCAGCATAGATGTGCAGCAGATGGCTACACATAAAACTGCCGATAAACACGACTAATAACGGTTTGGCAAGGCCGGCCTGTTTTAAGCGCTCAGCTTTTTTCCAGCAATAATTACTCAGTGTCAGTTCCAGCGTCAGCAGCAACGCGCCCACTGTCAGTACAATAAGCACAAAATTGCGTAAATTGGTCACAATTTGCTGCCGCAGTAAGTCAATGGCCTGATCATAAGAGGCGCTGCCAATATGGTAACCCAGGCTGGCATACACATAGGCATCGAAAATCAGTATGATCAACGCCACTGTGGCAATGGCTGCTGCCAGCCCGCGGACATGGCGCTGGTAAGGAAAGACCAGGGATACCGGAAAAATGGTCAGGATAAAAAACATAAAGCACAAAAATGCGGTATGGCCAACCCAGTTCAGCAGCAGGTAGCCCCAACCCAGTATACTTTGTGGTGACGGCTCCGATAACCAGTAGACAGAAGTCACTACCAGAGCCAGCAGAATGTTGAAAAAGCTGAACCAGTGCCCCCAGTTCAGCAGCCGGTTAACTTTTTTTACCAGTGACAGGTTATTTTCCAGCACCATAAATGCTTAGCTGGCCTTGCTGTTTACAGCGTCTGCCAGCGCCTGATTAAAATGTTTTACCACATCCTGGCGTTGGGCTGGCGGAACGCTGCTGTTGACAACATGGCTGATCGCATTACCCAGGCACATCAGGCTGAGTTCAGTGGTGGCATTGTCAGCATGCAGCACATCGAGTAACTGATTGACCAGTTTTTCAATCTGCGCGGTGGAATACTTTGATACAATTGGCATGAATTATCCGCAAATGATGTGGGTTAAACAGGTAGAATAGTAACAGAATTCATTTTAAACAGGAAAAGTTATGTCAGTAGATGTACAGCAGTTGGCGATAAATTATCTGGAACTGGACGAGCAGGGGCAAAGTAAGGCGCATTACCGTCCGTCACTGGTTGAGCCAACTGCAGCTGTTGCCCATCTGGTTGAGCAG
>CAZEGA010000271.1:0-302 GCA_964511675.1 uncultured Rheinheimera sp.
GCATTATGCGGCTGAAATTCCCCGGCGAAGCGCCCAGCCGCAGTACGTTAAAGCTGGAGGAAGCCTTTATTCAGTTTATTGCTAAACATGAATGGGATAAACGGCTGGCCGGTGGTATGAACGCGGTGGATTTAGGTGCCTGTCCGGGAGGCTGGACTTACCAGCTGGTAAAACGCAGCATGATGGTTACCGCCATTGATAACGGCCCTATGGCCGAATCGCTGATGCAAACCGGCCAGGTGCGGCATTTAACGGTAGATGGCTTTAAGTTTGCACCGCAAAAGAACAATGTGTACTGGCTG
>CAZEGA010000271.1:312-4279 GCA_964511675.1 uncultured Rheinheimera sp.
CCGTAACAGAAATTCTGCAGCAGTTTGAGCAGCGTTTAACCGAAGCCGGCATTAAATACCGGCTACAGGCGAAACACCTGTATCATGACCGTGAGGAAGTTACGGTGCATGTACAGAACCTTACCGCACGGTTCTGAGCAGAAAAGGCGCGCAGTTTATAAGTAGTGCTGCTGACTTAAACAGAACAGGCTTGCCCACACCAACCCGCCGTGAATACATCCTTGTAGGCTCGATTCAGGCATCCATGCCTTCAACGGTTGGCTTAGGGCAAGCCTGTTCGTGTAGAGGTATTAACTCATGGGCATTACTGAGTTAATCAGCGCTTAATACTACCTTTACCCATACCAGGCGGTGATCCGAACTGGCATCGCGCGAACCCACCAGCGGATAAAGCGGGCTGGCTTGTTCCGGCCAGAATACGCCACTGCCTGTTACGGTAAAACCGGCTTTTGATGGCAGCACATAGTCAGCCCGCATCCGCCAGACTGCAGTATGGTAAGCGGCTTTAGGATTATCAGGCGAATGTTCTGCGCCGCCCGCACTTGCCGGAGGCATGGTGTTGTTAAGCCGTGGCTGCTGGTACAAGGCCAGGATGGCAGTGTTAATGGCATCGCCTTCGCCATCGGCCGAAGCATTCTGATCGCCCAGCAGCACAAAGCTGGCAGTTTCAGCCAAACCACCTTTATGACCTGTATCATCATAAATATAGTGGCTGTGCGCTGGCGTTAAATAGTCCACCCAAAAGCGGATCTCGTCGTGATTACGAATGCCGTTACGGTTTTCCTCGCCGTCAAATACCGGTGGTGTAGGGTGGCTGGCCAGTATGTGTACCGTTTTACCGTTGATCTGCAGCGGAATATCCCAGTGGCTTTTCGACGATAACGGAAACTCCTGCCACGCCTCAGTGCTGTACCAGGGGCTGCCATCGGCTTTTTTCGTCGGCATAAAGCCCGGCATATCCTTCCATTTGAAATGCTGGAAAGTACGCACTTTAGCCATATCTATCGGGTATTTTGACAGCAGTACCATACCGTACTGGCCGGGGTAAAAGCCATAACCCCAGGCATCGGCGCCAACACCGCTGGCGGTGCCGTCGTTATCCAGATCATAAGGGCTGCTCTGGCCGGTGTTTACTGTATTGTAGTAAAAATACGGGTAATCAATGGCCTGGGCTGTACCTTGAGGTTTATTCAGGTAGTTGCGGATAAAAGCCTGAATGCCCAGTTCGGGTTTCTCTATATAGTCAAATTCGTTTAGCAGCAATACATCCGGCCGCACTAACTGAATAATATTAGCGATATTGCGGATTTGCGGCTGTGTATCGGTTTGCAACAACTCTGCCAGGACAGCGGCATTGCCGGTTTCCCCTCTGGGCAGGTAATTCTGCGCTTCCATACTGACATTAAAGGTGGCAAAGGTCAGCTCTGTGGCATTTACAGGCAAGGTCATTTCGAGCGTCATAAGCGCTCCCAGTATCAGCTTATTCATAGTATCTGTATTTTTTTGAAACAGGCTGCATAGCATAGAGCGGCAGGGAGATAAACACCAGCAAACGTTAGTATGCCCTAAACAACATCATGATTAGTTGCGCCTTTTCAGGCAATTTTTAGCTGTATAGTACGCAACTCTGACCAGCTATGTTACACTTGTGTGGCAGTCGCCTATGACAACGAGAGGAATAAAAAGTTCCCATAAATCGGATCGGCGTAAGAAAAATGTAATATGGTTTAGTTACCATTATCTCCCAAATTGAAAGCAGCATCTGTAATCAAACGGATTTAGATAAATACCTACAACTACCAGGTGAAAAACGATATGAAAATTAAAAGTCTAGCTCTTGCGGTTACGCTTGCCTTAGGTGTAAGCAATATCGCTCTGGCACAGGAAACGTCATCAGCTATTCGCGGTGTTGTTACTACCGAAGCGGGTACAACGGTTGCTAATGCAACTGTTACTCTGACAGATAAGAGAAGCGGCACCAGCCGTACACTGACAACTAATGAGACCGGTACTTTCTCTACCCGCGGTTTACAGGTTGGAGGTCCTTACCTTGTTACGGTAAACGGCCCTGATGGTCGCACAGAGACTATCGACAATGTTTATCTGACGTTAGGTGATACACAAAACCTGAATGTTGTTATTCAGCAGCCTGATGTAGAACGTATTGCAGTAACTGGCTCATTGCTGACTAACTCTTCTTATGGCAGTAAGAGCCCGGTAGCTAACTTCGATCTGAGTGACTTGCAATCTGCACCAACGGTCAGCCGTGATCTGGTTGACGTTGTGGGTATAGACCCGCGCATTTATATCGATGAAGGCTATCAGCGTGGTATTCAGTGTAATGGTGCCAGCCCGCGTTTTAACAGCCTGACGGTTGATGGCGTTCGTATGAACGATAACTTTGGTTTAAATGATAATGGCTACCCGACGGAGCGTATGCCGTTTTCTTATGATGCTATCCAGCAGGTAGCTGTTGAGTTTGCGCCGTTTGATGTTAAATATGGTGGTTTTACCGCCTGTAATATCAACGCGGTAACCAAATCAGGTGCCAACAAAACTTTTGCTTCAGTGTTCTTTGACTACACCAACGATTCTATGCGTGGTGATAAGCTGGAAGGCGACAAATTCGACAATGGCGATTACAGCGAAAAACGCTTTGGTTTTAACGTTGGTGGTGCTTTAGTCGAAGACAAGCTGTTTTTCTTTGCGGCTTATGAAAAGTATGAAGGTTCAAGCACTTTCTCGCGCGGTGCGGCTGATGCAAATGCCGGCACACCGGTGCGTGGTATTACGCAGGAGCAGGTTAACCATATTGCACAGATTGCCCGTGACGTATACGGTTATGAAGCCGGAGCTCCTATTTCTTCATCGCCGGTGGAAGATGAGAAATTATTACTGAAACTGGACTGGTTCCTGAACGATAAACACCGGGCATCTTTGACCTATAACTACAACGAAGGTGAATCAATTCGTGAGTCTGATTCAGGCACTATTTTTTACGAGTTCTCAGATCACTATTATACCCGTGGTGCAACTTTCGAGTCTTATGTTGCCCAGGTGTTCTCCGCGTGGTCAGACAATTTCGAAACTGAGCTGCGTGTAGGCTATTCCGATCTGGATAACCGCCAGATTAACATTGGCCCCGGCACTTTAGGCGAACTCCGTATTGATACCTTTAACCAGGCCACCAATTCCACTGCAACGGCGCTGTTAGGTATTGACGATTCACGTCATGCCAACAAGCTGCGTTACGACACCACCTTTATCAAGTTTGCCGGTACCTATTCTGTTGGTGAGCATGTTATTCATGCCGGTATTGAGCGTGAACAGTACGATATCTTCAACATGTTTGTGCAAAACTCAATGGGCACATATTTGTTCAGTTCTATTGAGGATTTTGAAAGAGGTTTTGCGCGCGAAGTCCGTTACAATAACGCCAGCGGTACGCATAACCCGGCAGATGCCGGCGCAGCATTTAAGTACTCTACAAACACTGTGTATCTGCAGGACGAGTACTATATCCTCGATTACGATTTAACACTGACCTTTGGTTTACGTTACGACTGGTACACCAGTAGCGATACACCAAGAGAAAATGAGAAATTTATCAATCGTTATGGTTACACCAACGCGACCATTTTTGATGGCGAATCACTGTTACAGCCACGGCTGGGTATAAACTGGATGGCAACAGAAAACCTGGAAGTACGTGGTGGTGTTGGCCTGTACTCTGGTGGTAACCCGAACGTCTGGGTAGCTAACTCATTCCAGAATGACGGTATCACACTGGTGCGTACTACAGGCCGCAATGTCGATCTGAATAGTGTTGCTTTATCTGGCCAGGGCCGTCCGTTATATGACATCCCTCTGGCGCAGTATAATGAGGTGACTAACAGCAGCAGTGACAGCTCAGTCAATGCCACAGATCCTAATTTTAAAGTGCCAAGCGAGTGGAAGTATGCCTTAG
>CAZEGA010000272.1:0-3832 GCA_964511675.1 uncultured Rheinheimera sp.
ACCTGGCGATTGGCGAAAGTGACCGTATGACACTGAAGTTTCGTAAACCTTTGTCGAAGTAACATTTTTTATTGCATAACTATTTTTTGCCCAACTTACGGAAAGCTAAATGAAAGTACTGGTAATCGGCGGCGGTGGCCGCGAGCATGCACTGGCCTGGAAAGCGGCCCAGTCTCCTCTGGCAAGCAAGGTATTTGTTGCACCGGGTAATGCCGGCACGGCGCGCGAAGCCAACCTGAGCAATGTCGCTATTGCAGCAGATGACGTACCTGCCCTGCTGGCTTTTGCGCAGCAGGAAGGCGTTGCCCTGACCATTGTTGGCCCGGAAGCGCCACTGGCCAAAGGCGTGGTTGATGCGTTTCGCGCGGCTGGCCTGGCCATTTTCGGCCCGACCCAGGCTGCGGCACAGCTAGAAAGCTCTAAAGCCTTCGCCAAAGACTTTTTAGCCCGCCACCATATTCCCACTGCCGCCTACCAGACGTTTACCGATATTGCTGCGGCCAAAGCCTTTGTGCAGCAGTTAGGCACCCCTATCGTGATTAAAGCCGATGGTTTGGCCGCCGGTAAAGGCGTGATTATTGCGCAAACTGCAGCCGAAGCTTTTGCCGCTATTGACGATATGTTATCCGGCAATAAGTTTGGCGATGCCGGCAGCCGGGTGGTTATTGAAGAGTTCCTGACCGGTGAAGAAGCCTCTTTCATTGTGATGGTGGATGGCAAAACCGCACTGCCATTCGCCTCGTCGCAGGATCATAAAGCCCGCGATAACGCCGACAAAGGCCCGAATACCGGCGGTATGGGAGCTTATTCACCGGCGCCTGTGGTCACCCCTGCGGTGCATGACTGGGTAATGCAGCATGTGATTTACCCCACCGTTAATGGCATGGCCGCAGAAGGCACGGTATTTACCGGTTTCTTATATGCCGGATTAATGATAGCGCCGGATGGCAGTGCCAAGGTACTGGAGTTTAACTGTCGCTTTGGCGATCCGGAAACCCAGCCGATTATGCTGCGCCTGCAGTCGGATCTGGTTGAGCTGTGTCTGGCGGCTACCAGCACTGAGCTGGCAGGCAAACAGATTGATTTTAGCAGCGATGCGGCGGTTGGCGTGGTACTGGCAGCCGGAGGCTACCCGGACAGCTATGCCAAAGGCAAGGTGATAAACGGCCTGGATGGTGCAGACAGCGCAACGGCCAAGGTGTTCCATGCCGGCACAGAACTGCACGAGGGTAATGTCGTTACCAACGGCGGCCGGGTGCTGTGCGCCACTGCGCTGGGCGCTAATGTCACTGCCGCACAACACGCTGCTTATCAGCTGGTAGCTAAAATCAGCTGGGAAGCTATGTTCTGCCGCACAGATATTGGCTACCGCGCAATTGCCCGCGAGCAGAAGCAGTAATATGCATTTAAGGTATTTAGCCTTATTGCTGCTGCCGGCTCTGCTCAGCAGCCACGCTGTATCTGCCGGATGTAACGCTGCTTATACACCCATTGATACCATTCAGGGCACCGGCGACAGCAGTGCCCTGGTTGGGCAGCACGTACTTACCCGTGGCCTGGTGACTGCAATAGTGTACCCGGACAGCAAAGCTGCCGGCCTGGTGCTGCGGGCTACTTCAGCAGCTGACAGTACCGCCGCAGACAGCCTGTTTATCGCTGATCCGGCCGCCGCAGCAACGTATAGCCCGGGCCAAATCCTGCAGATAGCCGGTACCGTTGCCGAAATTAAGCAACTGACCAGCCTGACGGATGTGACGGATATTACCCTGTGCGGAAACAGCGCCGGGTTTAGCCCCGTTACCCTGGCACTGCCACTTAGCCCTGAGCTGGACTGGGAGCAACTGGAAAATGCCTGGCTGCGCGTTGAGCAGACGCTGGTGGTAAATGATACCTACGGCCTGGGCCGCTATGGTGAAATCACCCTGGCCGATAGCCGGCTAATGGCCGCCACCGACATTATCGCGCCAGGCAAAAACGCCATGGCACTGAACCTGGCCCAGCAGCAACGCCATATGCTGGTACTGGATGACGGCCTGATCCGGCAGAACCCGGAGCCGATCCTTTACCCGGCCGGCGGCTTAAGCGCCCAGCATACTTTAAGGGTTGGCGATACTGTAACCGGAGTTGAAGGCGTCCTGTTACAGGATGAACGCGGCTACCGCCTGGTACCCACCAGCACACCGCAGTTTCATGCCACTAACCCAAGGCCGGCCAATCCGGCGGCCAAACCCGCCAACGCCCTGCGTATCGCCAGTTTTAATGTGCTGAACTACTTTAACGGCGAAGGCACGACACCCCGTTTTCCCACCAGACGCGGGGCCAGCAGCGAGGCAGAGTTTACCCGGCAACAGGCTAAAACAGTGGCCGCACTGGCTGCACTGGATGCTGACGTTATCGGTTTACTTGAGGTAGAAAACAATGGTTACAGCCCTAAAGGCGCGCTGGCCGATCTGACTGCCGCGCTGAACAAGGTGGCCAGCAAGCCTTACCGTTTTATTATCACGGCGCAGCAGCCCGGCAGCGATATGATTAAAACCGCCCTGCTGTACCGCCCTGCCACGGTTGCCGTAGAAGGTAAGGCTGCATTATTACTGCAGCCTCTGTTTGATAAAGGCAGCCGCCCGCCACTGGCGCAAAGCTTCCGCCACCAGGCCTCAGGTGAGCTGGTAACCGTAAGTATTAATCACTTTAAATCCAAAGGCAGCTGCCCACAGGATGCAAACTCAGCCGATGCGGATCAGCACGATGGCCAGGCGTGCTGGAATGCGCAGCGCACTGCATCAGCCAGGGCACTCAGTGACTGGCTGGCAACAGCGCCTACCGGTATCAAAACCAACAAGCAGATTATTCTGGGCGATCTCAACGCCTACCGGCTGGAAGATCCGCTGCGGGCACTGGAGCAGCGTAACTGGCAGTATTTAACCGCTAAACACGGCTTACAGTACTCCTATGTCTATCGTGGCCGCACCGGTTCTTTAGACCATGCCCTGGCCACACCGGCACTGGCGGCAAAACTGACGCACATGCAGCACTGGGCAATTAATGCCGATGAACCCGCCGTACTGGATTACAATGTTGAATTCAAATCAGCCGGCCTGCAACAGGCATTGTATGCCCCCACCCCTTACCGTTCGTCAGACCATGATCCGCTGATAGCAACATTTGAGTTTTAATTTTGCTATTACTGGCAGGCAGTTAGCGCTGTCTGCCAGTGCCATACCGGCCAGGCCGGGTAAAAAACCATTGCGCCGTCTTTCACTGTTGCTTTAAGGTAAGGTTCAGCTAAGTAACCGAGCCGACCACATGTCTCACAAAAACCCGATTATTGCGATTACCGGTTCTTCCGGCGCCGGTACTACCACGACAACGAATGCGTTTCAGCATATTTTCCGCACCCTGGACATAGACGCGGCCTTTGTCGAGGGGGACTGTTTTCACCGTTTCAGCCGGCCGGAAATGGAAATCGCCATTCGCAAAGCGAAAGAAGAAGGCCGCCATATCAGTTACTTCGGCCCGGAAGCCAATGACTTCGGCGCACTGGAAAGCTTTTTTTCCAGCTATGGTGAAACCGGTGGCGGCAAGATCCGCCATTACCTGCACACGTTTGACGAAGCCGTACCTTATAACCAGTTACCCGGCACTTTTACCCCCTGGCAGGATTTACGCCCCAATACCGATTTATTGTTTTACGAAGGCCTGCATGGCGGTGCAGTAACCGAGCAGCATAATGTGGCCCAGCATGTTGACCTGCTGATAGGCATGGTGCCGATAGTCAACCTGGAGTGGATACAAAAGATTATCCGCGCTCTGAGGTGTCGCGGATAATCTTTTG
>CAZEGA010000272.1:3842-4258 GCA_964511675.1 uncultured Rheinheimera sp.
ATTATCAGCGACACCTCAGAGCGCGGCCACTCGCGCGAAGCAGTACAGGCCAGCATAGTGCGCAGCATGGACGACTACATTAATCATATTACCCCGCAGTTTTCCCGTACCCATATTAACTTTCAGCGCGTGCCCACCGTAGATACCTCAAACCCGTTCAGCGCCAAGGATATTCCCTCGCTGGACGAGAGCTTTGTCGTGATCCGCTTTCGCGGCATTAAGCATGTCGATTTCCCTTATTACCTGCAAATGCTGAACGGGGCTTTTATGTCGCGGGTGAATACGCTGGTAGTACCGGGTGGCAAGATGGGGCTGGCAATGGAGCTGATTTTAACACCGCTGATAGAAGAGCTGATGATAAAACGGCGTCAGGCCCGTGGCCAGGTAGACTGGCTGGGCACCTGACCACGCGCAGA
>CAZEGA010000273.1:0-4247 GCA_964511675.1 uncultured Rheinheimera sp.
ACATGCAGGCCAAAAATAGCGCTGGGGGTCGGGTTGGCAAACAAGCCTTCGGCCAGCATCATTTTCGCCCCGCCTTCTTCACCGGCTGGCGGGCCTTCTTCTGCCGGCTGAAACACAAACATAATAGTGCCGGTAAGGCTATCTTTTTGTTTGCTCAGCACTTCGGCTACGCCCATCAGCATAGCTACATGTGCATCATGGCCGCAGGCGTGCATAACGCCGGTTTGCTGGCCGTTAAATTCACTTACTACCTTAGAGGCAAACGGCAGGCCGGTTTGTTCGGTTACCGGCAGTGCATCCATATCGGCGCGCAGTGCCACTACCGGGCCGGGTTTAGCACCGCGCAAAATACCGACCACACCGGTATGGGCAATGCCGGTGCGTACTTCCAGGCCAAGCTTTTCCAGGTGGGCAGCGACCTTGGCTGCGGTGCGCACTTCGCGGTTAGACAGCTCCGGGTGCTGGTGAATATCACGCCGCCAGCTAAGCACCTTGGGCATGACCTGTTCAATTTGTTTGCTCAGCTCAGGCCGGGGCTCTGCCATGACCGCAAGGGGGTGGAATAAGGGCAATAAAACCAGGCTTAATAATGACCAGCGCATATTGGCTCCAAAAGCTAATGTTTTAGATACATTAAAGCTAAATACCGGAAAAGCCAAGGGATAGTCGTTATGGTTATTTTATGTTGGCGGGAAGCTGTAGCCTCCTTTTGAGTCAGACAAGCATCAACGTATTTGTCTTACGGCGATACGACTGTCAAAGTTATACCCGCCTACGGTAAATTGCAGGTCGAAAGGTTGAAAATATGGTCCGCTGGTTTGGTATTCATATAATAATTCTGGCTCTGCCCTGCGATGTTCTTTCTTTAGAACCCTGACCAGAATAGAAAAGTTATTCTCATTTTCTGGTGTAATGTTCGCCACAATTAGCCAGGGGTCCAGTTCAAACGTTCTTGCGGTATTTTCGGTGAAAATTGCCCTGCCATTTGACACATAGCGGTCTGGAGCCAGTACCGAGTGACCGGCTATTTCTTCAAATGTCATTTTTTCAATTACCCAGTCATAGTTAACATTGAACCTGATACTGGCTGTGGCATTAAAAGCCATAGGTAACAACATCATACACAGCATAATAAATTTCATTTCAGTCGCTCCAACTGACCTTTACGGCGGATCTGGCTTTTGTAGTCCCACTGAATGTTGCGGGTTGGTTTACAGTAAATTGTTATAACGTATTGCTGATATCGGTCAATGCCGGGCAGTCGGGCTGGAGGGCGATATGTGCTTTCAGTGAATACCAGACAGTAACCCTGCAACACTAAGGTCTTCATCTATATCTGGCCAATGAATACCCTCGCCATCACCCAGAAGTTCCCAGTTATTTAATTGTTCCTGGTTTGCGGCCGACAGGCGGGGAAACCAGATTAACGGAGCAGAGATAGTGCGACCATCAACAAGCTCCACGATAATTGCTGCATTGGTACATGTTACATTGTGTGCCAGTGGGTGCAGTTCAACCGCTAAAATACTCATTCCATGCCTCCAGAAAAGTATTCCGATGTTCAATTACCAATTGCTCCAGCTTTCGTAGCTCTTGAGGTGAAAACCTTGTTGAGCTGGCCAGTGCGACTGGTTTTAACCAAAATTTAGCCAACATTTTTTCACGTTGGATATGAATATGGGCTGGTTCTTCGCTTTCATTGCTATAAAAGAAAAAACGAAAGGGGCCTATTTTCAAAATCGTTGGCATAGTTTAAGTTTATTCTGCTTTCGGATTAATTGTAATAGCTAAGTTTAGCGCTGAACTGGTGAATTTCAGCTGTTATAACGTATTGCTGATATCGGTCAATGCCGGGCAGTCGAGCTGGAAGGCGACTTTTCTTAATTGCTTTTGCTCGCGCTGCAAATCGGCCGCCAGTACCGGCTGCTGTTGCAGCCAGTCGGTTGGCAGGTTCAGCTCAATGCCTTGTGCTAAGGCTTTTACTGTCAGTTCTGGCAGAAAGTCGTCGCGCCGTTTCTGGTTTAATAATACCGCCAGCCGCAATATGGCCAGCAGGGTAATCACCTGCGGTAACTGGTACAGGTTAAAGTACGGAATTTCCTCTGGCCGGATTTTACGGCGGTGAAACCGCACCAGACAGGCCAGCAGTTGTTGCTGATCCTGGTTAAAACCGGCCAGGTTGGCATTTTGCAGGATATAGGCTGAGTGCTTTTGCACACCGGAAGAGTTAATTTGCAGGCCAATTTCATATAACTGGGCGGCCCAGTTAAGCATGGTCGCCTCTTCGTCACAGGCTGCCGGGTTAAGGCCAGGGCTGACGGGCTGCAACTGGCTGAATAAATTCATTGCGGTGTGTTGTACCCGTGCCGCCTGGGTATTGTCTACGCTGTAACGGCGCATCAGGCTGTCAACACTGGCCTGGCGGATATCCTGATGTTGCAGCCGGTTAGTCATTTCATACAATACGCCTTCGCGCAGCGCTGCGTCGGCATAGCTTAGTTGCTCAAGCTGTAACATCTGGAAAGCGGCAATCAGAATCGCCAGCCCGGAGCAGAGCAGCAGTTTGCGGTCATCACTCAGGCCGGGAAAGTTTAGTTCGGTCGCATTATTATGTTGCAGTAACTGCTGTTTCAGAGCCAGTAAATGGCTTAGCTCCAGTTGCTGGTCGCTCCAGCCAAAACCGACGATAATATCGCGGATGGTTTTAATACTGCCGGAAGTGCCAACGGCCTGTTGCCAGCCGGCATGTTTAAAGCTGCTGACAATCGGCTCCAGTTCCTGTTCCGCCTGAATAATGGCCTGATTAAAGCGGCGGGGGCTGATCTTGCCCTGCGGGAAATGCTCGGTAGCATAGCTGACACAACCCATATTGCGGCTGCTCATCCGTAGCGGCTGCATACCTTCGCCAATGGCGAACTCAGTACTGCCACCACCAATATCAATCACCAGCCGGCGGCCGGCAAAGTGCTCAAAATGCGCTACGCCCTGATAAATAAAGCGGGCTTCTTCCTGGCCGGAGATCACTTCGATCGGAAACGGAAATATGGTTTTGGCGCGGCGCAAAAAGGTAATGGCATTTCTGGCCCGGCGCAGGGTGTAGGTCGCAATCACCCGTACCGATTGTGGCGCAAAGGGGGTTAGGGTATCGGCAAATTGTGCCAGTACGCCAAGGCCGCGTTCTATGGCTTCTTCGCTTAGCACCAGTTGCTCGTTTAAGCCTTCTGCCAGCTGCACTTTCTGTTTTTCGCGGTGCAGCAGCTGGATGTCGCCATCCACCACCCGGGCGATAACCATATGGAAGGAGTTAGAGCCCAGGTCCACTGCGGCCATATAGGCCTGGGCGGGTGTGGTTAGCTGTTCGGAGGTATCATTCATTCTTCTGCGCTGTCAATCTGCTGCACACCCTGCATCCGGGCGAAATAATCGTAGATTTGCTGCTGTGAGCGAATGCTGCGTTTATTACCCCGTTTGACATAGGCGTTACTTTGCCGGGTATCAATAATACGGGCCTTTACGTTATCGCGCCACTGAATATCCAGCGTATCCAGCACCTGCTGCTTTAACCGCACATCGTACAGCGGCACCCCTACTTCAACCCGCTGGTCGATATTGCGTGTCATCCAGTCGGCCGATGACAGATACACATCGGTTTCCCCGCCGTTATGGAACACATAAACCCGGGCATGCTCTAAAAAGCGATCCAGCACAGAAATAATCTTAATATTCTGGCTTTTACCGGCCAGCCCCGGCACCAGTGAACACATACCGCGGACAATAATGCGAATTTTCACCCCGGCCTGGCTGGCGCGGTACAGCAGCTCGACTATCTGCTGGTCGACCAGGTTGTTCACTTTAAGCAAAATTTCTGCTTTGCGGCCACTGACGGCAAAATCAATCTCGCGCTGGATCAGCCGGATCAGCCGCGGCCGGCTCCAGGTGGGCGAAACAATCAGGTGGTTGAACTGATAGGGCCGGTAACTGTATTCAATAAATTCAAATACCTGGTCAATTTCAGCGGTAATTTCCGGATGACAGGTAAACAGGCTCATGTCGGTGTAAATGCGTGCGGTTTTCTCGTTAAAGTTACCGGTACCGATATGGCCATACTGCAGCAGTTTGCCTTTTTCCATCCGGCTGATCAGGCACAGCTTGGAGTGAATTTTCAGCGTAGTCAGGCCAAATACCACCTGAATACCGGCTTCGGTCATTTTACGCGCCCAGTTGATGTTGTTTTCTTCATCAAAGCG
>CAZEGA010000274.1:0-4244 GCA_964511675.1 uncultured Rheinheimera sp.
GTAAAAACTGCTCCGGCGTCATTGAGTTGTTGTTATCGGATAGGGTCAAAAAAGCCTCGCCGTTAAATTGCTGCTGTTGTGCTGTATGAGGTATCTCCGTGGTAAGTCTGCTCTGCTTCGCCAGGTGTTACATAAAAAAATAAAAAAAAATCTGTAACAGCTGGCAAAAATGCCACGACTTAACCAGCAAACACACCAAACAAGCGGAGCCTTACCTTGAACAGAGTTATTTTGAAAAAATCCTTACTACTGAGTCTGACAATTGGTTTGTCAATGCCGCTGGCGTATGCCGGGGCAGCAGCAGACAACTTACCTGCTGCGCAGCAAGGTACTGTACTGTATCACAATGCGACTTTACTCAACCCGGCCTCTGAGCAGCAACTTAGCAATGGTTGGTTGCTGGTTAAAGATGGCCGTATTGTGCAAATGGGCCAGGTACAAAACAGTCAGGCAGTGTTACCTGCAGCTACACAACAGATTGATTTACAACAGCAGTATGTGCTGCCCGGCTTGATAGACGTACACCTGCACCTGACAGCCGGGCCACACCGGGTCGAGATGCAGGACGGTAAACCGGTACTGACCATGAAAGGCCATAGCGAGATAACCCGCTATCACGCACTAAGCACCTTAGCTACTGGCGTTACCAGCGCATTCAGCCCTGCCGGTGAGCCAGAGGCCAATGCTGAATATGCCCGCCAGCAAGCAGCGGGTAACTGGATTGGGCCGAAGTTTAGCTATGCCGGCTTTGTGTTTGAGCCTACGCCAATCTTAGGTGGTTCAGTGCATCCAAAAGATGAAGCCAGCTGGCAGGCAGAAATTGCCAGCCAAAAAGCACTGGGCGCAAAGTACATTAAACTCTACACCGGTTTGAATAAAGACGAAGTGGCGATGGGCATACGCCTAGCCAAAGCCGCGGGTTTAAAAACCGTAGCGCACCTGGACGGTGTCAGCTGGCAATATGCGGCGGACCTTGGTATCGATGCCCTAACCCATGCCCTGCCAACAAGTAGCGAACTGTTAACCGGAGCGGGCAAAGCCGCTTATCAGGCAGAACGTAAAAACCCATATAACCAAAGATTTATCTACAGCTGGTTTCAGCATGTCGATTATGACAGTGACCCCATGCAGCAACTTATCAGCAGCCTGGCACAACAGCAAACCTATGTTGATTTAACCCTGGTAGTCAATGAGTTGCTTTACTTTGCCCGCGAGCTGGATTCCTTATATCCGGAACATGACATGTGGGTGTTTCACCCACAACTGCGCAAGCGCTGGCGCGCCACTATGGCAGCCCCCAGCTATGACTGGACAGCAGAAGATTTTGCCACCGCACAGCAACAACTACCCAAGGTACAGCAGTTTTTTAAACGGCTGTACGATGCCGGTGTGCCACTGGCGATTGGTACCGACAGCGTTGCCAGCGGCCCCTTTTATCTGCGCGAATTACAACTAAGCCAGGCTGCGGGCCTGACTAACTGGCAGGTATTGCAGTTGGCGACGATTAATGGTGCCCGTCAGTTGGGACTGGCCGACACCGGCCAGCTGGCAGCGGGTTTTGTTGCCGACTTTATTGTGCTGACCGCCAACCCGCTGACCGATCTTGCAGCATTAAACACGGTGCATACCGTGGTACAGCAGGGCACGGTATGGAAAGTAGACGAACTGAAAGCACAGCTGACTTCGCTATCCGATATTGAACTATAACCACAACTTTTAAAAAACTAACTTAATGAAAAAAGGATAAAAAATGGAAACTTTACAAAGCTATCTGTCTGTATTTACCAACGCCTGGCAACAAGCTGATTGGGTATTTCTTGTGCTATTTGGCCTGTTTTTTCTGGCGGTGTGGTTTTTACCCAGCCTGCTGGCGCTGCTATTTAACCGCCGGCATTTGGGGAAAATTGCCATATTAAATGTGCCGGCAGGTTTCTCGGTCATCGCCTGGGGTGCACTTATTGTTTGGGCGGTTACTGGCAAACTGGGCGATCAGCTGGCCGCCAAAGCCCGTTTAAAGCCGGTGGTATAATAAGCACCAGCTTCCCCCCACTTAAAATCAGCAGCGGCACAGCACTTTGCAGCCGCTGCTGCATATGCAACAAGCGCAACAGCGGGAATTACAACCTCATTGAGATAAGCACTGCCGAACAATTTACAAATAGTATTTTTGGCAAAGTTTGCCATAATATAAACAGATTAGAGTGAATGGAGAACAGCACATGGCAACAATGAATGTTTCTTTACCTGATGGCATGAAACACTGGGTAGAGCAACAAGCCGAATCAGGTCGTTACAGCAATGCCAGCGACTATGTGCGGGATTTAATCCGACGCGATCAGGAACAGGCCGCCAGAGTAGCCCATATACAACAACTGGTAAATGAGGGTATCGCCAGTGGCCCTGGTTCCCGCTCAATGGTGCAGCTCCAGAATGCAGCATGGCCATGAAGACTGGATTCATCACTGTTAAAACAAATATAGCGGGCATGGCAACCGTTCTGCACTCCATCTTACAGGCTTATGCTATCCCCTTCATTTAACACCAGCAGCGGCACCTGGCTATCCAGTTGCTGCTGCATATGCAGCAGGCGCAACAGTGGCGAGTGCGAACTAATGTCACCCATCTGCCAGCTGGCATTACCATAGCCCCAGGGGATCATCACCTTACAGCCTAATTCAGCGGCTGCCACCAGGGCATCTTCCGGTGTGGTATGCACATAGCGATACCAGTCACCTTCGGTGTCGTGGTGGTAAGAGGCTATCGGCAACAGGCAGATATCAATATCGCCATAGCGCTGCTGAATATCACGAAAATGCGCGGAATAGCCGGTATCTCCGGCAAAAAGCAGCGTTTTGCCGTTATGTTCCAGCAACCAACCACCCCACATGGCGCGGTTATCGTCATTAAATAATTTACGGCTGTTAAAATGATGCGCCGGCACCAGATGCATATTCAGCTCGCCAAGCTGGCTATGGCTGTACCAGGCTTTTTCTATCACCTGATAGCCGCCTTTTGGCATATAACCGGCCATCCCCAGCGGCAGATAATAGGTAGCATTGCTGCCAATTTTTGCGATGGTGGCATGGCTGAAATGATCGTAGTGTAAATGCGAATACAGCACGGCATCCGTTGCAGCTAACTGCTCAGCTGTCAGCTGTGGCGTATAAGGACGCTTGATTATGCCAACTAAATGCGAGGCCCAGTTTACCGGCCAGTCAAACTGGCCCAGTACCGGATCAAACAACAATTGCTGGCCATCCGGGCTGTTGATTAAAAAACTGGCATGACCAAGCCATTGCAACGCAAAGCCGGTATTCAGTGCCGGCGCCTGTTGTGGCCCGGTATACTGACAATTCTGCCCCGGCTGCTGGCAACTGACCAGCGCATGCGCCGGGTAACAGTCGCTTTCACAGGTTGCCGGATACTGACGCTTATCCGGGGGTGTTCGATACAAATTGCGGTACATACCCTGATACTTGCCATCCGGCACTTGCTCAATAACTGCATTTGCTCCTATCTGTTGCTGCACAGTATTGGGCGTACTACAGGCGCTAAGTAACACCGCGCTGCCAAGCAGCACGGTGACAGACGCTAACGTCAGTGTCATTAAGAGTCCTTTCATTGTTTTATTCTTACTGCTGTCTTAATACCATAGCTGGCTTACGTCCGGCTACCTGCCAGGCCAAAACAGCTACCGTACACCAGCAGATAGCAAAAGTAATGGCAGCAGCGGCAATATATTGCAACGGGCTTTGGCTGACCCGGCTGCTAAAGGCACCCAGCCAGCTATCCAGTGCCCAGAAGGTAGCCGGTATTGCCAGCAGGGCGCTTAATGCCATCAGCTTTAAATATTCACTGGCCAGCAAATTAACCAGATTTAAACGACCCGCACCCAGCACTTTACGCATCGCCACTTCACGCGAGCGTTGTTCGGCACTAAAGGCTGCCAGGCCAAATAAGCCAACACAGGTTAAGGCAATGGCCAGTGTGGCGAAGATGGTGATGACTTTGCCCTGACGCTGCTGGTTTTGGTATAAAGCGTTGTAGTCATCATTGAGCCAGCTGAGCTGTAAGTCCTGGCGTTGCAGGCGGTCACTGAGCAATTGCTGCACCTGGCTTCGGGCGGCAAGGGCCTGTTCTGGTTGCATACTCAGCATGATATTGGCGTAGGTCATTGGCGAGCGGCCGCAAATCAGTAGTAAAGGTTCCTGTTGCTTTAATGCTGAGCCCACCTGAATATCGGC
>CAZEGA010000275.1:0-4224 GCA_964511675.1 uncultured Rheinheimera sp.
TGTTAAGATGCGTTTTTTTTTACGGTGAAAGCCAAAGCGTTGGCCGCATTGTTGCCGCGTAAAGTTGAATAAAGAGATGACACTAAGATGTTAGAAAGAATCAGAGAAGGCTCACAGGGAATTATCGCCAAGTCTATTTTAGGCTTAGTGATCCTGACATTTGCCCTGGCGGGTGTTGGCAGTTACTTAAGTACCCCGGCAGAGCTGAATGTCGCCGAAGTAAACGGCGACAAAATCAGCCGGGCAGATTTTGATCAGGCATTTCAGAATGAACGTGCCCGTATGCAGCAGCAATTTGGTGACATGTATGCCGCTTTGTCTGCAGATACTGCTTATATGAATAATTTTCGTAACGAGGTGCTGGAGCGCCTTATTAACGAAAAGCTGGAGCAGCAACTGGCGCAAAAGCTTGGCTTACGCTTGAGCGACGAGCAGGTACGCGATGCTATTCGTGGTATGACAGAGTTCCAGGTTGGCGGGGTGTTCAGTAACGACCGCTATCTGGCTTTACTGCGCCAGGCCGGCTACCAGCCGGATCAGTTCCGTGAATTAGTGCGTAACCAGCTGACCCGTAACCAGCTGTTGCTGGGCGTGGTTGGCAGCGAGTTTGCCACGGCCGCTGAGATGCAGCTGCTGCTGAAACTGCAGCAACAACAGCGTGATATTTCATATCTGCGCTTTAATGCCGCCGATTTTGCTGCCCAGGTAGAATTAACCGAACAGCTGCTGCAAGACTACTACATTACGAATCTGGCCCAGTTTGAAACCGAGCAGAAAGTGGCGGTAGAGTATATTGAAATTTCAGCGGCAGCCTTGTCTTCTGATCAGCCGGTAACGGCGGAGGAAGTTGCAGGCTACTACCAGGCGAATAAAGCACGCTACAGCCGTGAGGAGCGCCGCCAGGTGGCGCATATCATGCTGGAGTCAGACGACGATAACCAAGACGTTAAAGCGCAGGCCGACGCACTGTTAGCCCGGTTGCAGGCGGGGGCCGATTTTGCCCAGCTGGCAAAGGAAAAATCTGCTGATACCTTCTCTGCAGAAAATGGTGGTGTACTGGACTGGTTAGCGCCAGGCGATATGGACCCGGTGTTTGAGCAGGCCGCTTTTGCCCTGACTGAGCAAGGCAGCCTGAGCCAGGTGGTAAAAAGCGCCTATGGCTATCATATTATCAAGCTGGTTGTGCTGGAGCCGGCACAGATTAAACCCCTGGCTGAAGTCGCTGAAGATATTACCCAGCGTATTAAGCAGGAGCGTGCGACTGCTGCATTCTATGAAGTACAGCAGCGTCTGGCCGAGGTCAGTTTTGAAGTGCCGGACACGCTGGAAGAAGCCGCCCAGGTGACTGGCCAGAAAGTGATCTCCACGCCGCTGTTCAGCCGCAGTGAAGTGACTGCGCCTCTGGCTGCTCCGGCGGTACTGCGTAAAATATTCGACGCTGCCTTTATTCAGGAAGGGCTGAACAGCGAGCTGATAGAGCTGGCTAAAGAGCATGCGATAGTGGTGCGGGTTAAAGAGCAACTGCCAGCACGTACACAGAGCCTGGATGAGGTGAAAACCGCAGTCGAAGCCGCGGTAAAAGTGCAGCAAAGTGCTTTACTGGCTAAGCAGCAGGCCGAACAGGTACTGGCAGCGGCCTTACAGGGCGGATTAGCCGCTCAGGCGGAAGCAAGCGGTAAGACGCTGGAGCAGTCTGCTGATACACCACGTTTCGGTGGCTCGCTGGATGCACAAATCCGGGCCAAAGCGTTTGCCATGCCGCGCCCTGAGGCAGACAACGCCGCTATAGAGCTGGTGGTGCTGAATAACGGCGATGCTGCGCTGGTGTCAGTGAGTGCAGTAAAAGATGCCGAGGTTGCTGCCGTGCCGGAGCTGGCTCAACTGGAACCACTGGCAGATCAGCAGGCCGAAACGGTCTACCGCGCTGTGCTTGCCGCCATTAAAGCCGATGCCAGTATCAGCCGCAATCTGCGCGCTATGCAGAGCAACGAACAGCAATAAGCAGCTGATTTCTGCTGAAAAAACCGTGGCTTGCCACGGTTTTTTTATGCCTTTTATAAGGTATATACCCAAAATCATTGAAGATGCAGCTAGGCAGCAAGTGAGCGAATCCTGCTGCAGTTTCAAGGATAACGGGTATATCGTTTATGTAAGCATCCGTTTTATTGGAGTGTGTTTCAGATTGGGAGCTATAAAAAGCTGACCGGCCCGGAAAAACCGGCTCATCATGTTGTGTTGGCTGAGTTTTGCCAGTATGGCCGCGGGCTATGAGGTGTTCAGCGATGAGTCCGGTAATATTTACCTTAAAGCGCCTGATAAACTGGTCGTGGTGCCGCAGCATAACGCTATTCCGGTGTACGTACCGTCACATAACGGCTTGCTACGGCTGTTTGAGGTTAACGGTGTGTGGGGCAGGTTGGGGTGCTTTCTGCCGCAGAATGGGCTGCACTGCAGCCGTCACCGGCAATGACACTATGGGCAAGCCGCTGGCGTTAGCCGCCAAAAGTTACGGCAATGTCAGTGAAACCGGCGCCGATGCCTTTTTTGATACCGCTGCAGGCAGCAATGTGGCCCGGCTGTGGGCGCTGAAGGCGATTAAGGATGTGAAAGGGAATTATATCGTCTTTAAATACACCGAAGACCAGGCGCTGGGTGAGCATTACCTGTCGCAAGTGCATTACACCGGCCGCTCAGGCGGCGGCGCCCCTTTTGCCCGTGTGGTGCTGACGTACGTTGACAACACCAAGATAGCCGTGGGCTGGCAGGCACAAAAGCGTGTTGCAATGACTAAATTGCTGGACACGGTAGAGGTTGAGCTGGACGGCACAATATATCGCCAGTACCGGCTGAATTACTTTAACAGCAATGTGCTGGAAGAGAAAAACTATCTGTTGTCGATTCAGGAATGCGCTGATAGCAGTAACAACCATTGTCTGCCACCGACCCAGTTTGACTGGAACCGCCCGCCGGCGCTCAGTACCGCTTATGTTACCCATTGTAATAACGAACCCGGCGTGCCGCAATATTGCTGGCAGGAGCCGGTCACCGATAACTATTCGCCTTTTTCCACGGCCCATCAGTTAAAAGGCAGCTCTGTAATTAACGGGGTCATAATTAACGGGGTCAGATCAATAATTAACGGGGTCAGATCAAAATTAAGGAAAGACTTCTTGGATTCAAATTCCAAGTGCATAACCAGTTAGGCCGCTAGTGCCTGCATTTTTTCCTTCATCCAGAACGCTGGTGTCTTGTATCCAAGAAGCTTTCTCGGTCGCTTGTTCAAACTATCAATGGCCTGTCTTACTTCTTTGTCAGTAACTTTGCTTAGATCAGTGCTCTTCGGGAAGCGCTGCCGGATCAGACCATTGGTATTCTCGTTCAAGCCTCGCTCCCAGGAACAGTATGGGTTTGCGAAGTACACATCACACTTGAGCTTTGCCGCAATTTGCTCATGGTACGCAAACTCCTTTCCATTGTCTGCGGTAATCGAGAGCACCAGTTTCTTGAATGGTGTCAGTAACTTGATCGTGGCGGCTGTCACACACGCTGCGCTCTTCGAAGCCACCTTACATGAGCATGTAAATTTGGTCACCCGCTCTACAATGGTAACCAACACGCCTTTATGGCCTTTGCCAATCACCGTGTCAATTTCCCAGTGACCTACTTCAATCTTGTCGTCGACCACCGCTGGGCGCTCACTGATGCTAACCCGGTTCTTTATCTGGCCCCGGCTGGTTTTGCCATTACTGCCGCGCCACTGGTACTTCTTGCCCCGGCGGCGTAGGTACCGGTACAAATCGCCACCTGCTTTTTTGTCAGCCCATACCCGCTGATAGATGCTCTCGTGACTAAGATGCTTGTCGTGCTCAAGCTCCAACCAGCCACTTAGCTGCTCAGGACTCCAGCATTGGCGAAGCTTAACATCGATCAGCTCTATCATCGCTGCCGTCATTTTACTGGGCTTGACCGCCTGCTCTCGTCGCTCGCACGCCTTCCTGTGCGCCTGGCTATGCCGATAGCCTCGCTGGCCTGTGTTGCGTACCAGCTCCCTTGAAATCGTTGACTGGTCCGAGCCAATGGCTTCTGCAATCCGTTGTTGACTAAAACCGCTTTGCTTTAACACTTCAATCTGGCATCGTTGCTCGTAGGTCAGTTGCTTGTAGCCACTCATTTGTAAGCGTCCATTTTAGGACGTATTGACGCCTTATAGATTTCGGCCAAGCA
>CAZEGA010000276.1:0-790 GCA_964511675.1 uncultured Rheinheimera sp.
CTCATTAACCGGGCCAAAGCGGTTTTTATGGCCGCGCAAGGTGCGGTAGCGGTTGTCACTGTCGCCATCCAGCATCACCGAGCAGTCAATACAATGCTCCAGCACCTTGGGCCCGGCCAGCGAACCGTCTTTGGTGACATGGCCAACCATAATAATGGCGATATGGTACTGCTTGGCAAAACGGGTTAAAAAAGCCGCACTTTCGCGTACCTGCGATACGCTGCCCGGTGCCGACTGAATATCGGCCAGATGCATCACCTGAATAGAGTCAATCACCATGATGCGCGGCTTTTCCTGTTGCGCCAGCATACAGATGGTTTCAACATTGGTTTCTGCCAGCATGTTCAGGGCATTGCTCGGCAGGCCCAAGCGCTGTGCCCGCATGGCCACCTGCTGCAAAGACTCCTCGCCGGTAACATACAGCGCACCGCCCTGTTGCGCCAGGCCGCACATAATTTGCAGTAACAGGGTACTTTTACCCGCCCCCGGATGGCCGCCAATTAAAATCGCCGAGCCCGGCACTATGCCGCCGCCCAGTACCCGGTCCAATTCGGCAAAGCCACTGCTAAAACGCGGCACATCCTGCAAGTCCACTTCATCCAGCCGCATCACTTTCGCCACAGTGGCACCGGCATACCCTTCCAGGCGGTGCGTTTTGCCGGACGCGCTGCCCAGCCGTACTTCGCTGATGGTATTCCAGGCACCACACTCGGTACACTGCCCCTGCCAGCGCATAAAATCCGCCCCGCAGTCACTGCAAACGTAAGCGGTTTTTACTTTTGCCATAATT
>CAZEGA010000276.1:800-4187 GCA_964511675.1 uncultured Rheinheimera sp.
AATTATCCTGAACTAAATGAAAGGCATGGATATTGCTTTTCAATGACCAACAACGTAGCGTACTACAGATTATAACCCTAAGATGCCGGAATTTTGGCATTGAACCTGACAGAACTATGACAGCAGCAGATTTACAGGACTATATTGGCGTGATTGAGCGGATGAAAAGTTCGCTCAACTCTGCCGATTTTGATCAGGTGTTCAGTTTATTAACCTCAGATCTGCCTAAATCCAAGCAGTTTTTACTGAAAATGGAACTGAAACGCATGGCCCAGCCGTGCAATTTCTATATTGATTTGCGTGGCCATGTCGATGGCGACGTCAAACCCTATGATTACCTGGGTAAAACACACTATATGGACGCCAACGCCATTAATGTGTTTGAGCAGGGTTTAAAGCAATATGGCTCTTATACTGTCGGCCTGTACGAAGAGGTGATGAACACCGAAAATAATTTCCGGGTTATGCACCGCAAACAGACCGAGCAACGGGTTAAACATGCCCTGCAACAGGCAGCCGGCCCCCGTGACGCAACAGAAGAACAAGCCGCCGGACAGGCACACTATGCCCGGCTGATCCCTTTTGGTAATTACACCAGCCGGCGTGACGAGCGCATGCACTTCAGTATTGATGTCGAGCTGGAGCTGGCAGGAAAAAAATACCGCGCCAGCACGTCAGATTTATCGGTATCCGGTTGTAAAATCAAACTGCACCAGCCATTGCCGGCTGAGGCCAGCCAGCAGGTCCGCCTGCATTTTACCGGGCTGGAACAGGAGTTTTTACTGGGTTTTGCCTCCGGCATCTTATACCGGCTGGTTGATACCGAACAGCAAGGCGCTAACCTGTACTGGCGCATGCAGCGCCTGCCAGGCGCTGACGAACAGCAGTTTGCCGAATTTCTGCAGAAATTTATCAGCGGTAACAAGCGCCGCTACAAAGTTAACCTGGACAGCATCAGCCAGAGCCTGCTCAGTAAAGGCTACGAGCAATTTTACCTGCCGAGGCTCAGCAGTTTGCCGGTCTTTATTAGCGTACGCGATGGCCAGCCGCTACCGATCTGTGCGCTGACAACAGACTATAACAAAACCGTCTGGCAGCATTTTCTTGATGAACAGCACCAGGCCGTGTTTAACAGTATTCTGTCGGTCCGCCGCCTTAAAACCATACTGCAGCAACCGCAGCAGGATAAAAGCACCATTTTGTACAGCTTTACCCATGCGGTAAAAGGCAAACTGTTTTTTTATTCTGCCACAACAGAAGAACTGTCTGCCGACGATGCGCTGCGCCAGCTGTTTCTTGGCTTTGGCGCCGGTAAAGCCGGCTGGCGGGTATTGCAGCTGAATATTCAGCGCGTAACCCCGGCGATGGCACAGCCGCCCTCCACCTTGCCGGAAACAGACGGCAGCCACAAAGCGGCCGCCCTCTCCAGTTTAATAAAACACTATATTCAGGATATCCGTTATATTGCGACCCTGACCGATATCAGTTCGGAACTCAGTACCGGCTGGTATCAGAACTACCCGGTGGACCAACAGCAACTTAAACTGCTGGCCCGCTTTGGCCACAAGAAAGTACCGCAACAGCCGCCCTGCGAAGCCGTTGCCATCCAGTATGTTAATCTGCGCTCCGAATCACGCTATCTGTATAAAACCAGCGTTATCGTCACGGATGCCGACCAGCAGTCACCGTTAAGCGGCCACAGCCGGGATTTTTCTTCCAAAGGGCTGCAACTGGAAACCACCTTACCGGTGCGTTACCAGAAAGGCGATGTGCTGCTGCTTGATTTGCCCGACATGCAGCAGATCAGCAATAAATACCGGCTCACTGCTTTGCCGTATGAAGTGATGGCGGTCAGCAAAAGCCGCACTATTATGAACCTGCGGGCGCTGGAGGGCACAGAGCCGCATACCGGGCGGTTATTTTTCCAGCAGCTGATCCAGAACAACAGGGCCAGGCTGACACCGGCCGAAGAAAGCCCAAAGTATCCGGGTTTATCCGCTGCCCTGCGCAACATGTACCTGAATGTGCAAAACCACTTTGCCCTGTACCTGCACCGTAAGGGTATCCGCTATGACGTTAACACTGTAGCCCAGGGCAATAACCTGAGCAGCCTGCACCTGTTGCTCAGCCTGTATAGTGGCGACAATACCAGACAGGATCTGGCGTTAATTCTGCAGAATAACGCGGCCAGCCTGCATTTTGCCCAGCATCTTAAACAGATGAAACGGCTGGAAGCGCCCAAAAGCTATGAGCTGTACGTGGTAATAAGCCATAGCGACAGCAAACCGGAATTAACCTGCCGCTACGATTATGAGTTTCATACCGAACAGCATAAACAACAGTTTGTGCTGAATGCCCTGCAACACGAAGTCGTGTTTTGCTACCGCTTGTTTTTATGCCGTACCGGCCGGCCGGACGTGGAGTTTATCGCGCCGGAACTCAGCTATATCAGTACCTATGCTATTCACAAAGCCAAACAACTGGAAGAAGATCTGTGGAGCGTGGCCGGTATGATAGATACCGTGGATATCAGCGCCGAATTAGCCTGGCGTTTCGGCGCAGACACCGCACTGTTACAGCAGCACAGCAAACGCCAGCAGGCGTTATTGCTCAAGTTGCAACAACCAGTCACGTAGTTCAGCAAAATGCTCATGCACCGCAGCCGGATGGGTCAGCATAGAGATGTGATCATAATTCTGTTTATAACCGTTTGCCTTACCCAGCAAGGTAAAACGGGCCTGTGGTGCGGTTTCGGCAATAAAAGCTTTCACATCCTGCGGATGGCCCAGTAAACGATCATGCTGGGCAGCAAAATGCCATACCGGCGGCCAGGCCAGTGTGCTACTGGCGGCCGCATAGTCAAACTGATCGGTCAGATCGCAAAAAGGCGCGCCGGCGATCCAGCGCACCGTATCCAGCAAAAACTGCGCCGGCTCATCATCAGAGCCCAGCCGCCACTTACGCGCCGGGAAATAGCCTTGTTTTCTGCTTAGCCAGGGGGCTAACGTATTCCAGATAAAGTCAATTTTCAGCCTGCGTTCCAGCCCTGCCACACTGATCACCCTTTTGCTGCCGAAACACACCTTAGCTGCCACCTTAGCCGCCAGCGCAGGAAAACGGGCCAGGCTGGCGGCGGCGACGACACCGCCCCAGGAGTGGGCGATCAGAATGATTTTCTGCTGATGTAACTGATACAGATGCTCTATCAGTGCCGGAATATCGCCGGTGATCATCTGTTGCTGGCTTTGTGCCAGGCCTGCCGACACATGGGGCCGGGATAAGCCACGCCCGGCAAAATCGGCGCAGTACACCATAAAACCGTTATCGGCCAGATAACAGCCCAGCCCCTTGCCCGATGCACTGTAAAAAATGCGGCCGTTTTCAATA
>CAZEGA010000277.1:0-2604 GCA_964511675.1 uncultured Rheinheimera sp.
CACCGACCATTTCTCTTAAGTTTTAATATAAACAGCGCACTTGGTTTGGGTACTCTCGATCTAACGGGTCGCAGGTTAAAATCCTGCATCACCGACCATTTCTCTTAAGTTTTAATATAAACAGCGCACTTGGTTTGGGTACTCGGCCATTTTCCTGCAGAAAAATATCTTTCCCCTGTTCCTGAGTCTTTAAATTCTGATGTATGCTTCTGTCTGCCCTCAGATTAAGGATAATTATTTTGCTTATTGCAGAAACTCCGCGGTTGCGGATCAGACAGCTTACTGCCTCAGATGCAGCGTTTACCGTACAACTGCTAAATGAACCTTCCTTTATTGATAATATCGCCGATCGTGGGGTGCGCTCTGAGCTGGATGCACTGCATTATTTGGCCGAAGGGCCAATTAAAAGCTATCAGCAGCATGGCTATGGCCTGTTCCTGGTTGAAAGCAATGAAACAGGGCAGGCACTGGGCTTTTGTGGTTTACTGTTTCGTGACTACTTACAGGAAACGGATATCGGATTTGCGTTTTTACCGCAGTATTGGGGCCAGGGCTATGCTTATGAAGCGGCGGCTGCAGTGATGCACTTTGGTTATCAGCAATTAAAGTTAAAACGTATTATCGGGCTGACCAGTGCTGGCAATATCTCATCGATTAAAGTGCTGACCCGGCTGGGCCTGAGTTTTGAAAAAATGGTACAAATGCTGCCCTCGCAGGAATATGTGCAACTGTATTCCTGATGTTGTTGAGCGCAGAAACATGAAGTTAGCGGAGAGAATATGAGTACCGATGTTGCGGCAAGCATAGCCGCCAAAGCGTCACTGGCAGCCAAAGCTGTGGCAAATTTAACCACCGGACAAAAGAATATTGTGCTGCAGAGTATGGCCAGCCATATCCGTGCCGCCAGTGCTGCAATACTGGCCGCCAACAAAGATGAAGTGGCTGTTGCCCGCGCCAATGGCACCGGGGCCGCTATGCTCGACCGTTTAACACTTACCAACGAACGTATCGAGGCTATGGCCAACGCCATTGAGCAGATTATTGCGTTGCCTGATCCGGTTGGTGCCACACGCTATATTGAACAGCGGCCCAATGGTATTCATATTGCAAAGCGCCGTATTGCCCTGGGGGTGATCTGCATGATTTATGAAGCCAGGCCCAATGTTACTGCCGATGCCGGTGCCCTGTGCTTTAAGGCAGGTAATGCGGTAATACTGCGCTGTGGCCGCGAGGCTATCCAGACCAGTCTGGCAATAGCTGCGGCTATGCAGCGGGCACTGCGGCAACATCAGCTGCCGGATGAGGTGGTCAGCATAGTGCCCAACCCGGATCGGGAGCTGATGCTGGCGCTGCTGCAGCAGGAGCAGTATATCGATCTGGTGATACCGCGCGGGGGGGAAGGCCTTATCCGCTTTGTTACCGAGCACAGCCGTATTCCGGTTATTCAGCATTATAAAGGGGTCTGCCACTTGTATGTTGATCAGAGTGCCGATTTGGCGATGGCACTGGATTTACTGTTAAACGGTAAGGTACAGCGCCCGGGGGTGTGTAATGCGCTGGAAGCTTTACTGGTAAACCGCCAGATTGCCGCAGACTTTCTGCCGCTGGTGGCCAAAGCCTTATCTGAACATGATGTTATTGTGCATGCCTGTCAAAACAGTATCGGCTATTTTAACCAGGCCCGGCCCATTGCAGACGATGAGTTTGGCCAGGAGTATCTGGCAGCAGAAATTGCCATCCGGGTTGTTACTGATCTGGATGCGGCCATGGCGCATATAGATCGCTTTGGTTCACAGCATACCGAGGTTATCTGTACCAGTGATCAGGCCAATGCCGGGCGCTTTATCCGTCAGGTGGATGCTGCCGTGGTAATGCACAATACCTCTTCACGTTTCTCCGATGGTGGCGAGCTGGGGCTGGGAGCTGAGATCGGCATTTCCACCAGTAAACTGCATGCCTATGGCCCTATGGGGCTTGAAGCGCTGACTACAGAAAAATATGTGGTTACCGGCAGTGGCCAAACCCGCAACTAAGCCATTAACTGGCAAATAAATATCGCCCGCAGTATAGCTATATAACTGACTATACTGCCTTTTTTTTGGCTGTTAGCAGTAGTAAGGCTAAGGGCTCGACGTCAGACATTTAGCCCGCTATAATGCCGCGTCCTATTTTATAACAGGTCTGGTTCAGTGCTGCGTTTTTGATACCAGATCACACGAGTAAGGCGAAATAATCACGCCTGTTTTTGAATTTGAGGTAACAAAATGCAAGTTTCTGTGGAAACCACTCAGGGTTTAGAGCGCCAGGTCACTATCACTGTTCCGGCCGGCAAAATTGATGCAGAAGTAAAAAGCCGTTTACGTGATCTGGCCAAGCGTCAGCGTATCGACGGTTTCCGCCCGGGCAAAGCACCGGTAACACTGATCCAGAAGCGCTATGGTCTGGCTGTGTTGCAGGAAGTTGCCGGTGAGCAAATGCAGCGTCATTTCTATGAAGCCATTATTGCCAACAAGCTGACTCCGGCCGGCAACCCGACTTTTGCCCCTGGCCAGCTGGAGCAAGGCAAAGATTTAGAATTTAAAGCCACTTTCGAAGTGTATCCGG
>CAZEGA010000277.1:2614-4187 GCA_964511675.1 uncultured Rheinheimera sp.
CCGTAAAAAATCTGGACAAAATTGAAGTTAACCAGCCGGTAGTAGACATCACTGATGCCGATCTGGACAAGATGCTGGATACGCTGCGTAAGCAACATGCCAAATGGGAAGCCAAGAAAGGCAAAGCTGCAAATGGTGATCGCGTTGTGATCGACTTTGTCGGTTCTATCGACGGCGAAGAGTTTGACGGCGGCAAAGCCACAAACTTTACCTTAGAGCTGGGCCAGGGCCGGATGATCCCGGGGTTTGAAGACGGTATTGTTGGCAAGAAAGCCGGTGAGCAGACCACTGTTGACGTAACCTTCCCGGAAGAGTACCACGCGGAAAACTTAAAAGGTAAAGCCGCCAGCTTCGCGGTAACCGTAAACACGGTAGAGCAGCAGGTACTGCCAGAGCTGAACGATGAATTTGCTACATTGTTTGGTCTGGAAACGGCGACTGTTGATGCCCTGAAAGCAGAAGTGCGTAAAAACATGGAGCGTGAGCTGAACCAGAATATCAAGGCCAAAGTAAAAGATCAGGTGATCAAAGGCCTGCTGGCAAACAATGAAGTTGACGTACCTCAGGCCCTGATCAAAGGTGAAGTAGAGGTACTGCGCAAGCAGGCGCTGCAGCGTTTTGGTAATAACCTTGACCCGAAAAATCTGCCTGAATTACCAGCTTCACTGTTCGAAGAGCAGGCAAAAGACCGCGTAAAAGTGGGCCTGTTACTGGGTGAAGTAATTAAAACCAGCGAACTGAAAGTCGATGACCAAAAAGTTCAGGCGTTAATTGCAACGGTTGCGTCTGCCTATGAAGATCCGCAGGAAGTTGTGCAGTACTACAACAGCAACAAAGAGCTGCTGCAGAGCATGCGCAATGTTGCGCTGGAAGAGCAGGCTATCGACGTTATCCTGGCTGCTGCCAAGGTAACTGAACAAAAAGCCGCCTTTGACGAGATTATGAATCCGCAAGCCGCCAACTAAGATTGACTTCTGCTGGCTTGGCAGCTTTAATGGCTCGGACAACAGTTCGGGCCATTTTATTTTTCGCCCCCGCAAAATCCAGTCTGAAAGAGGGAATCCTGTAATATGTCTATGCCACATCATCTGAATGACATAGTTAGTGCTCTGGTGCCTATCGTTATAGAGCAAACCGCTAAAGGCGAGCGGTCGTTTGATATTTATTCACGCCTGTTAAAAGAGCGGGTGATTTTTCTTACCGGCCAGGTTGAAGATCACATGGCCAATCTGATTGTGGCGCAATTATTGTTCTTAGAGTCGGAAAATCCGGAAAAAGACATCTATATTTATATCAATTCACCCGGTGGTTCGGTAACGGCCGGTTTGTCTATTTACGACACTATGCGTTATATCAAGCCGGATATTGCAACGGTGTGTGTTGGCCAGGCTGCCAGTATGGGGGCATTTTTACTGTCAGGTGGTACTAAAGGTAAGCGCTATTGTTTACCTAACGCCCGGGTTATGATCCACCAGCCATTGGGTGGTTTTCAGGGGCAAGCGTCAGATATTGAAATTCATGCCCGTGAAATTTTATATATCAAAGAGAAACTGAATCGGATTTTGGCAGAACA
>CAZEGA010000278.1:0-4178 GCA_964511675.1 uncultured Rheinheimera sp.
ATACGGTGAAACCAAAGTGATTTGTACCGCCAGTGTTATTGAAGGTGTACCACGCTTTATGAAGGGCCAGGGCAAGGGCTGGGTGACCGCCGAATACGGCATGCTGCCACGTGCTACCCATACCCGTAACGATCGCGAAGCGGCGCGCGGTAAGCAGGGTGGCCGCACGATGGAAATTCAGCGTTTAATTGGCCGCGCGCTGCGCACCGCAGTAGATTTAAAGCTGCTGGGTGAAAACACCATTACTATCGACTGTGATGTAATTCAGGCCGATGGTGGCACCCGTACGGCGTCTATTACCGGTGCCTGTGTGGCGCTGGTAGATGCACTGAATTTTATGCGTGCCAAAGGCATCATTAAAACCAACCCGCTGAATTTTATGGTGGCGGCAGTCTCGGTGGGGATTTATAAAGGCATAGCAGTAGCCGATTTAGACTATGCCGAAGACTCTAACGCTGAAACCGATATGAATATCGTGATGACCGAAACCGGCAAGGTGATTGAAATTCAGGGTACGGCAGAAGAAGCACCGTTCAGCTTTGAAGAAATGCAGCAGATGCTGGATTTGGGCAAACATGCTATCCGCGAAATTATTGACGAGCAAAAGCGCGTACTGGCGTAACAGGCAGAGGATACAGCAGCATTATGAAACCGTTTCAACGTGAATTTATTGAATTTGCGCTGTCGCGCCAGGTATTGAAGTTTGGCAGTTTTACACTGAAATCGGGCCGTACCAGCCCGTACTTCTTTAACGCCGGTTTATTTAATAGCGGTGGTGACTTAGCCAGGCTGGGCCGGTTTTATGCGGCGGCGTTACAGGATAGTGGCCTTGAGTTCGACGTACTGTTTGGTCCGGCCTATAAGGGGATTCCTATCGCAACGACTACCGCCGTAGCGCTGGCCGACCACTATAACCGTGATCTGCCGTACTGCTTTAACCGCAAGGAAGCCAAAACCCATGGCGAGGGCGGTAATTTAGTCGGTTCGCCATTAAAAGGCCGCATTATGCTGGTGGATGATGTGATCACCGCCGGTACGGCGATCCGTGAGTCGATGCAGCTTATTCAGGCGCAGGGCGCCGAGCTTACCGGCGTGTTAATTGCGTTGGACCGGCAGGAGCGCGGCCAGGGCGAGCTGTCGGCGATCCAGGAAGTAGAACGCGATTTTAATACTAAGGTAATCTCGATTATCAGCCTGCCGGATCTCGTCAGCTATCTGGCCGATAAGCCGGAGCTGGCGCAGCATCTGGATGCGGTAAAAGCCTATCGGGCACAATACGGCGTTAATACTTAAGGTGCAGAAAGCATTTCCTGACACTTGGCTATACTCCGGAGCAAGGGCGAAGGCTGTAACACTCGCTGTGTTCGCCACAGCAACTCGCTCGCGCACAGCGCTCACTCAGACACTCTGTGGCTGCGCATCGAGGTTTCAGCCTTCAGATGGCAAGTTCAGCGTAAATGGCTCGTTTTTTAAGGACAGCAAAGATGTTAAAGCCAAATGGCACCGGATTAGGGCGGATATTTAAAGCAGCCAAGTGTTCGATGCAGGGCTTTGCTGCCAGTTGGCGGCATGAATCAGCCTTTCGTCAGGAAACCACCTTGGCCGTTATTTCTGTGCCGCTGGCCGCCTGGCTGGCAACCTCTGTCAGCCAGTTTGCGCTATTGGTCAGTGTCTGGTGCTTAGTGCTGGTGGTGGAACTGTTAAATTCAGCCATTGAATCACTGACTGACCGGGTCAGCCTGGAGCGGCATGAGCTGTCGGGCCGGGCCAAGGATATGGGCTCGGCGGCGGTGTTTGTGTCACTGGTTATCGTGGCGCTGGTATGGGGCGCAGCACTGTATGAGCGTTTTGCTTAACCAAACCATGTTTTGTGGTGTTGTAACGGATCTGGATTAAGGAAGAGATTAGCTGTGTTTTCGCGCTGCTGAGCACAGCAGTGTGGCTGGAAATGCTTTCTTCGCCGGCTTCAAGGATCACATCCCTGTGCCCTTTCAGCCTGCGCGGCATCCCTGCCGCTGCTACGAAAGCACACCAGCCACTCTGCTCTTCGCGTCTGAGGAAAAACCTTTTGCTTCAGCTAAACAGAGCCAACTGTAACTGTCTCCACTGATTTACCCACTGGCTGGTGGGCAGGCGGCTAAAGCCGGAGCGGACAAACTGGCTGAGTTTACCTTCTACCGTGGCCAGCAGCAGGTTGGCCAGTTCGCCTTCGTCGATACTAAAACCCTTACCCTCACGCAGCTTACGTTCGCGCAGGCACTGTTTTAACTGGGTTTCCAGCTTTTCAAACAACAGTGCTACCCGCTCCTGCAGCCGCTCCTGTTCGCCTTGCAGCGCATCGCCGGTCAGAATGCGGCAAATGCCAGGATTGCGCTCGGCAAAAACTAAAATAAGCTGCAAAATCAGCTCGGTGCGGCTGACGGTGTCTTTATGCTCATCGAGGATCACATTAATGCGCGATAGCAGCGTGTCTTCAATAAACTCGATTAAGCCTTCAAACATCCGCGCTTTGCTGGGGAAGTGACGATACAGCGCCGCTTCTGATACACCGACTTTCTCTGCCAGTGCTGCGGTGGTAATACGCTGGCCGTTGTTGCTTTGCAGCATAGCGGCCAGGGCCTGCAAAATATCTTCTTTACGGTTACTGCGACGAGGTGCTGACATTTAAGCTTTACCAGAATGGCCAAAACCACCTTCGCCGCGCGCGGTTTGTTCAAAGCTGTCAACGAGAGTAAATTCAGCCTGTACCACCGGCATAAATACCAGCTGGGCTATGCGATCACCCGGCTCAATGCTAAAGCTGTCACTGCCGCGGTTCCACATCGATACCATCAGCGGGCCCTGATAATCCGAGTCGATTAACCCGACCAGATTACCCAGTACGATGCCGTGTTTATGGCCCAGGCCGGAGCGGGGCAGGATAGTGGCGCACAGGTTAGCATCGCCGATAAAGATGGATAACCCGGTCGGAATTAGCGTGGTTGCGCCCGGTGCCAGCGTCAGCGTTGTATCAATACAGGCACGCAGGTCTAACCCGGCAGAACCCGGTGTGGCATAGGCCGGTAGCGGAAACTCAGTACCAATACGCGGGTCAAGGATCTTTAAATCAATAGCTTTTTTCATTTACGGCTTAACTCTTATGTTTATCAATTATCTGGCAGAAAACTGTGCATAGATATGTTGCAGTATGGTTTTGGCTAAATCGGCTTTAGGCTGCGTTGCCAGCACCTGCTCACCACTTTGCCACAGCAGCGTGACGGCATTATGATCGCTGTTAAAACCCAGCCCGGCACTGGATACATCATTAGCGCAGATTAAATCCAGCTTTTTGCGTGCCAGCTTGTCTTTGGCATACTGCAATACATGCTGTGTTTCAGCGGCAAAACCGACAGTAAAAGGCCGCTGTGCGGTTAAAGCGGCTACGCTGGCAATAATATCCGGGTTTTTCACCAGCTTAATTTCAATGCTGTCGCTGGCGGTTTTCTTCATTTTTTCGCTGGCCACTGCTGCTACGCGATAATCCGCCACGGCGGCGCAGCCAATAAAGATATCGCTGTTAACCGCCTGTGCTATGGCCGCGTCATACATCTGCTGTGCGGTAATCACATCAATCCGTGTTACTCCGGCCGGGGTAGCTAATGACACCGGGCCACTGATTAACGTGACATTTGCCCCCATAGCGGCTGCGGCTGCGGCTAAGGCAAAGCCCATCTTGCCGGAGCTGTGGTTAGAGATATAACGCACCGGATCGATGGCCTCGCGGGTTGGGCCGGCAGTAATTGTGATGTTAATGTTATTAAGTTGCTGTTCAGCTAAAAAGTGCTCTTCTAGGGCGCTGACCAGCTCCAGCGGCTCCAGCATACGGCCGGCGCCGACATCGCCACAGGCCTGCTCACCACAGCCCGGGCCATAAATGTAAAAATTATGTGCTTTTAGTGTGGCTAAATTCTGCTGAGTAGCTATGTTTTTATACATCTGCTGGTTCATCGCCGGGGCTATAGCCACCGGTGCGGCAGTCGCCAGTACGCAGGTGGTGAGTAAGTCGTTAGCCAGGCCGTGCGCCATACGGGCAATAATATCGGCGCTGGCCGGGGCAATTAATACCAGATCGGCCCATTTTGCCAGCTCGATATGGCCCATGGCGGCTTCGGCGGCCGGGTCAAGCAGGCTGGTACTGA
>CAZEGA010000279.1:0-2375 GCA_964511675.1 uncultured Rheinheimera sp.
CTGGCGTGAAATACACCAGGCCGGCCGGCCGGCGACCATTTGCTCAATGCGCTGCTGGCCCCAGTCCGGTATCCAGCGGGTTTGTTCAATTTGCGCCAGTGAGGTGCTGCGCAGCCCCTGCTGCTCCATACTGATAAACCACTGCGGTGTAGCGCGGAAAATAATCGGCGTTTTATGCCGCCAGCAGTGCGGGTAGCTGTGCTTGTAGGCTTTATGCACCAGCAAGGCAGCAGCGGCTTTTAACGCTTCCACTACGCTGTCATTGGCTTTAAATACATGTTGGCCGGCAAACAGCGGCGTATCGGGCAGGTAAACCCCGTTGGCGCCCACCGGGTTGGCTACTTCGAGGTTATAGTGCTTACCCACCACGAAATCTTCCTGACCATGGCCAGGCGCGGTGTGTACACAGCCGGTGCCGGATTCCGTGGTTACATGCTCGCCCATAATCAGCGGTACATTAAAGTCATACAGCGGGTGCTTTAACGGTACCAGCTCCAGTGCAGCACCTTTGGCAAAGCCCAGCGCATGGTAATGTTCGATACCGGCGCGCGCCATCACGTCTTTGACCAGATCAGTAGCCATAATCAAACGCTCGGCACCGTTCGGCCCCTGCTCTACCTGTACCAGGCTGTAATCCAGTTTGGCATTCAGTGCTACGGCGCGGTTGGCCGGTATGGTCCAGGGCGTGGTCGTCCAGATCACTACCGACACCTTACCCGTGCCGCGTTTACCTTCAGGGTGATCAAAGCGATCTACCGCCGCTTCATCCACTAAGGCAAAACGGACATCAATGGCCGGGGAAACTTTGTCCTGGTATTCCACTTCGGCTTCTGCCAGTGCTGAAGCACAGTCGGTACACCAGTGCACCGGCTTAAAGCCCTGCTGCAAATGGCCGTTGGCGATAATCTTGCCCAGCGAGCGGATAATATTGGCCTCAAAGGTGTAATCCATAGTGCGGTACGGGTTTTGCCAGTCGCCCAGCACGCCTAAGCGGACAAAGTCGGTACGCTGGGCATCAATTTGCGTGGCGGCATAGTCGCGGCATTGCTGGCGGAATTCGGCTGCGGTGAGCTTGGTCCCCGGTTTGCCGTATTTTTTCTCCACCACCAGCTCAATCGGCAGGCCGTGGCAATCCCAGCCCGGTACATAGGGTGCGTCAAAATCGGCTAAGGTTTTTGCCTTGACGATAATGTCTTTCAGAATTTTGTTAACCGCATGCCCGATATGGATATTGCCGTTGGCGTACGGCGGGCCATCGTGCAGGATAAAGGTTTTTTTACCTTTTTTGGCTGCACGGATCTTGCCGTATAAATCTGCTTCGGTCCATTTTGCCAGCATTTGCGGCTCGCGCTGCGCCAGATTGGCGCGCATCGCAAAAGCCGTGTCCGGCAAATTCAGGGTATGCTTATAGTCGCTCATCCGTTCTGTTCCGTCTTGTCAGTAGTGGCATGGGTACTTGGCGCACCCTGCTGAAAAAATATTTTTGCTGCGGCAACATCGGCCGCAATTTGTTGTTGTAATGCGGCCAGGCCATCGAAGCGCTGCTCGTTACGTAACTTGTGCTGTAACAACACCTCTATCTGGCTGCCGTATAAATCGCCATTAAAATCGAATAAGTGCGCTTCCAGCTGCCGGCGCTGGCCCTGCACTGTCGGCCTGTGGCCTATATTAGCCACGCCGTAGTAAGTACCAAACGCCGTATTGGCCGTGATGGCGTAAACCCCGGCCACCGGCAGCTTACGCCGGTATAAAAACACATTGGCGGTCGGAAAACCTAAATCACGACCTAATTTGCGGCCATGCCGCACGCGGCCGGTTAAGGCAAAGGGCCGGCCTAACATTTGTGCCGCCAGCGTTAAGTTATCTTCGGCCAGCGCCTGGCGGATCAGCGTACTGCTGATCCGTTGCTGGCCCAGCAGTAAACTCGAGGTACTGCACAGGCCGAACTGATGCTGTTCAGATGCCAGAGCCAGTAACTCAAAACTGCCACTGCGGTTTTTACCAAAGCGAAAATCATCGCCGACAATCAATTGTTCCACACCCAGCTGTTTTAGCAGCAACTGCTGAATAAACTGCTCAGGCGCCTGCGCCGCAAAGGCAGGGGCAAAATGTACACACAGCAAACGGTCTATACCGAGCTTTGCCAGCGCAGTATATTTTTCGCGAAACCGTGTCAGCCTGGCCGGTGCCGCCTCGCCAGCAAACAGCTCCAGCGGCTGCGGCTCAAATAACATCACGCAGGACGGTAGTTGCATTTGCCTGGCAATAGCAACCACTTTGCTCAGCACCGCCTGATGGCCCAGATGCACACCATCAAAATTGCCAATCGTCAGCACGCATCCGCGATGGCGGGGCTGAATATTGCGTAAGCCGCG
>CAZEGA010000279.1:2385-4172 GCA_964511675.1 uncultured Rheinheimera sp.
CGTTTCTGACCGATGACTAGAAACCGCGCATTATAACCACTTCATCAATTGCTTTCAGCAACAGAATTGGCTTTAAAATGGCGCAAACGCACACCAAGCAACCATAACAGCAGAAAATATCCCACAACGGCCAGCACACACAGTGTACTTAAGCGCCATACCTGGGTAGTAAAACCAAGCTGCACCCACTGCTCCAGGGTCGGTGTTTGCCAATACAGCAATGCCGCCATCACACAGCTGGCAATAACCAGCCTGAGTAAAAACATCATACTGGCTTTACTTAGTTGGTACACCCCGGCCAGTTTTAAACCGCGATACAGTAAATACGCATTTAAACTGGCCGACATTGCGGTAGCCAGCGCCAGGCCGACATAACTTAAAAACGGCGCCAGTATCAGGTTAAATACCATATTGGCTACCATGGCAATAATGCCGATACGTACCGGCGTCTTGATATCCTGGCGGGCATAAAACCCCGGTGCCAGCACCTTGATAAACATATAACTGAGTAAGCCTGTGCTATAGGCAATCAGGCTGTATGACACCATCAGTACATCGTGCTGGGTAAACTCACCGCGCATAAACAGCAGCGCGATAATCGGCTGCGACAACACTATCAGCCCCGCCATCGCCGGCATGCCAAACAGTGCGACAAAACGCAGCGACCAGTCCAGTGTCTGGCTGAAACGCTGGCTGTTTTCGCTGGCATAATGCCGCGATAAATTCGGCAGGATCACCGTAGCAATAGCAATCCCAAATAACCCCAACGGAAACTCAATTAACCGGTCGGAATAGTACAGCCAGCTTACCGCACCGGTCAGTAAGAAAGAGGCAATCACTGTATCGAGCAGTAAATTAATCTGGCTGACCGACACACCAAACAGCGCCGGCAGCATCAGTTTGCGGATCTTGGTTACGTTTTCATCGCGCCAGCCCCACTTGGGCCATACCAGCAAACCGGCTTTGGCTAAAAACGGCAACTGAAACAGCAGCTGTACCACGCCGCCGATAAATACGCCCCAGGCCAGCGCCAGTGCCGGCTCATCCAGTGCAGGGGCCAGGTAAACAGCACAGGCAATAATGGCGATATTTAAAAATACCGGCGTAAAGGCCGCCACCGCAAAGCGGTTATAGGTGTTAAGCACCGCGCCCGATAACGCCACCAGGCTGATAAACCATAAATACGGAAAGGTAATTTTCAGCATCAGGCTGGCCAGTTCAAACTTGTGCGCATCCGGGCCATCATTCAGCCACTCGACAAACCAGCCCATACCAAACAACATCGCCACCAGGGGCGAGGCAATAACCCCAAACAGCGTTACCAGCGTGACAATAACCCCCAGGCTACCGGTGACCCGCGCCAGCAATAAGCGCACGGCGGCGTCACCGTGTTTGGTTTTTACCTCGGCCAGCACCGGCACAAATGCCTGCGAAAATGCCCCTTCGGCAAATAAACGGCGAAAAAAATTAGGAATGCGGTTGGCAAAAAAGAATACATCGGCTGCCGCACCGGCACCGATAAAGTTGGCCACCACTACATCGCGTACCAGCCCAAGTACGCGTGAAATCAATGTCATAAAGCTGACAATAAGGCCCGATTTTAATAACTTTGCCGACACTTAAGCACCTTTCATTTAGCCAAGCGCTATTCTGCCCCGTTATCAGCACAGATTACCAGTAGGCTACCCGATTAAAATCTGCGACTTTACCGTTGAAGCATTTGACAACGGACCCATCAAAGGCCGCATAATATGCCTATTTAATGGCCCGTTGTCAAATGCTTTAAC
>CAZEGA010000280.1:0-4127 GCA_964511675.1 uncultured Rheinheimera sp.
ACCTTTTCTACCCGGGTGCGGGTAGAAAAGGTGATTAGCGAGCTGAATTATTCGCCCAATACCCAGGCCAGGGGGCTGGCGTCGAGCCGCTCCTATTTGCTCGGGCTGATTTACGATAACCCCGATGCGCTGTATCTGGATGATGTGCAGCGCGGCGTGCTGGAGGTGTGCTCCAACCTCGGCTACGAGCTGGTGGTGCATCCGTGCCGCTATCGCAGCGAAACCCTGGTTCAGGATTGCCTGCGCTTTATGCAGCGCTCCAAGCTGGATGGCGTTATTGTGCTGCCGCCGGTGTCGGAGTCTGAAACCCTGGCCCAGGCGTTAAAAGATTCCGGCAGTGCCTATGTACGCTTAAGTTCGGTGGCACTGGATGAAGCCAAACATATCGTCGTGTCAGACGACAGGGCGGCCTCTGCCGAGATGGCGCGCTATTTTGCCCAACTGGGGCATGAACATATTGCCTTTATCAGCGGGCCGCAGCGCTATAAATCGGCAACGGAGCGGATGGAAGGCTTTCAGCTTGGCTTGTCGGCCTATGGCATTAAAATTCCGCCACAGTGGATTATTGAAGGCAATAACACCTATGAAACCGGTATTGAGTGCGCGCGTATCCTGTTAGCCAGTGAACCGCGGCCCACCGCCATTTTTGCCTATAACGACCATATGGCAGCCGGGGTGCTGAAAGTGGCGCATGATATGGGTATTCAGGTGCCGCAGCAGCTGTCGGTGGCAGGGTTTGACGATAACATGCTGGCTTCTCGGATTATTCCGGCGCTGACCACTATCCGCCGGCCGGTGCGGCAAATGGCCTTACTGGCGGCAAGCAAGCTGATTATGTCGATTGAAAACAATGATAAAGCTGCAGGCAATGTGGCGGCTAAAGTGGCGCCAACCTTAGTGGTACGGGAGTCTACGGCCCGGGTTTCCGGCGCTGCCGGCTAAGCCGGGATGGCTCCTTTCGTATTGCATTAAACTTTTTTGCTACCGCTGGCAAAAAGTTTGCCGAATAGCTTGCCACCGGTGGCAAATTGGTTATTATAGTAACAATACGCACTTAATCTGAGTGGTAAACAAGGGTGCTGTGCTGCACGATAAGAGGTTACGCATGACAGACAAGCAAAGACGGCAACATTTAAAAACCCTGGGGCTGGCCGGAATAGGCTTGTCTTTATGGTCATTAAACGGCTGCTCGTCTGCGTCTGCGCTAACAACTTCCGCCAGTGATGCAGCTGACGATACGCTATGGCAGCAGGCCGATGCCATTATTGCGGCTATAGCAGCAACAGTGTTTGCCCGGCGCGATTTTGTGATTACCGATTTTGGCGCTAAGCCCGGTGCCGACAGCAGCGAAGCCATTAAAGCGGCTATTGCTGCCTGTACCGCCGCCGGTGGTGGCAGGGTTGTAGTACCGGCCGGGCGCTTTAATACCGGGCCGGTGCATTTAAAATCTAATGTAAACCTGTATCTGCAAAAAGATGCGGTATTGTCATTTTATGCTGAACCAGAGCGCTACCTGCCGGCAGTATTTACCCGCTGGGAAGGGGTGGAGCTGATGGGTTACTCACCGCTGATCTATGCCTTTGAGCAGGAAAATATTGCTGTTACCGGCGAAGGTATTCTCGAAGGTAATGGCAGTAATAGCCAGTGGTGGCCGTGGAAAGGCCAGTGGAAGCATACGCCGTGGCAGTTGGATGCGAAAACAGATCAGGCCAACACCCGTACACCCTTGTTTGATATGGCCGAAGCCGGGGTACCGGTAAGCCAGCGTGTATTCGCCGAAAATTATCTGCGCCCGCCTTTTATTCAGCCATATCGCTGCAAAAGGGTATTAATTGAAGGCGTCACCATCCGTAACTCACCGTTCTGGCTGATTAACCCTGTGCTGTCAGAAGATGTCATAGTACGTGGCGTTAATTGTATCAGCCACGGGCCGAATTCTGACGGCTGTAACCCGGAATCCAGTAACCGGGTGTTGATTGAAAACTGCCTGTTCGATACCGGTGATGACTGCATAGCGCTGAAATCCGGCCGTAATAACGACGGCCGCCGCCTGGCCACGCCGGTGCAGAATGTGGTGATCCAGGATTGTATGATGCGTGCCGGCCACGGTGGCGTGGTGTTGGGCAGTGAAATTTCCGGTGGTGCGCGCAATATTTTTGCCCGCCGCTGCCGTATGAGCAGCCCGGACTTGGACCGTGGTATCCGCATTAAAACCAACTCGGTACGTGGCGGTCTGATAGAAAACATCTATATCCGCGATATAGATATCGGCGAAGTAAAAGACGCTATCGTGATTAATTTTTACTATGAAGAAGGCGATGCCGGTTCGCATTTGCCGCAGGTAAAGAATCTGCATATCAGCAATTTGCGGGTACAAAAAGCCCAGCGTGCCTTTGAGTTGCGCGGCTTTGAACGGGCGCCGATCAGTGGTGTCAGTTTGCATCATGTTGAGTTTAACCAGACCGCCAGCATAGGCGTGCTGGAGAATGTGGCGCAGATTGATCAGGTCGATTTAACCTTAAATGGTAAGGCATTGCAGTTGTAGCTGTTTGGCTAAGTATTGCGAGGCTGATGGGGAGAACCGACTTGCCCTAAGCCAACCGTTGAAGGCATGGATGCCTGAATCGAGCCTACAGGGACGTATTTACGGCGTGTTGGCGTGGGCAAATCGGTTCGGGCAGAACATGATAGTTGTAAGCATTTTTTAAACACAGTTTGCCACCGCTAGACAAGGTGCAGGAAGGCTGAAAATGAGCACAGAGCAAAAACCCGGTTGCAGTACCAGGCTGGATACACCGGCAGATATCGGCGAACAGCTGCAGGTATTGCAGGTACACCCGCGAGATAACGTAGTGGTGGCGTTGCAGCCGTTGGCACAGGGCGCAGCCTTACCAGAACCTTTTGCCCACCTGAGCGCACAGCAGGCGGTACCGGCCGGGCATAAAATAGCACTAAACGATATTGCCAAAGGTGAACCGGTAATTAAATACGGTTTTGCTATTGGTGCTGCCACTACTGATATTAACGCCGGTGAACATATCCATTCGCATAACCTGGCCACGCTGCTCAGTGGCCAGATTAATTATCGCTACGATGGCTGCCAGGCGCAGCCACTGCCATTTCCGCCTGACTTACCAACCGAATTTATGGGCTACCGCCGGGCCAATGGCAAAGTAGGCACCCGCAATGAGCTGTGGATCATCAATACCGTAGGCTGTGTTAACCGCGCGGCCATGCGCGTGGCCGAGCAGGCACGCAAACTGTATGGCGACGACATCGACGGTATTTATGCCTTTACCCATCCGTTTGGCTGCTCACAACTGGGTGATGACTTAGATCATACCCGTCGTTTGCTGGCCGGGCTGATTCAGCACCCGAATGCCGGTGCTGTACTGGTTATGGGCTTAGGCTGTGAAAATAACCAGTTAAGCAAACTGCTGGCGGCCAGCACCGGTGTCGATCTAAGCCGTATCCGCTCGTTTAACGCCCAGCAGGTGGAAGATGAAATAGAGCAGGGATTAGCCGCAGTGGCCGAGCTGGTAGCGCTGATGCGTAGCGACAAACGCACGCCCTGCAAGGTAGCCGACTTAGTGGTCGGTATGAAATGCGGCGGCTCTGACGGCTTAAGTGGCTTAACGGCTAACCCGCTGGTAGGCCGGATTGCCGATTTGGTGGCTGCAGCTAATGGCAAGGTGGTACTGACCGAAACACCGGAAATGTTTGGCGCCGAGCAGGTATTTATGGCGCGGGCGCAAAACGAGCAGGTGTTTGGCGATATCGTGACGTTAGTGAACGATTTTAAACAGTACTTTATCGACAACAAGCAACCGGTGTATGAAAACCCCAGCCCCGGCAATAAAGACGGTGGTTTAACCACGCTGGAAGAAAAATCGCTCGGCGCCATTCAAAAGGGCGGCTCGGCAGTAGTCAACCAGGTGATCCGCTACGGTGATACCGCCAGCCAAAGTGGTTTAACGCTGCTGGAAGGGCCGGGCAATGATGCGGTGTCATCCACGGCATTAACCGCCGCCGGTGCCACCTTGCTGCTGTTTACCACCGGCCGCGGTACGCCGCTGGGTTTTCCGGCACCAACGGTAAAAATTTCGTCAAATTCAGCACTGGCAGCG
>CAZEGA010000281.1:0-4117 GCA_964511675.1 uncultured Rheinheimera sp.
CGGCATTTCTCGTAAATAGCATCCGACGGGGTGGTGGTTTCCAAAATCTCAATAACGGCTTCTTTAGGGGGTAACAACTCCGGGAAACCAGATAGCAGGCACTTTTCAGTAAAGTTCATTAACGCGGGTTTCCCCATTGTAGCTGCGGACAAACCTTCATTCAGATGGATACGCATGATTAATTTACTGGTCGCTTCATGCGGATCGATATCTGGAAAGCGATTTTCTTCACCATCCCGGAACAGAAGTTCGTATGCCACAACATTTACTTTCCGGTTGAAAATTGCTTGCCTGGCGGTATAAACGGGTTGTGACACAGAGACCTCTTTTCATTGTGCATTCGCCGGATTTTATTATAGAACAATAATTTAGCAATACGGATCTATAATGTGAAGGCTATACGCAACTTCAGCGGGTACAATATCAATAATCCGGGAGCGTTTTGCCGGCGTAGCAATTTGTAGCATTTAGCCTTGCTGCACTGCATTTCAGTTACAATAAAATTTTAGCAAAGCCCAAAAGCGCCACAAGCGCGGCTATTTATGGAATGCCCTGTAATGCACCAGCATAGCCGATTATTACTGATCGAAGACGACCTGAAACTGGCCGCTGTGATCAGCGAGTTTCTGACCAGCCAGCAGATCCACGTTTGCCACGCCAGCTCTGCCCAGGCCGCTTTGCAACAACAAAAACCCTTTGATCTGATCATCAGCGATATTATGTTGCCTGACGCCAACGGTATTGAGCTGCTGCAACAGCTGCGGAAAAAATGGCCTTGTCCGATCCTGTTTCTGACAGCATTAACCACCGAACAGGAACAAATCAATGGCCTGGAAGCCGGCGCTGCTGACTACCTGTGCAAACCGGTAGAACCAATGCTACTACTGGCCCGGCTACGTAGCGCATTACGGGCCGCCGGCAGCAGCAAGCTAAGCGGTAAAATGACTATTGGCGATTTTTTACTGGATAAACGCTGCTACCAGGCTTATATCGGCAGCGAGTCGTTACAACTGACCGCGCTGGAATTTGATATTTTATGGCTGCTGGCCGCTAAAGCCGGGCAAGTGGTAAGCCGGGAGCAGTTATTTCTGGACATTGTCGGCCGGGAATACGATGGCCTGGACCGGGCTATTGACTTAAAAATCAGCCGCCTGCGGCGTAAACTGCAGCAACAGCCCCAACACGGCCTGAATATTATTACCCTGCGCGGACAAGGCTATATTTTCCATTACCAGCCAGTTCAATCAACCATGGGGCCTGCATCCTGAACAGACAATTCCTGCAATTTTATCTGCTGCTATTGCTATCCTGCAGTATTTTACTCTGGTCACTGGCTAAACTGTATCAGCTGGCCTGGCAGGACAGTGCCGGCTATCAGCTGGAGCTGGAACAGGTTTTTGCATTACAACAACGCGACGATGCCATACAAACCCTGCCCCGCAGCAGCCTGCATTTACCCGCAGCCCTGGCCGCACAACTGGACGCCGGCCAGATTATCGCCTTAGAGCAAGCCGGACAACGCTGGTATTACCAGGCCACCGCTCAGGATCAGCTACGCCAGCTGGGGCCGGTTGAGATCCTGGCCAATGATGAAGTACCCGCTATCGACTGGTTAATTTACGGTGCGCTGGCACTATTGTTTTTAAGCATACTGGCGCCACTGTTTCGCGATATCATCAAGCTAAGCCGGTTAACCCGCGAGTTCAGCCGGCAGCCCGCGCCGCTGCAACCAGATATAGCCCGCCATTCCAGCCTGTACCCGCTGGCGCAGAGTGTACAGGCCATGTCAGAAAATATTCACCAGTTACTGCAACAGCAGCAGGACATTGCCAGAACCATTGCCCATGAAACCCGCACCCCGCTGGCGCGGATGCAGTTTACTATCCGCCTTGCTGCCGCCAGCCTGGAACCGCGTCATACGCGACAGCTACAGCAGGATATTAGCGAAATTGATGCACTGGTCAGCAACTATCTGGACTTTTCCCGGCTGGAGTTTTTTCAGCCGCAATCTTTACAACTGCACCCCGTCCAGCCATGGCTGGATGATTTACGCGATAAATTCGACATTTACCAGGCCGATATGCAACTGGAATTTGACAGCCCGCTGCAGCAGGCCCATTTCTTGCCGGCGGCGCTAACGCTGGCAGCGCAAAACCTGCTCAGTAACGCCCTGCGTTATGCCAGCCAGCAGATCCGGCTGCAGCTGCAGCAACAGGACGGCCATTACTGGTTGCAGGTAGCGGATGATGGCCCCGGCATCCAGGGTGAACCTGAGCAACTGACCAGCTTATTTCAGCGTGGCGATAACAGCTCCGGCTTTGGTTTTGGTTTATATATTGTCAATAAGGTCGCGCTCTGGCATGGTGGCCGGCTGGAAATCAGCAACCAGCCAGCCAGGGGGGCCTGTATCAGCCTGATCTGGCCGGCACAGTCCGGCGGCCAAAACTAGTAAGGCCGCTATAGCCATGTATAATAGCGGCCAGGATGCCGTTCTTGTCAGGGCAAGCATGAAATATAAAGACTTACGCGATTTTATCACTCAGTTAGAGCAGCGCGGTGAACTGGTGCGGGTTACCGCCGAAGTAGACCCGGTACTGGAAATCACCGAAATTGCCGATCGCACGCTGCGGGCCGCTGGCCCGGCCCTGCTGTTTGAAAACGTCAAAGGCCACAGCATGCCGGTGCTGGCCAACCTGTTTGGCACAGCGCAGCGGGTGGCACTGGGTATGGGCCAGGAAGATGTCTCCGCCCTGCGTGAAGTCGGCAAGCTGCTGGCGTTTTTAAAAGAGCCCGAGCCGCCAAAAGGCTTAAAAGATGCGTTCAGTAAACTGCCAATCTTTAAGCAGGTGCTGAATATGTCACCAAAACAACTGAAAAAAGCGCCCTGCCAGGACGTGGTACTCAGCGGCGATGCTGTCGATTTAAGCCAATTACCGATTATGACCTGCTGGCCCGGCGATGCGGCGCCATTAATCACCTGGGGCTTAACGGTGACCAAAGGGCCGCATAAAGAGCGGCAGAACCTGGGCATTTACCGCCAGCAGTTGCTCGGTAAAAACAAACTGATCATGCGCTGGTTATCGCACCGTGGCGGCGCGCTGGATTTTTACGAGTTTCAACAGGCCAACCCGGGGCAGAATTACCCTGTCGCTGTAGCACTGGGGGCCGATCCGGCCACCATTTTAGGTGCCGTAACACCAGTGCCGGATACCTTATCGGAATACGGTTTTGCCGGTTTATTACGCGGCGATAACACCGAAGTGGTTAAATGTATCAGTAACGATCTGCAAGTACCGGCCAGTGCTGAAATTGTGCTGGAGGGCTATATCGCCCCCGGTGACATGGCGGCCGAAGGGCCTTATGGCGACCATACCGGCTACTACAACGAGGTGGACCACTTTCCGGTGTTTACCGTGACGCATATCACTATGCGTAAAGACCCGATATACCACAGCACCTATACCGGCCGGCCACCGGATGAACCGGCAATTCTCGGTGTCGCGCTAAACGAAGTGTTTGTGCCCATTCTGCAAAAACAATTCCCGGAAATTACCGACTTTTACCTGCCGCCGGAAGGCTGCTCGTACCGGCTGGCCGTAGTGACAATGAAAAAACAATACCCCGGCCATGCCAAGCGGGTAATGATGGGCGTCTGGTCTTTCCTGCGCCAGTTTATGTACACCAAGTTTGTTATTGTCTGCGATGACGATATTAACGCCCGTGACTGGAAAGACGTGATCTGGGCCATTACCACGCGGATGGACCCGGCGCGCGACACCACACTGGTGGAAAACACACCGATTGATTATCTGGATTTTGCCTCGCCGGTATCGGGTTTAGGCTCCAAAATGGGGCTGGACGCCACCAATAAATGGCCGGGCGAAACCACACGCGAATGGGGTGAACCTATAGTAATGGACCCGGCCGTGAAACAACGGGTAGACGAGCTGTGGCCAAGCCTGGGTATACCCCTGCCGACACCGGAGCCAAAGCAGTGAGCACCCTGGTAACGATAACTCCGGCGCAGCTGAGTTTTGCCGTACACGATGGTGAAACTGTACTGCAGGCCGCCCTGCGCAATAATATCGACTCTCCGCACCGCTGTCGCCAGGGCGTC
>CAZEGA010000282.1:0-4103 GCA_964511675.1 uncultured Rheinheimera sp.
CACCGGCCCGGACCGGGCTGAAGAAGCGGCAGAGCAGGCTATTTCCAGCCCGCTGCTGGAAGATATTGACCTGTCGGGTGCCAAGGGTATTCTGGTTAACATTACTGCCGGTCTGGATATCAGCATTGAAGAGTTTGAAACAGTGGGTAACGCGGTTAAAGCCTTTGCCTCTGAAAATGCTACTGTGGTGGTAGGTGCAGTCATCGACCCGACTATGCAGGACGAGCTGCGTGTTACTGTGGTGGCAACCGGTATTGGTGCCGACCGCCGGCCGGATATCACCCTGGTACCAAGCAGCCGCCCGGCTGAAGTACAAAAACCGGTGTATGGTACCCACGGTGGTGCAGCACTCATGCCGCAGCATGAGGTACAGGCCGTAAAGCATGAGCAAACTGCGGTAAATGCCAAGGCGCAGCCGGAAAGCAAAGCCAATATTGATATCTTTGATATACCGGCATTTTTACGCAAACAGGCAGACTAAGGCTATACTTAGTCGCCGGCAGGGCCAGCCGCAGGCTTAAGCTGCGGTTCAGTGAAATTTGGCATACTAGCCAGGTTATGCTATGCTTCGCCGCCATTTTATGATTGCTTATTATTTGAGCAGGATGAAAATATGATTAAACAACGTACCATCGACAAAATAATCAGCTCCATCGGGGTGGGATTGCACAAAGGCGAAAAGGTTACGCTTACTCTCCGACCTGCGCCGGACAACACGGGCATAGTGTTCCGTCGTGTTGATCTTGATCCTGTGGTCGATTTTAAGGTAGCACCGGAGTTAGTCGGTGACACCGTGATGTGTACCTGTTTAATCAATGAAAATGGCGTGCGTTTGTCGACCACTGAACACCTGATGGCGGCCATTGCCGGCCTGGGGATCGACAATCTGGTCATTGAAGTCGATGCGGCTGAAATTCCGATTATGGACGGTAGCGCCAATCCTTTTGTATACCTGTTGCTGGAAGCCGGCGTAGCCGAGCAGCGCCAGGCGAAGAAGTTTATCCGCATTAAAAAACCGGTGCGGGTAGAGGATGGCGATAAATGGGCCGAGTTTAAGCCGCACCACGGTTTTAAAATCGACTTTGCTATCAGTTTTAATCACCCTGTCATTGCTGAAACCACCCAGCATATGCAACTGGATTTCTCGGCCGCAGGTTTTATCAAGGACATCAGCCGTGCCCGCACTTTCGGTTTCCTGCACGAAGTGGAATACCTGCGGGCCAACAACCTGGCACTGGGCGGCAGCTTTGACAATGCCGTGGTGCTGGATGAGTACCGCGTGCTGAACCAGGACGGCCTGCGTTACGAAGACGAATTTATCAAACACAAAATCCTGGATGCCATCGGCGATTTATATATGGCCGGTTACAGCATACTGGGTGAATTTAAAGCCTTTAAAACCGGTCATGCCCTGAACAACCAGCTGTTGTGTGCTGTGCTGGCCGATCAGGAAAGCTGGGAATTTGTCAGCTTTGAAGATAAGGCACATATGCCTATCTCCTATCTGGCACCCCAACTGGCATAACATAATAAACACCCACAAAACCCGGCCCACACCGGGTTTTGTTGTTCAAGGGGTCAGAACACTTGAAATGCCTGAAACCGCCCGGGCTTCAAGTGCTCTGACCCCTTGAAGCAACGTTCTGTGCCAGTTTTAGCAAGGCCTGTTTTACGGCGCCCTCGGTGTTTTCGGCGCTTTGCAGCAGTAAGTGCGCGCTGTGCTCGGAAAGGGGTTGCTTTAGCTTTGGCGCTGCGGTGACAGCCAGACGTTTAATCTGGCCGTCTGGTGAGGCTTCAATCTCTAATCCGGCTAAATCAGGCAAGATTTTTCGGCGGAAATTGTCTAGAATGGCATCGCGCTGTAATTTCAGCCGGGTCAGCCAGGGGGCAGAGGCACATAGAATAATCGCCCTGCCATCGCGAATACTGCTTACCTGGCAAAAACTGAGTTGCTCCAGTTGTAATACCTCAGCCAGTACTTTATTCAGTTGCTGCAGCACGCTGACCTGCTGTTGCTGCAAAGCCAGGCTGCTGCCAGAGAGCAGCTTGCTGATATCCTGAGGTTTTTGCGTATAACGGGCCATTGCCTGTGCACCGGTGGCAGTAACGTATAGCGCGCAGTGTAGCAGCTTCTGCCACAGCAGAGAATGCAGCACCTTGAAAGCATTAGCATCAGGCTCCATATCTGGCGTAATATGCTGGGCTTATGCTCTGATTTACCGGCTTATCAACCTCAGGCCGGGGCTGCAATGCAGTTTTAACTTAACATGGTATTTGGATAATGTTTGGAAAACTCTTTACCAAAATATTTGGTAGCCGCAACGACCGCTTCTTAAAAAAATTAGAAAAACAAGTCCAGCAGATCAATGCGTTAGAGGCAGAATTTGCCGCCTTATCCGACGACCAGCTGAAACAGAAAACAAACGAATTCAAACAGCTGCTGGCAAATGGCAGCACACTGGATGACATACTGCCGCAAGCTTTTGCCACTGTGCGCGAAGCCAGTAAGCGGGTGTTTGGTATGCGGCATTTTGATGTGCAACTGGTAGGCGGCATGGTGCTGCACCAGGGTAAAATTTCTGAAATGCGCACCGGTGAGGGTAAAACCTTAACCGCCACCCTGCCGGCGTACTTAAATGCGTTAAGCGGTAAAGGTGTGCACGTTATTACCGTAAACGATTACCTGGCCAAACGTGATGCCCAGACTAATGCGCCTTTATTCAGCTTTCTTGGCTTAACGGTCGGCGTAAACGTGCCGGGCATGGCCCACCCGGAAAAGCAAACAGCCTATCAGGCTGACATTACCTACGGCACCAACAACGAATTCGGTTTTGATTACCTGCGCGATAATATGGCGTTTTCCCCGCAGGACCGCGTGCAGCGTGACCAGGCTTACGCCATTATCGACGAAGTAGACTCGATTTTAATTGACGAAGCCCGCACGCCGCTGATTATTTCCGGCCCGGCAGAAGACAGCTCCGAGCTGTACAAACAGATCAATGTGCTGGTGCCCAACCTGGTGAAGCAGGAAAAAGAAGACGAAGAAGGCAAGCACGGCGAAGGCCATTTCACCGTGGACGAAAAAGCCCGCCAGGTGTATTTAACCGAGCAGGGCCAGATTAAAGTAGAAGACATGCTGCGCGAGAAAGGCATGATAGGCGAGCATGATACGCTGTTCTCTGCTGCCAATATTACCCTGCTGCACCATATATATGCCGCTCTGCGGGCGCATCAGCTGTTTAAACGCGATGTGGATTACGTGGTAAAAGACGGTGAAATTATTATTGTTGACGAACACACCGGCCGTACCATGGAAGGCCGGCGCTGGTCTGAAGGCCTGCACCAGGCAGTAGAAGCCAAAGAAGGTGTGCGCATTCAGAACGAAAACCAGACCCTGGCGTCTATTACCTTCCAGAACTATTTCCGGCTGTATGACAAACTGGCTGGTATGACAGGTACGGCAGATACCGAAGCCTTTGAATTCCAGCAGATTTATGGTCTGGAAACCATAGTAGTGCCCACCAACCGGCCTATGGTGCGTAATGATATGGCCGACCTGGTGTACTTAACGGCAGAAGATAAGTACCAGGCCATTATTGACGATATTACCAAAAACCGTGATGCCGGCCGTCCGGTGCTGGTAGGTACTGCATCCATCGAAAGCTCAGAATACTTATCCGGCCTGCTGAATAAAGCCAAAATCAAACATCAGGTGTTAAATGCCAAGTTTCACGCCAACGAAGCACAAATTATTGCCCAGGCCGGCCAGCCGGGTACGGTAACCATAGCCACTAACATGGCTGGCCGGGGTACCGATATCGTGCTGGGGGGCAGCCTGCAGGCTGAACTGGCTGCCTTAGCGCCGGATGCGACTGATGCCCAGAAAGAAAAAATAAAAGCTGACTGGCAGGTACAGCATGACGCTGTGATTAGCGCAGGCGGTTTGCATATTATCGGTACTGAGCGGCATGAGTCGCGGCGTATAGATAACCAGTTGCGGGGCCGCTCTGGCCGGCAGGGCGATCCGGGTTCAAGCCAGTTCTTCGTCTCCCTGGAAGATAACCTGATGCGCCTGTTCGGATCAGAGAGGATATCAAATATCA
>CAZEGA010000283.1:0-4102 GCA_964511675.1 uncultured Rheinheimera sp.
GTGTCGTTTTAGCCCTGACACCCAGGCGGCTGGCATTGCTTGAGATATTGGTTCCGCCATCCACCCCGTCATCCAGATAATCCACAGACACATGCGCCCGGCCATAAAAACTGAGATCTGCCGCCCATGTACTTTGTGCTGCCAGCAGCAAGCCTGCAGTCAGCAACGCAAGGGGGTATTTTGTTAACCCCTGCGCCAAACCCTGTGCCCTGCTGTATTTCACCTTCATTTTAGCGTGCGCTTTCATCTTTCTGTTCCCCGGTTCCATTAAGCCTGTTATACCGACATTCGGCAATCGATATTTACCCAGCTATATTGCGCAGCAAAGCGTTTTGGCACAATCCAGTAAAGGGAGTAGCTGCAGGGTGTAAAGGGTTACCCAGAACGGGGTATTTTGTCAGCTGCGGCAGCTGTGGTACCGCCGCAAAAAGAGGCTGGTTAGTCGCTGATGTCAGTCAGTTAACGTTTTTGCACGAACAGGCTTAAGTACGCAGTATTAATAGCTAGTCGCGGCTTTATAAGGTAACGCCACCACCGCATAAAGAGGTGGTGGCATTTAACAGCCAGTTTCAGTCGGTTATTTTGACAACCTCTATCTGTTTTAACCAGCGCACATGGCGGGGGCCGGTGCGGGTGTCTTTGCTCGATACCAGCGCAATCCGCCCTTCAAAATCATTCAGGGGCAAGCCGTCTTTCTCGAAAAACACCAGCACCCCCTCTCCCAGCTCTGTGTTAAACAGTTCGTTCCATGAGAACACCGCTTTATAGTTATCACTGGCGGTGGCGATAATAACGATTTTTTTCAGTTCGTTATGTTCCCGGGAAATAATGCTGGCTTTGGTCAGAATATCGCGCAGCAATACCCCTTTGAAATGCTCCAGCTGGCCTTTGTTGGCACCAGACTGACAAATAAGCGGGAAATTGCCGCCCTGGTGCAACGTAAACTCAGCCGCCAGCTGGGCAACGGTTAATTGCAGCGGTTGCTCCACATGGCCGCTCACCTGCAGCGTGGTGGTAATAAAGTTGGCATAAGCCGACTCTTCAGCACATACCGCAACGTGCAGCCACAGTGCACACAGCCATAACAGACTTATTTTGCTTACATATTTCATAGTGACACTCCTGTTTAAAATGACCAATAGAGGTTACTGAACCAGCTGCGGCCTGCCGCAGGAAAGCCGTCTGCCAGTTCGTAATGCTGATCGGCCAGATTGTTGATCCCCAGGGTAAGCTGCCAGTCAGCCGGTAACTGATAGCGGGCACTGAGGTTTAATAGGGTAAAACCTGCCAGTTGACGCGTGGCAGAGGCAAAACGTTTACTGTTATGTTCGGCTTGTAACTGCAGCTCCAGCTGAGTCAGCGGCTGCCACTGGCTATGCAGCACCATTTTATGCCGTGGAATATCGCTGATCCGGTTATCCGGCTCGGTTTTGTTGCTAAGCCGGGTCAGCGTGTAGTTGCCGCCAAAACGCCAGGCGGTACTGAACGCGGTTTGCCAGCCCAGCTCCAGCCCCGAAGCCTCTACCCGGCCGATATTCTGCATTTGCGACAAGGTGCCGGACACATCCGCCACGGCCTGAATTTTATCGCTGATATCGCTGTAAAACAGCGCAGTTTCCAGCATGCTGTCTTCAGCTACGTGCAACTGGTAGCCCAATTCATAATTAACCGCGCGTTCGGCCTGCAACTGCGGGTTTTCAATAAAGCGGCCCAAACGCTGGGAATAACGGTCTTTCAGGCTGGGTAAGCGGGTTTTCGCCGCAACAGAGGCATACAGCCTTGAGCTGGCTGACAAGCTGTAAAACAACCCGGCCTGGGCATCAGTAGCCGTTGTTTTACCGGGCAGCGAGTACGGGTTTCCCAGGTTAAATACAGTGTCAGGTTTTAGCTGGTGATGCGATACGCCGACAGCCAGCACAGCCTCATCGCTCAGCTGAACATTGTCCTCAGCAGCCAGTGACCACAGCGTATCTTCGTATTCGGTGTTCATAGCGCCTGTGGCATCAAACTCCTGATGGCGGTCGGTTTTAACGTGGCTTACCAGCCGGATCTGATGGTCGGTAAATCGCAGCGATTCAAATAAAACCGACCCGCCGCTGGTTTTATCATTATAGATACTGCGGCCGGTGCCAACACTGCCGGAGCCGCTGGTTTTAAGCCCGGTGTAACTGCCATCGGTAAAGGAGGTAACTTCATTAGCATAACGATCATGGTATAAACGCACAGTCAGGCTTTCGCTGTCGCCCAATTTGCTACGACTGATAAGATAAGCACCTTCTTTGTCCCAGTATGGCCATTGCCAGTACCGGGCGTAAACCGGGTCGACAGAAGGCGGCTGGCCTTTTTCGCCCTGCTGGCGGTACACACTGAGCAGGTGCTCTTCTCCCTCAGCAGGCAGATAACCCAGTTTGAACGACAGTTTGTGGTCCTTGTAATAGCTGTTGTTACGCAGCCCGCCGTCTTCGGTCCCGGTGGCGCTAAAATCATCAGATAACTTAAAGCCGTCACTGTCGATATAAGATGCGCCTGCCTGCATATACCATTTGCCACGGCGCAAACCAATGTTGGCCGACGCCTGCCGTTGCTGGGCAGTGCCAGCGCCAACTGACAGATCCCCCTCCAACGCTCTGCTGGGTTTGCGTGAAATAAGGTTAACAGCACCTCCCAGCGTATTAGGGCCATAGGCAACAGAGCTGAACCCCTTTGCCACCTGAACCGCCGCCAGATCGGCGCTGGTAAAACGGTTAAAATCAATATAACCGTCGTAAGGCACATACACCGGTATACCGTCGATATATAACGGCACCTGTCTGGAGTCAAAACCACGCACACTGATCATATTTTCGTTACGGGAATTCTGGCTTAACGTCACGCCAGATAATAACCCCAGCGCATCACCGACATTGTTACGGTTAAAGCGGCGTATTTGTTCACTGCTGAGTGACGATGCCACCTGATCATCCAGGCCCATACCCGATACCAGGCGGCTACCCAGCACCACTATGGTTTCCAGTTCAGCCTCTGCCTGCGCTGTGTCAGCACTGAATGCCTGACCTGACGGTAGCAGCAGTGCTATGCTGACCCCCAGCCCGCCCAGCGTTGCCCTGTATTGCTTGCCCATACCCACCTACTCCTCTATGCCTGTCAGGCCGGTTAACCGATGGCCAACGCCATCGCTATATACCTCAGTAAATTACGATTTGAGGCTTTAGATCACAATGCCAATGAAGGAGTACGACCAGGCGGTATTTAATTACTTACTGAGGGGTAGCAGGGTATGGTAATGCAGGCACAGCAGCACCATACCAGAGGCGCTGCGCTGCCTGTAGCGGGAAGGTTAGTCGTCGATACCGATAATAATATGCGAGGCTTTGATCAGGGCCAGTGCCTTGTCGCCGGGCTGAAACTGCAAAGCTTCAGCACTCTGGTTGGTAATAACGGCAGCCAGGGCATTGCCTCCGGCCAGCTCCAGCACCACCTCGGTATTGACGGCACCGGTCACCACCCGGTTTACCGTACCCAAAAACTGGTTACGGGCCGAGGTTTGCAGGCTTTCGCTGCCTTTAGCCAGCACAATCCAGCTGGACTTGATCAGTGCATAGGCTTTTTTACCCGGCGCCAGCGCCAGTTTATCGGCGCTGTCTTTGGTAATGATGGCACACAGCGTATCGCCGCCATTTAAGCTTAAAATCACTTCGCTGTTTACCGCCCCGGCTTGTACCGACTGCACTTCGCCATACAGGGTATTACGCGCACTGGTTTTCATATTAAATCTCCGCATCAGGTTGTAGGTATCGCTCAGCTCAGACTGGTTGACCTGAGCCATAAAGTGCTGTTGTAACTGCTGCACAGCGGCAAAACGCTGCAACAACGCCTGACCGGTGGGCGTTACCTGCGCCCCACCGCCACCACTGCCGCCCTGACGGAGTAACACCAGAGGTTCATCGGCCAGGTTATTAATCGCATCTATGCCATCCCAGGCGGCTTTATAGGTAATACCGACAATTTTGGCTGCCGCGGCAATACTGCCGCTTTGGGCAACCGCCTGCAGCAATGCCAGCCGCCGTGCGGAAATATCCCCCTGCGCCGAACTGTATTGCAA
>CAZEGA010000284.1:0-4064 GCA_964511675.1 uncultured Rheinheimera sp.
CTACTCATCTTGCTAACCTCCAAAAATCGACCGTATTTATTTGAAGAAACGCTGGAAGGCTAGCAGAACCAATGTGACTAAAACGTCGCTGGCGTTGATCCGTTGCCACGGCTGTTCGAGCGCTTCTGGCGCGGCGCGCACCGGAGGAATCATGGCGCAGGCCTTGGCCTGGCAATCTGTAGTGAAATAGCCAAGGCGCGACAACCAAACCATCCTGCTGCAAGCAAGCTGGTTTGCCGTCATTTCCACCCTGTCCATTAATGGACAGTCTGTTGTACCACCAGCGGACACCTCTCAATCCACGACAAATTTAACTTGTTGATATTTAATCATTTTAAAAATGGCATAGCCATTGCGTTATACAGCCTACAGATTGCGTTTTTTGGAGCATACCCATGGATAAGAAAATCAGCCCTTCAACCCGCCATCGCCTGACGGCCCCTGCACTGGCAATCACGCTGCTTTGTGGCGCAGCCTGGTTTGGCAGCAACTGGCACGCCAGCGCCCAGATGTCACTGGCTTTGCCGCTCAGCTCTGTCAGCACCGCCATAGTGCAGCAGCAAAGCCTGCAGGAAAGCATAGCGCTGCGCGCCAATGTACTGCCACAGCACACCGTGTTTCTGGATGTGATTGAAGGCGGCCGGGTGGAAGAGAAGCTAGCCGAGCAGGGCCAGTTTGTCGCACAAGGCCAGCCGCTGGTCAGGCTGAGTAACACGGCGTTACAGCTGGATCTGATCAGCCGCGAAGCCCAGGTGACTGAGCAGATGAATTTTCTGCGCAATACGCAAATGACCATTGAAACCAACAGGCTGAACCTGAAACGCGACGTGCTGGATATCGAACATCAGTTGGTCACACTAAAGCGTAATCTGGCCCAGACAGAGCCATTGGTAAAAACCGGCGTGCTCGCCAAAGAGACACTGCTGAATCTGCAGCAGGATTTACATTATCAGCAACAACGGCTTGAGCTGACCCAACAGCGCCAGCAACAGGAAGAAGCGATTCGCCAGCAACAGTTAACGCAACTGGCCGACAGCGTGGAAATGCTGACCAAAAACCTTGAATTTGCCCGGCAGAATGTGCAGAACCTGCTGGTGCGGGCGCCGGTCAGCGGTTATTTAAGCGAGTTTAACGTCGAAGCCGGTGAGTCACGCGCACCGGGCAGCCGGATGGGCCAGATTGATATTCCGGATCGTTACAAACTGGTGGCCAGTGTCGATGAGTTTTATTTAAGCCGTGTCAGTACAGGGATGCAGGCCGTGGCCCAGCTTAATCAGCAAAGCCTGCCATTAACGGTAAGCCGCGTCGACAGCCGGGTCGTCAATAACCAGTTTCAGCTCGAATTTACCCTGCCGGGCGAGCACAACGTCAAACGTGGTCAGTCGGTTAACTTAACGCTGCAACTTGAGGCGCAACAGCGCGATGCGCTGGTACTGCCGCGCGGAGCTTATCTGACTGACAGCGCCGGCCAGTTTGTTTATGTACTGGACAGCAAAACGGCAACTGCGCGCAAACAAAACATCACCCTCGGTAAACAAAGCGCCAACCAGATTGAAATTGTCAGCGGCCTGAATGCCGGTGATCAGGTCATTATTTCCGGCTATCGCGATTTCGCCCAAGCCGATACTATTCAACTACAACACTAAGGATAACCTTATGATCCAGTTACAACAATTAAACCGCGTATTTCGCACTGCCGAGTTGGAAACCACAGCTCTGAACCAGATTGATTTAGTTATTGAGCAAGGCGATTTCGTCGCCATTATGGGCCCTTCCGGCTGTGGTAAATCAACCTTGCTCAGCATTCTGGGTATGCTGGACAGCCCCAGCTCAGGTACTTATCTGTTTCAGGGCACAGATATTGCCCGTTACAGCGAAAAACAACTGGCGCAACTGCGCAAAACCCAGCTTGGTTTTGTCTTTCAAAGCTTTAACCTGATTGATGAATTGACGGTATTCCAGAATGTCGAGTTGCCGCTGCAGTATCAGGGCATAGCCGCCGCTGAGCGCAAACAGCGGGTTGAGGCGATATTAAAACGCATGCAGATTGATCATCGTGCCGATCACCTGCCGCTGCAATTATCCGGTGGTCAGCAACAACGGGTAGCGGTTGCACGGGCCCTGGTGATTAACCCGGCGCTGATTTTAGCCGACGAACCGACAGGCAATCTGGACTCAAAAAACAGCGAAGAAGTGATGCAGATGCTGCGCCAGTTGAACCGCGAAGGCACGACTGTGGTGATGGTCACCCACTCTGAGCACGAATCGCGTTACGCCAGCCGTATAGTCCGGATACTGGACGGCCAGATCATTACCGAACGTGCGCTGGAGGCCAAATATGCTTAACTCACTGACGATGCTGAGCACTATGTTAGGTAACTATTTCACCACAGGCGTGCGCGCCGTACTGCGGCATAAAACCCATTTAGCGCTGAACCTGCTGGGCTTAACCACAGGTCTGGCGTCTGCCTTGTTGATTTTACTCTATACCAGTTATGAACTGGGTTATGACAAAATGCAGCCGAATGCCGGGAATACCTACCGGCTGGAGCAGTTTTTTCTGCCGGTCAATCAGCGTTTTCCGGTGACCAGCCCGGCGATGAAAGCTGTGCTGGAAAACTATGACAAACGCATTCAGGTGAGCCGTATTAACAGCTACACACCCGCACTACGTCTGGCCGGTTCCAGCCAGCAACTGACCTTAGAGCAGCCGCAGGCTGTGGATGCCAATATCACAGACTTTTTCCACTTTGACGTACTGCAAGGTGATTTAGCTGCTGCATTAGCGCAGCCAAACCAGATAGCGCTCTCTGAGCAGGAAGCCATGCGGTTGTTTGGCACTAACGCAGTGCTTGGTAATAGCACAGCACTTGGCCAGCAGTTACAACTGGGTGAGCAACGCTACAGTGTGACCGCTGTGTATCGTTTGCCCGAACAAAGCCATTTTCAGGCCGGATCGTTGCGCCGCCTCAGCGATGAAATGGCCGCCAGCGGCCTGATGGTAAATAACACCTATAGCTATATCACTTTACCGGCGGATATTGATAAAACCGCCATGCTGCAACAGTTAACCACTCAGTTAAACCAGCAGGCCTACCAGGGCAGGCAGATTGCTGAACTGCAACTGCGCGCCCTGACGGATATTCACCTGCACTCCAGCCTGCCCCACGAATTTAAAGTGAATGGTTCAGCCAGTACAGTACATATCTGCCTGTTACTGGCCGCCCTGTTGCTGCTGATCGCTGCCATTAACTTTATCAATATGAGCACAGCCCGCGCTGCGATGCGTGCCAAAGAAGTCGGTGTGCGCAAAGCGCTGGGGGCCAGCCGCAGCCAGCTGTTTGTGCAGTTTATGCTGGAGTCGTTACTGATTGCCTGCTGTGCCGGTTTACTGGCAGCCGTGGCAGTAGAGCTGGTCTTGCCAGAGTTTAATCTGCTGGTCAACCGCCCGCTTAGCCTGGATTATGCCGGTCACTTTGGCCTGATTTTGCTTGGCAGTGTCGTCAGTGTCGGCGTACTGGCAGGTATATATCCGGCAGTATTTATCTCAGCCTTTGATGCGAAAAAAGTACTGAGTGGTGACTTTCAGCGTGGCAATACCGCTATCTGGTTACGTAAAGGTTTATTGGTGTTACAGGGCGCTATTACGATCGGCTTGCTGGTAGCCAGCTTTGTGCTGCAACAACAATTACAACTGCTGCAAAACCAGCCGACCGGCTATCAGCGTGAGGCCAGGTTAATGGTCAATGGTATTGAGAACAGCCAGTTATTCTGGGCCGAAAATCAAAACCTGTTACAAAGCCTGCGCCAGGTCGAAGGAGTGAATGCCGTATCAATACTGGATATGCAGATCACAGATACCATCTCTCAGGCGATGAATATTCAGCTACCGGGGCAAACTCAGGACAATGCTCTGCCTCCTATTTCACAGATGGGCGCAGGTTTTGATATTGCCAAAACCGCAGGTCTGACATTGCTGGCCGGCCGGGATTTTAGCGAAACCTATCAAAGCGACTGGTATAAGACTCACGGCGATCATGCCACTGCTGCTGTGCTTATTACCG
>CAZEGA010000285.1:0-1045 GCA_964511675.1 uncultured Rheinheimera sp.
ACGCTGCCGGGTTTTAACACCGTTAAGCCCATTTGCAGCTGACAAGTCTGCACCAGCATGACCGGCGGATGGAAGCCTATTTTTATTTTAACCTCGCTGACGAGCAACGGGTGTGCCACTTTATGGGCCAGCCGCAGCAAACGCGGCATATCTGGGTGGCCAATGAGCAGGCAGTGGTGTCACCGGCCTGGTCAATCCACAGCGGTTGCGGTACCAGCAACTATGCCTTTATCTGGGGTATGGCGGGGGAGAACCTGGATTATCACGATATGGATAAATTTCCGGCCAGCGCGATGAAATAACACAGCAATACCACATGGTACTGCCAGTGGCAGTATTTAACTGAGCAAGGCATGCAACAAGATATGCCACTCCTCAACAGGGCAGGACGAGTTATGAAAAATTTCACCCGGCAGGCGCGCAGCCTGCTGCTGGTTGCGGCGGCACTGCTGGCAGGTTGCCAGCGCGAGCAGGAGGTTACCACTTTGCGGCTGGCGCATGCGCTGGATCAGCAGCATGTGGTGCATCAGGCCATGGTGCTGATGGCCGAGCGGCTGACGGAGTATTCCGCCGGCAGCATGCGGATTGAAATATACAGCAGTGGCCAGCTGGGCGGCGAGCGCGAATTGATCGAGCTGTTACAGATTGGCAGCCTGGCGATGACCAAGGTGTCGGCCAGTTCGCTGGAAAGCTTTGTCCCGGCGATGAAAGTATTCAGTGTGCCGTATATTTTTACCGACGAAGCCCATGTCTGGCGCACGCTGGACAGCGAACTGGGGCGTGAACTGTTACTGGCACCTGAAACGGTACGGCTACGCGGCCTGGGTTACTATGATGCCGGCAGTCGCAGCTTTTATTCTACCAATACGCCGATCCACAGCCCGGCCGATTTGCGCGGCAAAAAATTCCGCGTGCTGAACAGCCAGACCTCAGTGCAAATGGTCGAAGCGCTCGGTGGCGCGGCCACGCCGGTAGACTGGGGCGAACTGTATACCGCCTTGCAACAGGGCGTGGTGGATGGTGCCGAAAACAACCCGCCAAGTTT
>CAZEGA010000285.1:1055-4060 GCA_964511675.1 uncultured Rheinheimera sp.
CGCCATTATGAACTGAGCAAATACTACTCGCTGGACGAGCATACCGCAGTGCCGGATGTGCTGGTGGTCAGCCTGGCGGTATGGCAGGGCCTAACCGCACAGCAGCAGCAATGGTTGCAGGCGGCGGCTGAAGACTCGGTAACCTACCAGAAAGCAGCCTGGCAACAGGCCTCGAACGAGGCGCTGGCCGCGGTTAAAGCGGCGGGTGTCGAAGTGATTTATCCGGACAAAGCCTTGTTTCGCCAGGCGGTGCAGCCGTTTCACCACAGCCTGATGCAAACCGAGATTGGCCCGTTATTGTTACGCATTGCCGAACTGGCGCAACCTGCTAAGGAGGAACAGCATGAATAAGCTACTGCATTGGGTAGATTGCCTGTTGAAATGGTTTCTGGCCGGGCTGATGACGGCAATTGTCCTGGTGGTGTGCTGGCAGGTGGTATCGCGTTTTGTGCTGAATGCGCCCAGCTCCATTACTGAAGAATTATCCCGCAGCCTGCTGATCTGGATTGGTATGGTCGGTGCGGCATTTGCTTACCGCACAGGTGTGCATCTGGGTTTTGATATGTTAACCCGCCGCTTAACCGGTGTGAAACAACAACGGGCCGCGATGTTTCTGACCGCTGCCGTGGTGTTATTTGCCGTGGTGGTAATGGTATTTGGCGGCGGCAACCTGGTATGGCTGACCTGGGAGCTGAACCAGATCTCGGCCGCGCTGGGCATCAAAATGGCGTACATCTATATTGCGCTGCCGCTGTCGGGCACGTTAATCACATTTTATGGCCTGTGCCAGCTGTATTATCTGGCCTGCAATAAACCGATGCCGGCCGTAGAGGGAGTTCACTGATGATTGTATCTACCCTGGTGTTACTGGGCATATTCTTTGCGCTATTGCTGATGAATGTGCCGATTTCGTTCTGTATTGGCCTGGCAACGCTGGTCACTATGCTGCTTAGCGTCGATTTTGTGCCGGCCACCACCACCATAGCGCAGCGGATGGCGGGCGGTATTAACAGTTTTGCCCTGCTGGCGATCCCGTTTTTTGTGTTATCCGGCCTGATTATGGGCCGGGGTGGCATTGCCCGGCGGTTGATCGAATGCGCGATGGCGTTAATTGGCATGTTACCGGGCGGGCTGGCGCTGGTGAATATTTTATCCTGTATGTTATTTGGCTCGATTTCCGGCTCGGCGGTGGCGGCTACGTCAGCAATTGGCAGTTTTATGGTGCCGGAAATGAAAAAGCAGGGCTACGATAACAGCTACAGTGCGGCGGTAACAGCGGCTGCGGCCACTACCGGTATGCTCATTCCACCGAGTAATATCCTGATTGTTTATGCCATTGCCAGTGGCGGCGTATCAATTGCGGCACTGTTTATTGCCGGTTATATACCGGGCATTTTAATGGGGCTGTCGTTAATGGTGGTGTGCGCTATTTATGCCAAAGTGAAAAAACTGCCGGTGGGTCAGGCGGTGCCGCTACGGGTAGTGGCGCAGAAAGTGGCGGCGGCCTTGCCCAGCCTGTTTATGATTTTCCTGGTGATTGGCGGCATTATCAGCGGTATTTTTACTGCCACCGAAGCCGGTGCCATTGCGGTGGTGTATTCATTGATCCTGGCTGTCGGTTTGTACCGGGAAGTAAAAATAGCCGATTTAGCGGGCATATTGATTAAGGCGGTCGAAACCACGGCTATCGTACTGGCGCTGATTGCCACGTCGTCGGCACTGGCGTGGATTTTGTCGTATGAGCATATTCCGCAGACATTCAGCGCCTTGATGCTGACCCTGAGTGATAACCCGCTGCTGATCCTGCTGATGATTAACCTGATCCTGTTATTGATTGGCGCTTTTCTGGATATGACACCAGCCGTGCTGATTTTTACGCCGATTTTTCTGCCGGTGGCGGTAGAGCTGGGCATGAGCCCGCTGCACTTCGGCATTATGATGGTGCTTAACCTGTCAATTGGCCTGATCACGCCGCCGGTCGGCAGTATCTTGTTTGTCAGCTGCGCCATTGCCAAAACCAAGCTGGAAGCGATGATAAGACCATTACTGCCGATGTACTTTGCCTTGTTTGTCGTGCTGATGCTGGTGACCTATATTCCGGCACTCAGTGAGTTTCTGCCGGCATTGTTTGGTTTGTAAGCCGAAACGCTCAGGAGAACGCCGATGGTAAGCTACGTGATCCCCAATCTGGCCAATGCCTGCCGTATTCTGTCGCTGGTGACAGAATCGGATCAGGGCCTGAGTTTAACCGAACTGGAGCAGCGCCTGGCCGTGCCGCGCACCACCGCATTTCGCATTTTGCAGACCTTGTGTCAGGAGCAGGTGCTGGAAAAACACGGCAAGCGTTACCTGGTGGGGGCACAGCTGTTTAAAATGGGCCTGAGTTTATTAAGTTCGCAGCGCTTACAGCAGCAAGCGTTGCCGATGTTACAACAGCTGGCGCTGACTACCGGCTTAAGCAGCCATCTGGCGCTGCCGCATGCCAAAGGTGCCTTACTGGTAGAAGTATGTGACAGCCCCAATCCGCTGCGGCTGGCGGCCAGGCCCGGCACCCTGGCCGATTTTAACTGTTCGGCGGCCGGCAAGGTGTTTCTGGCGTTTCATCATTTTGACCGCCTGGCACTGCTGGCGGCCGAAGGTTTATTTAAACGGCGCACCGCCAATACGCTGGTGCAACCGCATGAGTTAACAACAGAGTTGCAGCGGGTACTGGCGCGCGGTTATGCTAGTGACGAAATGGAATATTACGACGACGTACGCTGCCTGGCGGTGCCGATCCGTGACAGCCAGGGCGCGGTAGTCGCTGCTGTTGGCATTACCGGCCCGTTAGCCCTGTTCGCGAAGCAAGCGCAAACCGACCTTATCGCCAGCGTAAAACAAACGGCGATCGATATAGCGCTCAGTACCTACCGGCCGCAGCTGGCCGCCAACAGTGCGCGTGGTCAATAAGATGAGACTTATGCAAAAACAAGCCACGATAAATGATGTTGCCCGTATTGCCGGGG
>CAZEGA010000286.1:0-4056 GCA_964511675.1 uncultured Rheinheimera sp.
TGTCCGCACAGACCACCCACTTTTTACTGCTGGGCCGGCTGGGGTTCTTTGGCCTGTGGTTATTGCAGCCGCTGTGGATACTGTATCTGGCTCCACCGGAGCTGGGTAACCGTTTTGTGCTGCTGGTGCTGTTATGGCTGCCGTTATGGTTTCCGCTGTACGGCATTATGAAAGGCCACGCCTACACCCTGGCCTGGGCCAATTTTGTGGTCATGATTTACTTTTTGCACAGCCTGACGCATTTATGGGTCAGTGATGGCCTGCGCCAGTGGCTTGCCCTGGCTGAACTGCTGCTGGCCAGCCTGATGTTTATTGGCTGTACCTATTATGCCCGCAACCGCGGCCGGGAGCTGGGCCTGAAAATTCCGAAACTAAAAGACGATCCCAGACATTAATCAGCAATAACCCGGCCCATATAAAATGCCAGCCGCTGCTGAATAAACCCCTGTTGTACCAGCGCAGCAAAGCCCGCTTTTATAACGGCACTTTGCTGCGGGTTATGGTTGCTCAGGGCACAGTACACCGCCGGTGGTTCAGACCACAGCGGATCAGCGGCAAAACTGTGCTCTTCTGCGGTTTTAACATAAAAATGATAAGACAAATCGACTGTCATCACTACATCAAGCCGGCCCTGTTTCAAACGCAAAAGATTACTTTCCAGCGAATGCGCATCATCGCGGATCACATCTCCGAGACGAAATACCTGTTCCAGCTCGGGATAGGTAAAGCCGCGTGTAGTCCCCACCCGTTTTCCGGCCAGATGCTGCACAGCGGTAACAGGAGCACTGTCTTTACGGCGTACCAACAGCTGCTGGGTAGTAAACAGCGGATCTGTCCATTGCAACCTATCAGGCTCAGTTACCCAGTCCGGGCTGAGAAAACAAGCCAAATCTGCTGCGCCATCCAGCAACCAGGGTTCAACCCGGGAACGGGGCAGGTTCAGGTAGCTGACAGGTCTTTGCAGAGCCCGGCCTAATTCATCAAGAATATCCTTGCTCAGGCCGGCCTGCAGCACCTGCTCAGCATTAAAAATTGCGTAAGGCGACGTATTGGTTTCACTGACAATAGCCCGGACAGGCGTTACAGTCTGCGCTGCCAGCACCAGCGGCAGCACGAATAAAATGGTACAGACTACCCGCATTTTCTCCCCTTACACAACCACTTTACTGCTGTGTATTGAATGCTGCTGTTCTCAACAGCCTAGTCTTTTTCTTCCAACCATTCCACTTTTTCTATCTGGCTGAAACGGCTGCTAATCTTATGGGCAGAGGTATGTATTTGCTTCACATCAGTCGCGGCCTGATCAATATGTTTGGCCAGGTTATCGAAGCGACCACGAAAGCGATCAAAATCTTCGGCCAGCTTAATTAAATGTTCCTGGATTAAATGCACCTGCCGCCTGGTAGCATCGTCTTTGAGTACACTGCGTGCCGTAGTCAGTACCGCCATTAAGGTGGTGGGTGAGGTTAACCATACGCGGCGGCGGTAAGCCTCTTCCACCAGATCAGGGTGATAGGCATGTAATTCGGCAAAAATGGCCTCGGCCGGTAAAAACATGATAGCGCCGTCGGCCGTTTCGTTGGCAATAATGTATTTATCGGCAATATCGTTAATGTGCTTTTTAATATCCTGCTTAAACTGGCGTTGTGCCAGCTTACGCTCTTCTGCCGCCAGTTGCGGATCGGTCATCTTTTTATAGCTTTCCAGCGGAAACTTGGCATCTATGGCAATATCACCACTGGGTTTGGGCAAAAACAGCATGCAGTCGGCAATACGGCCATTACTTAACGTATGCTGCAGGGCAAAATGCGGCTCCGGCAGTACATTACGGATAAGCGCCGTTAACTGCACCTCGCCAAAGGCGCCGCGCGAGCGTTTATCTGCCAGCACTTCCTGCAGGCTGACCACGTTGCTTGACAGCTCGGTAATTTTCTTCTGCGCATCGTCAATTAATGCCAGGCGTTTAACGATATCGGTAAATGTCTGGTTGGTTTTCTCAAAGCCTTCGCTTAAACGGCGCTCTACCTGGCCGGCAATATCTTTTAGCCGCGTATCAATGCTGAGTGTCAGCTGTTTTACCTGCTCTGCCAGTATTATTGCCTGCTGCTGCAGGTTTTTACTCAGCTCAAACCGGGCTGACTGCTGGGTATCGGTTATTTTCTGCAATACCTGCAGCACATGCTCCTGCTGTTGCTGCTGTAGCTGCTGGCGTTGTACATGCAACTGTTCCAGTAACTGCTGCTGAAACTGGCCCTGCTGCTGCACCAGCTCCAGCTTATGCTGTGCCAGCAAGCCAGCCAGTGCGGCTGCGGGCCGCCGCCACAGTAATACCAGTACCAACAGCACATTCAGCGCCAGCAAACCACTTATCAGGTAAAACCAGTGCAATGTCGTCATAACCCCTCATTAGCCGCAAAACCGGTGTTGCCTGGCAGCCTTATAAAGCCACTGGCATTAGTGGTGTGCAATGCTCACCGGTGCGATCAAGCCTGGTTACGCAATACCCTGTCATAGGCGGCCTGTTCGTCATCCAGAATAATGGCGACAACCCGCCACCGTGCCTGGCATTTTTGCAAGGTGTACGAGGTATGGCAGGTAAACAGAACCTTGCCACCGGCAGCGTAAAAGCGCCAGTATAAACTGGCAAACTGCAGCTGTTCTGACAGCCGTAACTGATGCTGCAGCACAAAATCAGCGTGTTCCACTCCCAGCGCCCGATATCGTTCTACCGTATGCAGCACATGCTGATGCAGGCTGCTACTGTCTGTCAGTAAGGTTTTATGCTCACCGGCCAGCAGCAGGCTGGGGGTAGATACCAGTTGCTCAAACCGTGTCAGCTCACCGGTAAGATAGGCTTCGGTATAGTCCTGAAAAAAGCGCTCTACGGTTTGCATTTAACTGATCCCTAAATATTTATGCACCTGCACACTAAGCCGCCAGTTATATTTTTTGCACATGGCAATGGCCAGTTCGGTCGCGCGGCGCTGCTGGCTGATAGGCTGTAAGTAAATCAGCTTAGCTTTAATATCAGTATGTTGCAATAACTGCAACAGTTCCTCTACATGCTTTGCCATCGCCACCGGATGTTTAATTTCATTGGCTCTGTTAAGTGCACTTTGCAGCACCGGGTAACCGCCGGCCATATTCACTTTCGGCGATACGGTCACCCAGGTCTGTACCGGCGCTTTAATGTCAAAGGTGCCACTGGTCTCAATCTGGGTGCTGTAGCCATGGCTATGCAGCAGCTCGCATAACGGATTTAAATCATACATACAGGGCTCGCCACCGGTGATCACCACATGTTTAGCCTGATAGCCCTGTTTAACGAACAGCGCCAGCAGATCGGCGGCTGATACTGCGGCCCACTGCTCTGTTTCAGCCGTTTTGATAACAATATCACCCAGCGGCTGAACCAGCCCGGGTTTAATTTCCCAGGTATGCTTGGTATCGCACCAGCTGCAACCAACCGGGCAGCCCTGCAGCCGGACAAAAATAGCCGGCACACCGGTAAAACTGCCCTCACCCTGAATGGTTTCAAAAACCTCGTTAACTTTATACACGCTGTGCTTAGCCCTTTAGCCATTGGCCGAATTACTGTACAATGCGCGCCCCCGGCTGCTTAGCCGGCAACATGCACGAAAAATTACGTCGTATTATACAAGAGAGAGCCTGCTATGCCGAACAAAGTTGTGGTGATTTACTCCGGAGGAATGGACTCATTCACCGTATTACACAAAGCTGTGCAGGCCGGCCATGATGTATACGCACTGTCATTCAACTATGGCCAGCGCCATGTTAAAGAGCTGCAATGCGCGGCCCGGGTATGCCAGGAGCTGGGCATCAAGCATAAGATTGTTGATATCTCGGCCATTAACCAACTGCTGGCTGGCTCATCACTCACTGACGATATCGACATTCCCGAAGGCCATTATGCCGCCGACAATATGAAATCTACCGTAGTGCCGAACCGGAATATGATTTTATTATCGCTGGCGGTCGGCTATGCCGTGTCGCTGGGTGCCAGCCAGGTGTATTACGGTGCCCACAGTGGCGATC
>CAZEGA010000287.1:0-208 GCA_964511675.1 uncultured Rheinheimera sp.
GACAGCGCATTTACCGATTTGATCGCCATCATCGGGCCTTCGAACGTCGACATACCGTAGAATGACAGCGATACAATCAAGAAGCGCAGGATAGGGTCGGTTTTCAGCTTATGCCAGGCACCTGACAGCGTCATAATACCGTTGATCATACCGCCCCAGCTTGGCACAAACAGCACCACTGACATGACCATACCCAGCGACTGGGTCC
>CAZEGA010000287.1:218-4049 GCA_964511675.1 uncultured Rheinheimera sp.
CTGCCGGACTGGACCCAGTCCGGCAGGGCGGTGTAGTGTAAATGGTGCGGACCGGCCCAGATGTACAGTGCAATCAGTGCCCAGAAGTGTACTATCGATAAACGGTAAGAATAGACCGGACGACCAGCCTGTTTCGGCACAAAGTAATACATCATACCGAGGAAACCGGCCGTTAACAGGAAGCCCACCGCGTTATGGCCATACCACCACTGGATCATGGCATCTACTGCACCGGCGTAGATAGAGTAAGACTTAAAGGCACTGACCGGCATTGCCATGCTGTTAACGATGTGCAGCGCGGCAACGGTCAGGATAAAGCCGCCAAGAAACCAGTTAGCCACATAAATATGGCTGGTTTTACGTTTGACGATAGTGCCAAAGAATACGATGGCGTAAGACACCCATACCAGAGTGATCAGGATATCAATCGGCCACTCCAGCTCGGCATATTCTTTGCTGCTGCTCAGGCCCAGAGGCAAGGTAATGACGGCAGCAACAATAACCGTCTGCCAGCCCCAGAAGGTAAACATGGCCAGCTTTTCGGCAAACAACCGCACCTGGCAGGTGCGCTGCACGATGTAATAGCTGGTGGCGAACAGGGCGCTGGTACCAAAGGCGAAGATGACCGCATTGGTATGTAAGGGACGAAGGCGACTATAAGTCAGCCATGGCGTTTCAAAGTTTAACGCAGGCCAGTATAACTGGGCCGCAATTAACACGCCCACCGCCATGCCTATAATCCCCCAGAACACTGTGGTTAAGGCAAAGAGGCGGACAACGCTATAGTTGTAGTCAACATTTAACGAATTGGTCTGGCTCATGTTGAGTTCCGCTGCAGTTTGTGCTGGTTACTGATACCGGCTGTGCGACAGCCGTTCTTGTTATAAGCAGAATAACACCAGTAAAACACGGGTATTAGCCTGCTAATTTGGGGCTGCATCTTAAGGGTTTTACCCCTAAAAAGATAGGTAAAACAGCCCGTTTTATGATTTAGAACAAAGTCTCCGGTTAATAATTAACCAAGTGTAGCCGTAGTTTGAAGCTTTTCATTAAAACGGCGTACAATAAGCCACTTTTCTTGTTGCTAAGCAGGCTATGCGGCTATTTTACCTGATTTTTTTGCTGTTGATATGCGCCGTTAGCTGTAAACCAACGGCTAAAATGCCGGTTTCACCGGTTATTTTACTGCAAACCGACCAGTTGCAGCTGCAGCTGAGCCCGGCAGGGGCGCCGGTCGAAACCCCGCTGACGCTGACACTGACGGCAGAACAGCTGGTCCGGGCTCAGGGCGAGCTGAGCGGCGTGTCTATGTATATGGGCGTGATACCTCTGCGGTTTACGGCTATCTCCGCCGACCAGTGGCAGGCAGAGTTTTTACTTGGTGCCTGCAGTGATCCGCATATGCGCTGGCAGCTGGTTATACAGCTGGAATATGCCAACGGCGAAAAGCACACAATAAAACAGCAGCTTCAGTCCAGCTGGCGTTAAAACAGTGATTTTTGCTTGAGATTTGCTTAAAAAATAGTCACTATCAGGCGGCAAATTAAGTTGGAGTAACGCAGCATGACCAGTGAATTTGTGCGCAATATCCATTTAGCCACAGCACAGCGCTTAAAAGAACAGGGTACGGATTTATACGGCATAGTTGAGCACTTTGAAAATGTGTTTATGCCCAGTGATGAAGTCCCGGAATTACTTGAACAGCTGGGTTATCCGCAGCAGGATCTGAAGCAGTTTTTAAAAGGCATAAATTAGAGCGCCTGTATCTGCTGGGTCAGATTAAGCGCATTACTTTGTGTATTGAGCCATGCTGTCTCGACACAGACAAACTGCCGGTAGCTGTCTGACGCCAGGTCGGCAATGGCCTGGCTTCTGGCCTGCCAGGGGTTCCACACCACTGACGCATCATGTCCCTGCTGGCCAATGGCCAGGGCACCTGTTATGCAATCCAGCCTGAGCCGGTCGGCACTGCCGCTATACACCCGATCGGTTTCGCTGCCAATAGTTGCACCGCCGGTTTTATCATGCTGCTGCGCATCACTGACCTTATCGTACCAGCTTGCCGGCAAGGGGCTGACCAGTACCGAATCTATCTGCCCAATATTAAAATAACTGTGTAATGCTCCCTGCTGGGGTATGGCGCTGTTGCAATGTAGCCGGATACTCAGGCTGTCGGCTAAGGTCAGGGTTAATTGCAGCAGCACTGTGCCAGCGGTATGGGGTAAATCATCGACCTTGATGGCCAGGGTTACGCTTACAGCATTGTCGCAGCTGTGTTGCTGGCTGAGCTGCCAGAGGCGGTTGCGAACCAGACCATGGCTGGGCAGGGCGCTACGGTGCGGGTTAAACACGGCAGATGCCGGGCCGAACCAGGGCCAGCATACCGGTACGCCGCCGCGAATGGGCGTATTGTTATGCCATTGTGCTTTGGGCGATAACCAAAGCTTTTCGTCACCTTCTGCCGGCTGATAGGACAGTACCTGGGCGCCATACAGTGAAATGACCGCGCTGGCGGCACCATATTGCAGCTTAATGCAGGGCAGGCCGGTAAGGTGGCCAAAGCCGGTTTGTCGGGTTACAGATGCAGTCATCATCGTTTTGCTTAAATTGGCTGAACATTAATTGGCTGAACTTGGCGCAAAAGAGGGCTGATCAGGAAATACTTTCTTCACCGCCGTCAACAGCACGTCCCTGTGCTGTTTCCGTCTGCGCGGCATCCCTGCCGCTGCTACGAAAGCACACCTGATATCCCTCTTCTCTGGTTTTGCTAAGGCACCTGGCTCAGCTTAAGGTAAAACAAAACAGCCAGCATAAGGCTGGCTGTGTCAGTTAGCAATGCTTTAAGCGTGCCGCATAAACTCAACGGTGTTATCCAGCATACGGTTGCTGAAACCCCATTCGTTGTCGTACCAGCTCATCACTTTTACCAGACGGCCATTAACCCGGGTTTCGGTGGCATCAAAAATGGAAGACTTCGGATTGTGGTTAAAATCCACCGATACCAGGGGGAGATCGTTGACTGCCAGCACTTCTGCCATAGCGCCTGTAGCGCAGGCCTGGCGGATAATGTCGTTGACTTCGTCGGCATTGGTATTACGGCCGGCAATAAAGGTTAAATCGACCAGCGATACGTTAAGTGTAGGTACGCGCACGGCTAAACCATCGAATTTACCCACCAGCTCAGGCACCACCAGGCCAACAGCCGCTGCCGCCCCGGTTTTGGTCGGGATCATCGACATTGCGGCGGCGCGGGCGCGGCGCACATCGGTGTGGTACACATCGCTCAGGCGCTGATCGTTAGTGTAAGCATGAATGGTCGTCATCAGGCCGGATTCAATACCTAAGGCATCATTTAACGGCTTGGCAATAGGTGCCAGACAGTTAGTGGTACAGGATGCGTTAGAAATAATGTTCATTTGCGGCGTCAGGATATGCTGGTTTACGCCATACACTATAGTGGCATCCACGTCTTTGGCCGGGGCCGAAATAATCACTTTTTTCGCGCCGGCCTCCAGGTGGGCACCGGCACTTTTACGGTCGGTAAACAGGCCGGTACATTCCAGCACTACGTCAATGTTTAACTGCTGCCATGGCAGGTTGGCCGGGTTACGCTCACTTAAGGTGATAATTTCATCCTGGTTAACGTAAATGGCTTTGTCGTTGTGCTCAACACTGGCCGCAAAAATACCGTGTGCTGTATCGTACTTCAGTAAATGCGCATTAATTGCAGCATCACCTAGGTCGTTTATCGCAACTACTTTAATATCATAATTTTTATTGCTTTCGTACAAGGCCCGCAGCACGTTGCGGCCGATACGGCCAAAACCATTA
>CAZEGA010000288.1:0-4027 GCA_964511675.1 uncultured Rheinheimera sp.
TGCGCCAGCTCTGCATCCGGGCCCTGCCATTGCTCCCACAGTACCTTGGCTATCAGCCCAATCAGCAGCAGCCAGCCGGTAAGCAGTTTAAGCTGAATATCCTTTACTGCGCCCAGGGTCAACATGGCGTGCAGCAAGCCGGACAGACCGACATAAATATGGATATCGGCCGAGTAATAAAACAGCGCCAGGCTGATTAATACCGCGCATAACAGCCATTGCAGTAGCAGTTGCCTGCCGTTGTAGTAATGGCTGTGCAGTAGCATCGCCAGCAGTAAACCCGCCAGGTTCATCAGTAAATGCCAGTAGTTACTGTGCAGCAAATGGCCGCTGACTAAGCGCCACAGCTGGCCATCGCTGATTGCCGGGCGCTGGTATTGCAGGTATTGCTGCAGCATGTGCGGCAGTATTGCCAGCAACACGGCCAGCAGAGCCAGCAACAGGTAGGGTAAATGGTAACGGCGTACTGAAATCAACTGCACTGTGTCCGGGAATGAAATACCAGGGCAACATGCAAAACTATCTGCAGCTTAACGTCAAGCAGATTTTATTACTAAAGCGGTGCCGTTGCAGCCTTGCTGTCTTGATCTTACCCGCCTATCTGGGTAGGGTGTAGTTTTTGCCGTTAAACAGGAACGCCGTAGTTATGCGCTCATCCGCCTTATGCTTTCATCTGACACTGCTTGTTAGTGCATCTTTAACTGCATTTTGCAGCCCGGCCCTACGGGCGCAGCAGGAAACACGGGAGCCGGAAGCCGCCACCGGTGTCTATCAGCAACAACTGGTGCGCGCCCGGCACTATATGGTGTCGGCCGCACACCCTATGGCAACGCAGGCCGGGTTGAATATTCTGGCTAAGGGCGGCAGCGCGGCCGATGCTGCAGTCGCCGTGCAGGTTATGCTGGGGCTGGTAGAGCCACAAAGTTCCGGTATTGGCGGCGGCGCTTTTATGCTGCACTGGCAGGCAAAGCCGCAGCAACTGACGACCTTTGATGGCCGGGAAACAGCCCCCGCAGCGGCAACGCCGGAGCTGTTCAGCGAAAGTGGTAAACCGATAGACTGGCGTGACGCTTATGTTGGTGGTAAATCGGTAGGCGTGCCCGGCGTGGTGGCTATGCTGCATACCGCGCATCAGCAGTATGGTAAGCTGGCATGGGCTGAGCTTTTTGCCGATACCATAACGGCAGCAGAGCAGGGCTTTGAAGTTTCCAGCCGTACTGCGCGCCAGCTGGCGCTGGGCTGGAATAAAGGTATTTCGCAGTTTTATGACTCCAGCCAGTATTTCTTTCCTGCCGGCCAGCCGGTAGCCGAAGGCAGCATATTAAAAAACCCGGCCTATGCCGCTACGTTAAAAGCCATAGCTGCCCAGGGGCCAGCGGCCTTTTATCATGGCGAGCTGGCCGAAGCGATCAGTGAGCGGGTGCAAACTGCACCGGTGAATCCGGGCCTGATGACCACAGCCGATCTGGCGGCCTATAAGGCGGTTGAACGTGAGCCGCTGTGTATCCCGTACCGGGTTTACCGGGTGTGTGGTATGGCACCACCCAGCTCTGGTGGTATAGCAGTATTGCAGATGCTGGGTATGTTACAGCAGTATGAACTGGCTAAAGTGGCGCCGGACAGTGTACAGGCGACACACCTGCTGGCGCAGGCGGCCAAACTGGCGTTTGCCGATCGGGAGCGCTACCTGGCCGATCCGGCTTTTGTCGCTGTGCCGGTAGCCGGTATGCTGGCACCTGAATACCTGGCCAGCCGGGCCGCTTTGATTGATCTGCATAAAGCCGGGGGGGAAGCGCAGGCCGGTACACCAGCAGGTGCCCCCGCATTGTTACCGGCACTATCGCCCGAGCTTGCCAATACCAGCCATTTTTCTATTGTCGACAGTGACGGCAATGCTGTCAGCATGACCACCAGTATTGAAAACGTATTTGGCTCCGGTTTAATGGTGGGCGGTTTTATCCTGAATAACCAGCTGACCGATTTCAGTTTAATACCCGGGCATAATGGTCATCTGGTGGCCAACCGGGTTGAGGGGGGCAAACGGCCACGCTCCTCTATGGCACCTATGATGGTGTTTGACCAGCACAACCAGCTGAAACTGGTGATCGGCTCACCCGGCGGCAGCCGTATTATTAACTATGTGGCGCAAAGTATCGTAGCGGTACTGGACTGGCAGCTGGATGTACAACAGGCACTGAACCTGCCGCGTATTACCCACAGAAATGATTATCTGGCGCTGGAGCAGGGCACAGCGCTGCAGCAGCAGGTCGCCGTGCTGGAAGATATGGGCTACAAGGTACAGCTGCAGGATTTAAACAGCGGCTTGCATGCTATTATGCTGACAGCGCAAGGGCTTGAAGCTGCTGCCGATCCCCGGCGCGAAGGCATGGCAGCAGGTAAATAAACCGGCAGATAGCCAATAAGGCATTTTGCTTGTTAAGGCAGTTAGCGGCAGTGTTTAACGGGCACTGCTGCTGAATTTATCCACTTTAACCCTATGTACCAGCCAGCGGCCATTTTGCTTAACCATTTCAACATTGCGCAGTTCATCCACCTGTTTGCCGTTACTGGTGCCGGTCAGTAAAATGGCGATTTCTGCAACATCGCCATATTGCTCACGCAGGTTACCGCCGCTGCGGTTGACACGGATATCCACCGAGTCAAAAGACACATTGATCAGGGTTCGGACAACCTGGCGCACAGAGCCATAGGATGCCATTAACTCCGCATATTCGGCGGTACTCATTTGTTTGGCTTTTTCCAGATCTTTTTCATTATACAGGGCATGAAAAAACTGACTGGCATTGTACTCAGGTGTACCCCACTGCGCATTTACTTTGGGTTTATCTTCAGTACAGGCTACCAGCAGCAGCGCTAACAACAAGCAAAATTGTTTCATGTCCGTGGTCCTGCAAATTCAGCCAGCAGACAGTGTGGCGTTTTTTTTAGCGGCTGTAAAGCAAAGGGCTGCGTTTGCAGCCCTTGGATCAGAGAAACTTAATAGCTTGATTAAGCTTGTAATTCCTGTTCGGTAAACACATCGGCAAACAGCGGGCTGGTTAGGTAGCGCTCAGATGCGCTGGCCAGGATCACGACGATATTTTTACCGGCGTTTTCCGGTTTTGCTGCCAGCCGTTGTGCTGCTACCAGGGCGGCACCAGAAGAGATACCGGCCAGAATACCTTCTTCCCGCATTAAGCGGTGGGCTGCAGCAATGGCTTCATCACTGGTTACGCGCTCAACATCGTCTACCAGCTCCAGATCCAGGTTGGCCGGAATAAACCCTGCGCCTATGCCCTGAATTTTGTGCGGGCCGGGTTTTAACTCTTCACCGGCTTTAGCCTGGGTGATCACCGGTGATTCCGCCGGTTCTACCGCGACACTGAGCAGCGGCAGTTTTTTCTCCAGTTTCAGATAACGGCTGACACCGGTGATAGTACCGCCCGTACCGAAACCGGCGACGAAAATATCCACTTTGCCGTCCAGGTCATTAAAAATTTCCGGCCCTGTGGTATCAAAATGGATTTGCGGGTTAGCCGGGTTTTCAAACTGGCCTAAAATCAGATACTTATCCGGGTTAGATGCCTGAATTTCTTTCGCCTTTTCAATAGCGCCTTTCATGCCTTTCGGGCCTTCGGTCAGCACTAAATTTGCTCCCAGCGCTTTTAACAGCTTACGCCGCTCCAGGCTCATGGTGGCCGGCATGGTCAGGGTTAATTTATAACCGCGGCTGGCGGCGACAAACGCCAGTGCAATACCGGTATTACCTGATGTCGGTTCTACCAGTTCTGTGTCTTTGGTCAGAATGCCTTTTTTCTCGGCATCCCAGATCAGTGCTGCGCCCAAGCGGCACTTGACGCTGAAACTGGGGTTACGCGCTTCAATTTTGGCGTACACATTAGCGCCGCCTTCAATGGTCCGGTTTAATTTGACCAGCGGGGTGCGGCCGATAGACAATGAGTTGTCTGCATAGACGTTTGCCATAAAAAAACTCCGTTTACGATAAATTGGTTATAAGAATACGCCA
>CAZEGA010000289.1:0-3989 GCA_964511675.1 uncultured Rheinheimera sp.
CGGTGCCTGCGCTGAAGACTGCAAATACTGCCCGCAAAGCGGCCATTACAATACCGGCCTGGAACGCGAACGCCTGCTGGAAGTGGAAAAAGTATTAACCCAGGCCAGAGCCGCCAAAGATAAAGGCGCCAGCCGCTTTTGTATGGGCGCAGCCTGGACCAACCCGAAGCAGCGCGATATGCCGTACATTATCGAAATGGTGCAGGGCGTAAAAGCCATGGGGCTGGAAACCTGTATGACGCTGGGCATGTTAACCGGCGAACAGGCCCAGACCCTGGCCGGTGCCGGCCTGGATTACTATAACCATAACCTGGATACCTCACCGGAATTTTACGGCGAAATTATTACCACCCGCACCTTTCAGGACCGGCTGGATACGCTCAGCCATGTGCGTGATGCCGGTATGAAAGTGTGCTGCGGCGGTATTCTTGGCATGGGCGAGAGTGCCAATGATCGCTCGGCACTGTTAATGCAACTGGCCAACCTGCCGGAGCATCCAGAAAGCGTGCCGATTAATATGCTGGTAAAAGTAGCCGGTACGCCGCTGGAAAACGTCGATGATTTAGATGCCTTCGCGTTTATCCGCACTATAGCGGTGGCGCGCATTATGCTGCCAAAAAGCCATGTGCGGCTATCTGCCGGCCGCTCACGGATGAACGAACAGATGCAGGCGCTGTGCTTCTTTGCCGGGGCCAACTCGATTTTTTACGGCGATAAACTGCTGACCACAGATAACCCGGAAGCCGATGCTGACATGCAGCTGTTTGCCAAACTGGGTATTAAGCCGGAGCAACACCATGATGTGTCGGACGAAGCGCACGAGCTGGCGCTGGCGGATGCAATAAAAGAGCAGGTGAATCCGCCACTGTTTCACGCGGCGCAGTAAATATGCAGCAGGCCAGGCTGGCGCAGTTGCAGCAGGCGCTTGATGCACGCGCAGCACAGCAACTGCTGCGCACACCGGTGACACTGGATAGCTACAACGGCCGGTTGTTAACCGTGGCCGGGCAGAGCTATATCAATTTTTCCGGCAATGATTACCTGGGCCTGGCCACAGCGCCACAAGTGCAGCAGGCGTTTGCCGATGGTGCGGTGCAATATGGCGCTGGCAGCAGCGGGTCACCGCTGGTCACCGGCCAGCATCGTGTGCATCAGCAGCTTAGCGAGACGTTGTGCGACTGGCTGGGCGTTGAGCGGGTCTTGCTGTTCTCGTCCGGCTTTGCTGCCAACCAGGCCATGCTGCTGACGTTAAGCACAAAAAACGATACCTTGCTGCTGGATAAGCTCAGCCACGCCTCGCTGATTGATGCTGCGCGCCATAGCGACGCCGGTTTTAAACGCTTTGCGCATAATGATCTTAGCGCTTTGCAACAGTTGCTTAGCCAAACCGCTCAGCCTATGGTGGTAACCGAAGGCATATTCAGTATGGACGGCGACAGCCCGGATCTGAACGCTATGCTAACGCTATGCCAGCAATATAATGCGCCTTTGCTGTTAGATGATGCCCACGGTTTGGGGACGCTGGGTGTGGAAGGCCAGGGTACAGCGGCAGCGCAGGGCATTAAGCAAAGTGATATTTTCTGCACTATGGCCAATTTTGGTAAAGCCCTGGGGGCAGGCGGTGCCTTTGTTGCCGGCAGCAAAACCATTATTGATTATTTAGAGCAGTTTGGCCGCCATTATATCTACAGCACCGCGTTGCCACCGGCTTTGTGTGCCGCAGTGTTAAAAAGCATTGAGCTGTGTCGCACACAAAGCTGGCGGCGCGATAAGTTGCACAGCAATATCGGCTTATTCCGCCAGTTGGCCGCGGATTTGCCGCTGTTAAACACGCACAGTGCTATTCAGGCTGTGGTACTGGGCAGCAGCGAGCGGGCACTTAAGGTCAGTGCCCGGTTAAAACAGGCCGGGATCTGGCTTAGTGCCATCCGCCCGCCCACAGTACCGCAGGGCAGTGCCCGTTTACGTATTACGCTGAGCAGCCAGCATAGCGATAACGATATCCGGCTGCTGGTGCAGCAATTAAGGCCACTGTTATGAGCGCCGTTATGCCGCAGACAATTCCAACGTTTTTAACCCAGGTGGCCAGCAGTTTTGGTAAAGCCTGCGACAGTTATTTGCCAGCGGCCCGCTTGCAGCAGCAGGTGGCGCTGGATGCACTGAGCAGATTGCCGGCCGACAAACAGGGCCATCTGCTGGATTTAGGCTGCGGCCCGGGCTGGCTGCATCCGCGTTTTGCCGGTTACAGCCGCAGTTTCAGCGCAGTAGACTTAAGTGCCGGTATGCTGGCCAAAGCGGCAAGCCAGCAGTTAGCCGCCGGATACATTCAGGCGGATGCGCAGCAACTGCCGTTGCAGGCGCAAACTGTGGACAAGGTATTTTCCAGCTTAATGCTGCAGTGGTGTGCAAAACCGGCCGCCGTATTTGCAGAAATTGACCGTGTACTGGCACCCGGCGGCCGGGTGGTACTGACCACGCTGGCAGAAGGGACGCTGGACGAGCTGAAAAAAGCCTTTGCCACTTTGGATAACCAGCAGCATGTAAACCGGTTTTTACCGGTGGCCGAGCTTATCAGTGCGGCCGGCAGTGCCAGCACCATCCAATGGCAGTTTGAGCAACGCCGTTATCCGCTGTATTACCCGGATGTACAAAGCCTGGCCCGCGAGCTGAAAGCACTGGGAGCCAACCAGGTGGCCGGACGGGCCAACCGGGGGTTAACCGGCAAAGGTTACTGGCAAAAACTGGCTGGCGCATACGACGTTAACCGCACTATGCTGGGGTTAGCTGCCAATTATCAGGTACTGCTGCTTACAGGTTATAAACATGCCGGCTAGCATCCGCTTTATTACTGCTACCGATACCGATGCCGGTAAAACCTATATCAGTACGCTGTTGCTGCAGGGCTTCAGCCAGTCGGGTATTACTGCAGCAGGGGTAAAACCCATTGCTGCCGGGGCTGACAGCCAGGGTTTAAATGATGATGCGTTACTGTTGCAGCAGCATTCCGGTATCGCGTTGCCCTATCAGACAGTGAATCCTATCTGCTATCAGGCAGCGGTGGCCCCCCATCTGGCGGCGCTTAGCACGCAGCAGCCGATAGCAGAGGCAGTATTAGATGCCTCCTTAGCACAGTGGCGGGAACTGCCTGTACAGCAGCTGTTAATAGAAGGAGCCGGAGGCTGGTTACTACCCATTAGCGAGCAACGTTACCTTGCCGACTGGGTGGCTGAACAACAATTGCCGGTATTGCTGGTGGTTGGTATCAAGCTGGGCTGTTTAAACCATGCCATGCTAACGGTACGGGAAATTGAACGCAGTGGCTGTCGCCTGCTGGGCTGGGTGGCCAACTGTATTGAGCCGGATATGGCGCTGTTGGAGGACAATATAGCCGACTTGCGCCAGCGTATCAGCGCTCCCTGTCTGGGCGTGGTGCCCTATGCGCCGGATGAGGCGCAGTATCAGCAGTTAGCGCGGGATTTGCTATGCCAGGTGCTAAAAACTCAAGCTTAGTTATGCAATCATTTGCTCTGGTTGTGCTGCAATTTCTGCGCTAAAGCAAAAACCCCGATAAATCACTGTTTTCCGGCAATGCGGTTTTATTGCCGCCCTGAAATAAATAGCCGCCCGCACTGCCAAGCAATATCAGCTGCTTGCCATTGCGTTGCAGCGCTGTGCCTTCGGGCAGGGCAATAACCGCCGTGCCGGGGTTTAACTGCATAAACTCCGCTAAGCGCATATCACGGGTTTCACCATGAAAACCTTCTGCTTTGTAGTCGGTGTAATGCGGGTTTAACTGTATCGGCAATACATTCAGCGCATTAAAAGATGGCGGCTCAATAACCGGCATATCGTTAGTGGTACGAATAGTGGTACCCGCAATGTTAGAACCGGCACTCCAGCCAATATAGGGTACGCCATTGGTTACGCGTTCCCTGATTAGTTGTAGTATATCCTGTTGATATAGCTGATAAAGCAGATGGAAGGTATTA
>CAZEGA010000290.1:0-2810 GCA_964511675.1 uncultured Rheinheimera sp.
TTACAGCTGGAACGGCCAATTTACCTTCCAACCGCAGCGTATGGCCACTTTGGCCGTAATGAGTTTCCGTGGGAGCAAACCGATAAAGCCGAGATCCTGCGCCAGTACGCAAAATAATCACTGCCTGCAGTACACGACAAAGGAGAGCCCGGCTCTCCTTTGTCACAATTGGGTTTTAGCTGCACGAATCACTTTAGCCTTACCATTGGCGGCTTTTTGTGTATGATAAGCCGTTGTGTTACATCCGGGGTCCTCTGTTACCTTGCAGAGTGAAACAAAACTATAAGAAAGGAACCACTATGTCTGAACAAACTGCCCCTGCCGTAAAAAGCGGCTGGCTTAACCGTGCCCTCAATACCATTGAGGTGGTAGGAAATAAACTGCCTGATCCGGCGGTACTGTTTGCCCTGCTGATGGCTGTGGTCTGGATAGCCTCCTGGGCGTTATCCGGTGTCAGCTTTACTGAAATTGACCCGCGTACCGGTGCGGCTATTCAGGTCAATAATCTGCTGGCCGCCGACTCCTTAACAACCTTTATGGCCAAAATGGTCAATACCTTTGTTACTTTCGCCCCGCTGGGTGTGGTACTGGTGGCCATGCTGGGTTTAGGTGTGGCTGAACATACCGGCTTTATTAATGCCGGTTTACGTTCAGTGCTGTCAGTCACCCCCAAAATGTTACTGACTCCGGTACTGATTGCCGTTGGTATTGCCAGCCATATGGCAGTCGATGCCGGCTATGTGCTGGTGATCCCGCTGGGTGCTGTTATTTTCTATGCTGCCGGCCGCCACCCGCTGGCCGGTATTTCTGCGGCCTTTGCCGGTGTATCCGGTGGTTTCTCTGCCACTATATTGCCGTCCAGCCTGGACCCGCTGTTATCCGGCTTAACCCAGGCCTCAGCACGCTTGTCTGCTGATCCGGCAGCAGCAGCACTGGTTGTCAGCCCGATGAATAACTACTACTTCACTACCGCTTCTACGGTACTGATTGTGCTCATCGGCTGGGTACTGACCGATAAATTTATCGAGCCCCGCTTAAAGGCAACCAAGGTAGACGGTGATCCGGCCGATATGCCGAAAATGGATGACTTAAAAGACAACGAGCGTAAAGGTTTACGCTGGGCCAGCTTTTCTATGGTACTGAGCATAGTGCTGTTAGTGGTCACCGCCTTACCGGAAACCTCAGCCTGGCGGGCTCCGGCAGGTACTGTGCTGGCAGAAGGCCAGAGTAACCTGCTGGTGGCCGCGGCACCGCTGATGCAGTCTATCGTCAGTATTATCTTTGTGTTCTTTTTGATCCCGGGCGTGGTATACGGCTATGTGTCCGGTACAGCCAAAGATCACCGTGACATTATCAAAGGTATGAGCAAAGCCATGAGTGGCATGGGCTACTACATTGTGATGGCGTTTTTCTGTGCCCAGTTTATTTATGCCTTTGGCCAGTCGAATCTCGGTGCATTGTTTGCGCTGAAAGGGGCCAACTGGTTACAGGAAATGGCGTTTCCTATGGGCTTTACGCTGATCGGTATTATCCTGCTATCCGGTACAGTTAATTTGCTGATTGGTTCTGCCTCGGCAAAATGGGCGTTAATCGGTGCAGTGATGGTGCCAATGCTGATGCAGCTGGGTATATCACCGGATCTGACACAAGCAGCATACCGGGTTGGCGACTCCTCAACCAATATCATTACACCACTGCTGCCGTACTTCCCGCTGATCGTGGTGTTCTGCCAGAAGTACGTTAAATCTACCGGTATCGGTACTTTAATTGCGCTGATGTTGCCATACTCAGTGGCCTTCCTGCTGTGCTGGACCGCCTTCCTGCTCGGTTTCTGGGCACTGGATATCCCGCTGGGTGTCGGCTCAAGCTACACCTATCCGGCAAACTAAACCCGCACATACTCCCCCCTGCTACGGCAGGGGTGGTTTTTTCTGTTGCTTCCCTGCTCTGCCTGCTACCATAACGACATTTACCAGCAGACCGATTTTCTATGCGTATTCCACGAATTTACCACAGCAGGGCTATTGCCCTTAATGCTGAGTTTGCCCTTGACGATGACGCCGCTAACCATGTCGGCCGGGTGCTCAGAATGCCGGCCGGCAGTGAACTGCTGCTGTTTAATGGTGACGGTTTTAATTACCCGGCCCGTATCAGCAGCAGCGACAAAAAGCACGTTAATGTTATTGTTACAGAGCAACAAGCCAACCCGGTGGAATCGCCACTGAAAATTCACCTCGGCCAGGGTATATCCCGCGGCGACCGGATGGATTTTGCCATTCAAAAAGCCGTAGAGCTGGGCGTAACCGAAATCACGCCGCTGTTTACCGAACGCTGTGGTGTAAAACTCGATGGCGAACGCCTGGCCAAACGTAACGAGCAGTGGCAAAAAATGGCTGTCAGTGCCTGCGAGCAAAGCGGCCGCAGCCTGGTGCCGCTGGTGCACCCGGCCATTTCGCTTAACGACTGGCTGGCGCAACAGACAAAAGAATTAAAGCTGACCTTGCATCCGTGGGCCAAAGACACCATTAAGACGCTTATACCGCAGCATAATATCCGGTTAGTAATAGGCCCTGAGGGCGGCTTTAGCGAACAGGAAATGGCGCACACCAGTGCGGCCGGCTTTACCGGTATTCAGCTGGGGCCGCGTGTACTGCGTACCGAAACAGCAGCACTGACCGCAATTAGTGCGTTGCAATTGCAATTTGGCGATCTGGCCTGAGGATACCCCTTAAGGATAAATAATGAGCAAACCGATTAAACTTGGCATAGTGATGGACCCGATCCCGGCTATCAATATCAAAAAAGATTCC
>CAZEGA010000290.1:2820-3970 GCA_964511675.1 uncultured Rheinheimera sp.
TATGGAAATGGCCGATCTGTACCTGCTGCAAGGCCAGGCCCGCGCCAGTACCAAACTATTAACAGTGCAGGAAGATCCGGCCAACTGGTATCAGTTTGGCAGCGCGCAGGATATTGCCCTTAGCGATCTGAATGTTATTTTAATGCGCAAAGATCCGCCGTTTGATACCGAATATATCTACGCCACTTATATTCTGGAACGGGCCGAAGATCACGGCACGCTTATCGTCAACAAACCGCAAAGCCTGCGCGATGCCAACGAAAAACTGTATACCAGCTGGTTTAGCCAGTTTACGCCGAAAACCCTGGTCAGCCGTGATGCCAAACGGTTAAAAGCGTTTTATCAGGCCGAACAGGATATCATCCTCAAGCCGCTGGACGGTATGGGCGGAGCATCCATTTTCCGCCTGAAACCGGATGACGCCAATGTCAGTGTGATTATTGAAACCTTAACAGAGCATGGCACACGCTATGCTATGGCGCAGCGCTATATCCCGGAAATTGTCCAGGGCGACAAGCGAATTTTAGTGGTAAACGGCAAACCCGTGCCATACTGTTTAGCACGTATCCCGGCCAGCGGCGAAACCCGTGGCAACCTGGCCGCCGGTGGCCGGGGAGAAGCCAGGCCGTTATCCGCGTCTGACTTTGCTATTGCCAATGCAGTCGGCCCAAGCCTTAAAGCCAAAGGGCTTATTTTTGTCGGCCTGGATGTTATTGGTGACAAGCTGACCGAAATAAATGTTACCAGCCCAACCTGTATCCGTGAAATAGAAGCAGCATTTCCAATCAGTATTACCGGTTTGTTATTTGATGAAATTGAACAGCTGCTGGCAGAGCGCCAGTGACAACTGAGTTGTAACGAGGTCACTATGCAGAATTTTCAGAATCATTTTTTAATTGCCATGCCGTCACTGGACGACCCGCTGTTTAAACGCAGCGTGGCCTATATTTGTGAGCACAATGACGAAGGTGCCATGGCAATAGTAATTAACCACCCGCTGGACGTGAAAATAGCCGATTTACTGCAGCAGCTGCAAATTGAATACAACCGGCAAAGCCCTGCCGCCAGTGCCCATGTCTGTGCCGGTGGCCCGGTACAGCATGACCGTGGTTTTGTGCTGCACACCGCCAAAGAGGGCTATGGCAGCAGC
>CAZEGA010000291.1:0-3947 GCA_964511675.1 uncultured Rheinheimera sp.
CTGTAAACGCCGTTGTCACCCGTCAGGGTAAAAGGGCGTTTACAGCTGCGATGCGCTCATCATCTGTACCGGTGCTTCCGCCAAATACCTGGGCCTGCCATCTGAACAGGCTTACAGCGGCCGTGGTGTCTCTGCCTGTGCCACCTGTGACGGTTTCTTTTATCGCAACCAGAAAGTGGCCGTGGTCGGCGGCGGCAATACCGCAGTGGAAGAAGCGCTTTATCTGTCAAACATTGCCGCTGAAGTGCACCTGGTGCACCGGCGTGACAGCTTCAAAGCCGAAAAAATCCTGGTTGACCGTTTAATGGCAAAAGTGGCCAGCGGCAATATTATTCTGCACACCCACCGTGAACTGGAAGAAGTGCTGGGTGATGATATGGGCGTAACAGGCGTACGGTTAAAATCGACCCAGGCTGCGCCAACCGAAGAGCTCGCCCTGCAAGGCGTATTTATTGCCATCGGCCATCAACCTAATACCGATATCTTTGCCGGCCAGCTTGAGATGAACGGCGGCTACCTGAAAGTACAGAGCGGCAGTGAAGGTAATGCCACCCAAACCAGTATCCCCGGCGTATTTGCTGCAGGCGATGTGTCTGATCATATCTATCGTCAGGCGATTACCTCAGCCGGAACAGGCTGTATGGCGGCATTGGATGCCGAACGGTATCTGGATGCCCTAGCGAAATAAGCTAAACCGCCTGTGGCTATTTATCTGCCGGAACTATCAGCGACCGATGTCAGCTTTCCACCGCTGCAGCAGGCGCTGCAACAGCCGGATGGCTTATTGGCCATGGGCGGCGATTTATCTGCCGCGCGCTTGCTAAGTGCGTATAGGCAGGGCATTTTTCCCTGGTTCGGCGAAGGTGAGCCACTGCTATGGTGGAGCCCTTCGGTACGGGCAGTCTTTGCCCCGGACACGTTAAAACTGAACCGCAGCCTGGGCAAACAGCTGCGCCGTTTCCAGTACAGTTTCAGCATTAACCGGGCGTTCGGCGATGTTATCCGCCAATGTGCTGCACCACGCGCCAGACAACCCGGCACCTGGATTGTGCCACAAATGCAGCAGGCCTATATTCAGCTGCATCAGTTGGGCCATGCCCACAGTGTTGAAGTCTGGCAGCAGCATAAACTGGTGGGCGGCCTGTATGGTGTACAGGTTGGCAGCCTGTTTTGTGGCGAGTCGATGTTTAACCTGCAGCCGGATGTTGCCAAACTGGCACTGGTTGCCCTGCAACAGCATTTGCAGCAGGTTGCACCGGGCTGGATAGACTGCCAGATGCCAAATCCCTTTTTACTGCAACTGGGCGCCGTGGCCTTACCCCGCGCTGACTATATCAGCTTACTGCAGCAACAGGCCAGCAGGCCGTTGCCGGCACAACACTGGCAAGCGCGGACTATACAACCGGGCAATAGCGATGCATGAATTGCGTTTTGGCCTGACCGCCCCCGCCCAGTGCAGCTATCTGCCTGAGCAGGCGGAGCAACTGGTTTTTCTGCTGCCAGAGCAACCCATCAGTGCCAGCCTGTATCAGCAACTGCTGCAACTGAATTTCCGCCGCAGCGGCGAGCAGATTTACACACCGCATTGTCCATCGTGCCGGGCCTGCCAGTCTGTGCGGCTGAGCCATAAAACGTTCAGCCCCAGCCGCAGCCAGCGCCGTATCTTACACAAAGCCAGGCGCCAGCAGTGGCATTATCAGCTGGCTGAGCAGCCACAGGATTATTTTGCGCTGTTTGCCGACTATATTACGCATAAACATGCCGATGGCACTATGTATCCGCCAGAGCGAGCGCAGCTGGATGCCATGCTGCGCTGTTCCTGGCTTAAGGTGTGTTTTCTTGAGCAATACTATCAGGAACAACTGGTCGCCGTTACCGTAGTAGACGTCACCAGCGATGCCTTATCTGCGGTCTATACCTTTTACCAGCCGGCTGTCAGCGCTTTTTCACCCGGCATACTGGCCGTGCTGTTTTTGCTGCAACTGAGTGCCCGGTTACAGAAAGACTGGCTTTACCTGGGCTATCAGATCGATGCCTGCGATAAGATGGCTTACAAAGCGGCTTTTTTGCCGCAACAGCGGTTTATTGCCGGTCACTGGCATTCATTTGGCTAAAAAAGCGCTTGCTGCTTTACTTATGCCGGCGATTTCGGCACAATCTGCGCAGTTTTTTCTAGGATCACCCAATTTTAAGAGGCACGTGCGCTGAATGGCGAAAGAAGACGTAATTGAAATGCAAGGTACCATTCTGGATACCCTGCCAAATACCATGTTCAAAGTTGAACTGGAAAACGGCCATGTCGTTATCGCCCACATTTCCGGCAAAATGCGTAAGAACTATATCCGTATTTTAACCGGCGACAAAGTAACGGTGGAACTGACCCCTTACGATCTGACTAAAGGCCGCATCGTATTCCGGCAACGCTGATACAGCGCCAGAACAGCAAAACAACAGCAAAAACAAACCCGGTAACAGGCCGGGTTTGTTTTTGCTGCGCCTGCTCGTAGCCTTATTCTGCCAGCGCCACCTCATGCTCGGTCTGATAGTCAAAACTCAGCTGATCATTATTCAGCTCAATCCTGACATCGCCGCCATGCAGCAGGCGGCCAAACAGAATTTCGTTGGCCAGCGGTTTTTTCAGTTGTTCCTGGATCACCCGTGCCATTGGCCGCGCGCCCATCGCCTGATCATAGCCTTTGTCAGCCAGCCATTGCCTGGCCGCCGTTGACAGCTCCATCGACACCTGCTTTTTATCCAGTTGCACCTGCAGATCACAGATAAATTTATCGACAATCTGCAGAATAATGTCAGGCGTCAGGTGTTTAAACCAGATAATACCATCCAGCCGGTTACGAAACTCCGGACTGAAAGTACGGTTGATCTCTGACAGCGCATCGTGGCTGTGATCCTGCTGTTTGAAACCAATCGACTTACGTATCGTTTCCTGTACACCGGCATTGGTGGTCATCACCAGTACCACATTACGAAAATCAATTTTACGGCCATTGTTGTCAGTCAGGGTGCCATGGTCCATCACCTGCAGCAGAATATTGTAGATATCACTGTGTGCTTTTTCGATTTCATCCAGTAGCACTACTGAATACGGGTGTTTTGACACTGCGTCGGTCAAAAGCCCGCCCTGCTCAAAGCCTACATAGCCCGGCGGCGCACCAATTAAGCGGCTTACCGCATGGCGCTCCATATATTCCGACATATCAAACCGCAACAGCTCCACACCCAAGGCTTTTGCCAGCTGTTTGGTCACTTCTGTTTTACCCACCCCGGTCGGCCCGGCGAACAGGAAATTACCAATCGGCTTTTCTTCATTGCCCAGACCCGAGCGGGATAACCGTATCGCCGCCGTCAGCACCTCTATCGGCTCATCCTGACCAAACACCACCAGCTTCAGGTTGCGGTCCAGATTCGCCAGTACGTCTTTATCCGAAGCCGAAACCGATTTCTCCGGAATACGGGCCATTTTGGCAATCACATGCTCAATTTCAGGCACATTGATCACTTTTCTGCGTTTAGACAACGGCAACAGGCGCTGGCTGGCACCGGCCTCGTCAATCACATCAATGGCTTTATCCGGCAAATGCCGCTCGTTAATGTATTTAGCAGACAATTCAGCCGCAGCACGGATAGCCTTTTGCGTATACCGGACATTGTGATGCTGCTCATAGCGTTCTTTTAACCCCAGCAGAATACGTGTGGTATCGTCGACACTGGGCTCTGCCACATCAATTTTCTGGAAACGCCGCACCAGGGCCGTATCTTTTTCGAAAATGCTTTTAAATTCCTGATAGGTTGTCGAGCCCATGCAGCGCAGCTTGCCGTTGGACAACAAAGGCTTGATCAGGTTGCTGGCGTCCATCACACCGCCCGAGGCCGCACCGGCACCAAATACCGCGGTGATTTTGAAAAACGGCTTAAATCCCTGCTCAAAG
>CAZEGA010000292.1:0-3365 GCA_964511675.1 uncultured Rheinheimera sp.
GGCTTACCCTGCCATGCTGGTAACTACCGGCCTGCATGACTCACAGGTACAGTATTTTGAACCGGCAAAATGGGTGGCCAAGCTGCGTACCCATAAAACCGATAACAACCCGCTGCTGTTTAAAACCACCATGGAAGCCGGCCATGGCGGTAAGTCCGGGCGTTTTGCCCGTCAGGCACAAGTTGCTGAAGAATATGCTTTTATTCTTAACCTGCTGGGGCAGGCCGAATAAACCGTTTTAACAACATAACAAGCCGGGCCACAGCGCCCGGCTTTTTTCTGCCCGCAGTTTAGTGTTTTGGCATTAAGTAAATAAGATCAATTATCATTTGCAAATAATTCTCAATTAGATTAGATTGCCGCTCGCAAGTTAATAAGAACTATTATCATTAGGAGCTGCAATGTGTGTGTCTGCTAAACATGCCGTACTGACGGCGGTCTTGCTGGTCAGTGGCTTTACCGCCAACGCCCATGTGCCTTATTTAAACCCGGCCAGTTTCGAACCGGTGCGCGGTGGCTGGGTCAGCCTGGATGCGGCCTTCGCCGACAAGTTTTTTATCCCCGAAGCGGTGTTTGATAACAGCCGGTTTAACGTACGCACGCCCTCTGGCAAGGTAGTCGTGCCGCTGGCGGTACATTATGGCCACACCCGTGCCACGGCAGAGCATAAAGTGGACGTTGACGGCACTTACCGCTTCAGCACCGGCCTGCGTTATGGCGCGGTATTCCATACCTATGAGCAGGATGGTGAGCGCAAAAACAGCCGCGATCCGGCTTTTGTCTTGCCAGCTGGCGCAAAATCCATCGCGCACTTTCAGGCCGTCACCCAGGCTGAAACCTATGTCAGCAAGGGGGCGCCGGATCATGCTGCGGTGAAGGCAAGCGGTGAAGCGCTGGAACTGGAATTTCTCAGCCACCCGAATGATCTCTATACCGACAGCACGGTACGCGCCCGCCTGCTGTACAACGGCAAGCCGTTAGCACAGCAAAGTGTGAATGCCTATTTTGTGACCCGCGGGGCTGACGATGAAAAAGTGACCCACCCGTTAACCAGCGACAGTGCCGGTATTATCAGTTTCCAGCCACAACAGGCGGGCACTTATCTGCTGGTTAGCCGCTATCGCACTGCCGCCCCTGCAACTGCCACCGTACCCACTTACAGCTACACCTACAGCGTTGTGCTGGAAGTCACTGAATAAGAGAGAGCAAATGAACAAACATCACTTATATACCACCTTGTTTCTGGCGCTGAGCAGCGCCTATCTGGCTGGCTGCAGCAGCAACGTAAATAGCGTGCAGCTTAGCACTGAACAGCAACAGCAACTTGCAACAGAGCGGGCCGGCCATTTGCGCCAGACCCATGTACGGTTTAATGCACTGGATAAAGATGAAGACGGTTATATCAGCCGTGCTGAGTTTAACCGCTCCGGCGAGCTGGCATTTGCACGTATGGATACCAACAACGACGGCGTGTTATCTGCCGCCGATCCTAAACCGCAACCGCGCTCTGAAGATACCCGCTCAGAACAAACGCGCCAGCAACAGCCCCAGCGTGCGCAACAGCCGCGCCGGGAACGTTTGCTGCAAATGCCTACTACGCACTCGGTAGAGGGCATGCTGGCCATGTACGACAGCAATAACGATGGCGTAGTAAGCCGGGCAGAATATGAGCAGGGCCGCGCGGCGCAGTTTGCGGCAGTGGATAGCAATGCTGACGGCAAGCTGAGTTATGACGAATACGTAGCGGAATTTGCCGCCCGCTTGGATCAGCAGATTGCCCGCACCGTTAAGCCAGATTAACACCGGTTTCAGGAGAAGAATAACATGTCTATGCAGTACACTTTACTGGCGCTGGCCATCAACAGTGCCATTGCCACACCCGCGCAGGCCGATACGCCAGCCCCAGAGCTGGATACCGTATCGGTAACGGCGCAGGCCCCGGCACCGGGCCAGGCTAACAGCAAGCAGGCCGAGCAGGTCAGTGCGGCAGCGCTGCAACAGCAGCAGGCGCAGAATATTGCCGATGTGGTGCGCTTTGTCCCCGGTGTTACCACCACTGATATGGGCCGCTTTGGCAGCAATGGTTTTAATATCCGTGGCTTGGATGGCGACAGGGTGGCTATTACAGTGGATGGTTTATCACTGGGCGAAACCATGGACCCCTCCAGCTATGCGGCTTATGAGTTTTTCCGCTCCGCCAGGGGTGGTGTGGATATTGATGCGTTAAAACAGGTGGAAATTATCAAAGGCGCCGATGCGATAGCGGCCGGCAGCGGCGCTTTAGCGGGTGCGGTTATTTTTGTGACCAAAGATCCGGCCGATTACCTTAACGCTGAAGGAGATGACAGCCATCTTGGTTTGTCGGCCGGCTTTAGCGGCATGAATGACGAAACCCGGTTCAGTGCTACCCTGGCCAACCGCAGCGGCAAGCTGGAGTCGTTACTGGTATATACCCGCCGTGATGGCAGTGAAAGCAAAACCGCCCGTTCTGGCGAAGATATTCCCGGTGCCGGCCGTACTATTGCCGACCCGTTCGATTACAGCAGCAATAATATTCTGGCCAAGCTGCAATATCAGCTGAGTGTTACCCAGCGTCTGGGCTGGACCGGTGAATACTTTAAACAGGACAGCGAGCTGGATAACCGCTCCCGGCTGGATAACACCTATTTATCCCGCCATGGCGATGATGAAATTGAGCGCAAGCGCATTGGTCTGCAGTATGAATGGCTGGCCGCCCAGGCCTGGGCCGACAGCGTGAATGCCACTGTTGATTATCAGTCTAACTACACCCATGGTTTAACAACTATGTTGACGACCGGCTGTAGCGGCGCCGTCAATGGCGAAGTGTCACCCTGCCTGCGCAGTGAAGACCGTGATTTTAAGCAGCAACAGCTGAAACTGGCGCTGGCGCTGGATAAAGAGCTGCTCAGCGCCAATCTGCACCAGCAATGGCTGTATGGCGGCGCGTTTGAACGGCGCAGCGTGGAATATTCTGCCATCGACCGCCGTTATATTGGCCAGACCGGCGAGCTGGCCAGCCCGCCGGAGATAGACCCGGATCTGGTGCCGAAAACCGATGTTACCGCGCTTAGCCTGTATGCCCGCGATGTGATTAAGTTTACCCCGCGCTGGACGCTGCGTATTGGCGCCCGGGCTGATGCGTTAAAATACAGCCCGCAGTTTGATGACCAGTTCAGCGACAATACGCAGACCGTAGGCGATGTCGATTTTTCCTCCTTTACCTGGCAAAGCAATCTGACCTATCAGCTGACGCAGGCACATCAGCTATGGGCGCAGACTGGCCGTGGTTTCCGGGCGCCGACCGTTACAGAAATGTATGCGCCTACGTCGCTGATCAGCCGCAC
>CAZEGA010000292.1:3375-3898 GCA_964511675.1 uncultured Rheinheimera sp.
GAAAGACACCGGCGAAGTGGTTAATGATTTATGGGGCAGTGTCGCCAACCCGGATTTACAGGCCGAGCGCAGCCTGAACCTGGAAGCCGGCTACCGCTACCAGACTGACAACCTGTTGCTGGGCGTTGCGGTATTTAAAGATCAGTACAGCGATATGATCGACACCGTGGTCCGTATTCAGAACCCGGATGTAGTGTATGAAAGCTGCAGTCGCGGCGTCTGTACCGAGTCGCACGGTAACCAGTACAGCACTATGGCCAATACCGGCGCAGCCGACGTCATAGGTGTTGAAGTAGAAGCGGCCTGGCGCATTAGCCGTGCGTTAAGTTCGCGTTTAGCTTACTCCCGGAGCGAAGGGGATAAGCAAAACGGCGACCCGCTGCGCAGCATTAACCCGGCGTCTGCGGTACTGGGCCTGCGTTATGACGCTGCTAACTGGCATCTGGCTGCCAATGTTACCCACAGTGCGGCGAAAAAAGCCAAAGAGGCCTATGACTCCACACAGACGGCATTTGACGCCAAC
>CAZEGA010000293.1:0-2730 GCA_964511675.1 uncultured Rheinheimera sp.
TTCTCAGGAATAACAAATGTACCAACTGCACTTGGGTGAGCTTAGCGTCACAGACTTTCTTAATGAATACTGGCAGAAAAAACCATTGCTGATTAAAGCCGGTTTTAAGCAGTTTGCCGACCCATTAACAGCTGATGAGCTGGCCGGCCTGGCGCTGGAAGAAGAAATTGAGTCACGTATTGTCAGTTGCCATAACCAGCAATGGGATATGCAAACCGGTCCGTTTACTGACTTCTCTGAGTTTGGTGACAAAGGCTGGACCCTGCTGGTGCAGGCGGTTGATCACTGGCATCCGGACGCGGCCAAATTGCTGGACCCGTTCCGTTTTATTCCGAACTGGCGTATTGACGATCTGATGGTCAGCTTCTCTGCACCCGGCGGCGGTGTCGGCCCGCATCTGGATCAGTACGATGTGTTTATTATTCAAGGCGAAGGCAAGCGCCACTGGCGCGTGGGTATGCCGGACAACAGCCTGCAACAGCTGTGCCCGCACCCCCGCTTGCTGCAGGTAAGCCCGTTTACGGCCTGTATTGATGTGATTACCGAGCCGGGCGATATTTTATATATTCCGCCGGGTTGCCCGCATGACGGCATCAGTATTGAAAACATCCTGAACTACTCGGTAGGCTTTCGGGCACCGGCGCAAAAAGATCTGCTGACCGGGCTGGCCGATTACCTGCTTGAGCATGATATCAACGGTGCCCGTTTTACCGATGCCGGCCGCCCCGCTGCCGGCTCAGTCGGCCGGATCAACGATGCAGACCTTAACAAGGTGCAGCAGCTGTTGCTGCAGCTGGTTACCGACAGCCAGCAACTGCCGCACTGGTTTGGCAGCTTAATTACCCGGGCCAAACATGAGCTGGACTTAAACGAGCCGGACCCGCATTACGCTGCCGATGAAATTGGTGAATATCTTGATGAAGGTTCGGTATTAAGCCGTACCGGCGGCCTGCGCTGTTGTTACTTCCAGCACAATGCTGATAGCGATATTCTGCTGTTTATCAATGGTGATCAAATTACCCTGCCAGCCAATGAGCTGAACACAGCGCAACTGTTATGTGATAACACTGAGCTGAGCCCGCAGCAAAACCGGCACTTTACCAGCTCTGCCCAGCGGCTGATGCTGCTGACCAACCTGATAAACCAGGCTTACTGGTACTTCAGTGAGTAATAAGTGATAACCAGCGGCGGCGGCAGGTGGCTTAGGGCTTGACCGTAAAACAGCAAACCGCACCTGCTGTGGTTTGCTGTTATTGTACACTAAAGCTTACGATCAGCTTACTGATCCCTGCTGCCATAATTCATCGGCATTAAACATCTCGTACAGGTTATGCGCCCGGTGGATCAGTAAATTCGCAAAATCCTGCTGCGTTTTGTCACTGACGCCGGCATCAATAATCTGCTGGGCTTTTAGCTGCCAATGCAATGAAAAGGCGCGTACGGCTTCCCTGGCATTAGCGGCGGCAGAAAAAGCAATATGGTCAGTCGGCACATCACCGCTGATCACCCAGAATGCCTGTTTATCTTTGGTATTCAGCTTCCAGACCGCGAAATAAGGCGGCAGGTAACGGCTTTCCGACACAGCGACATTGTCCGGCAATATGCCTTTACTGGCCAGATATGCATTGGCTTTTTGAAACTGGGTTCTGACCCACTCCGCCTGGGCTTGTTCGGCCTGCTCAATTTGTTCCTGAGTTAACTGCTCACTCATACTGCGACTTCCTCTAATACACTTGGCGCTACTTTAGGTGACTCAGTTTCAACAATCAAGTGTTGCGATAGATTGTCGACAATTTACTGGACTGACCAGAGCCTTTTTCTGTTTCTTTCTGGTGAAACGACGGCTGAAATGTTACATTGCGCCGCGCAAAAAGCCGGTACTGAACCGGTATTTTCAGATCCAGCAGCACATGCTGCATTGCAGGCCTAAAACGGAGAATCAGTCGTGGCGGTATTTAATCATTCTGAATTCGATAATCATGAGCAAGTAGTGTTCTGCAGCGATGCAGAAACCGGTTTAAAAGCCATTATTGCAGTACACAGCACTGCACTTGGCCCTGCTGTAGGTGGCTGCCGCTTATGGGATTATGTCTCAGATGAAGCAGCGTTAAACGACGTATTACGTTTGTCACGCGGCATGACCTATAAAAACGCGATGGCAGGTTTACCGCTCGGTGGTGGTAAGTCTGTTATTATCGGCGATGCGAAAACAATCAAGTCAGAAGCCCTGTTCCGGGCCTTTGGCCGCATGGTACACCGCTTGTCCGGCAGCTATTACAGTGCAGAAGACGTTAATATCACCACCGGTGATATTATGCTCGTCAACAAAGAAACGCCTTTTGTCGCCGGCCTGGAAGGTAAAAGTGGCAACCCGGCACCTTTCACCGCCTTAGGTACCTACCGTGGTATTAAAGCGGCAGCCTTGCACCAGTTCGGCTCGGATAATCTGGCTGGCAAAACCGTCGCCGTACAGGGACTGGGCAGCGTCGGTTTTTACCTGTGCGAACACCTGCATAAAGAAGGGGCAAAACTGATTGTCACTGATATTAATCAGGATGCAGTACAACGCGCGGTAACCCAGTTTGGTGCCACTGCCGTTGGCCTGAATGACATCTACGCAGCAGATGCCGATATTTACGCCCCCTGTGCCCTGGGTGCCACCCTTAACGACGATACTATCGGTCAGTTGAAAGCCCGTGTCGTGGCCGGTTGTGCCAATAACCAGTTAAA
>CAZEGA010000293.1:2740-3897 GCA_964511675.1 uncultured Rheinheimera sp.
TAAAAGAAGCCCGTCATGGTGAAGTCCTGCGGCAAAAAGGCATTCTGTATGCACCGGATTATGTTATCAATGCCGGTGGCATTATCAATGTCGCTTTTGAAATGCGGCCACAGGGTTATTCAGCGCCGGAGTCTACTGCCAAAGTCATGGCCATTTACGACACTTTACTGAATATTTTCCGCCGCGCTGACAGCGAAAACCAGCCGACCAGCGTCGTCGCTGATTTAATGGCGCAGGAAATTATCCGCCGCGGCAAGGTATAGCCAAACGCAGTACCAGAGCAAGCCACCCCCACGGTGGCTGCTTTATTTCTGATGCAGGCTGTCAGCCTGCATCTTGCTTACAGTCCGGATGAAATAAATCAGCCAGTTTACGCGGTACTATATTCTTTGCCGTGTTATAGCCGATATCGAACAGCTGCTGTTTTTGCTCTGTTGTCATGGCAAAATCGACGGAAGAGACATTACCGGTATTCACCACTATAGTGTTGTGCCAGTATTCCGCATGCACATATTCGCGGGATACCGCACTCATAAACGTTCTGATCAGCATGATGATATAAGACGCCAGCGGAAAATAGCGGCCGGGCCGTACAGGTTTGGCCTCTGCATCGCTTTTTAAACGGAAACACATCAGTGGCAAGCCGGCCCCCGACCAGTCATGGTGCAGGGCATCCTCAGATAAAATCACCCCGTCGGTCATAATATGGTTCTCAAACGCCTGAAATGAAAAAAATAACGGGATCGACATTGAAAACCGCACAGCTTTGGAGACTTTAAGTTGCGGTGTCTGGCTGCGGCTAAACACCACAGGTCCACCACCATTGATATCCGTTGCCAGTATATGTAAATCATAGGGTAACTCAGCAAACGTGACCCCCTGCAGTTGCTTGTCCAGCCAGGCTTCCAGTTTATTGCCGTTACATAAACCGCCACTGCGGAGCAGCGAAGAAAACGAAAAACTCCAGAATTGCTTAAAATCAGTTTGCAGTGCCAGGGCTTTTATATCCGGCAAACTCCAGCCTGAGGCATATAAAGCCGCCACTATACTGCCGCCGGAGACACCGACCAGATGCCGGAACTGAAACCCCATATCCAGCAACGCCTGCAAAATACCGATATAGCAACTAAGGCGGGTACCCCCACCGGAAAAAATAG
>CAZEGA010000294.1:0-3875 GCA_964511675.1 uncultured Rheinheimera sp.
ACCGGCACCCGGTTAATGGAAGGTTATGGCCTAACCGAGTGTTGCCCACTGGTTACTGTAAGCCCGTATGATCTGAAAGGTTTTAATGGCAGTATCGGTTTACCTGCCCCGTCTACCGATCTGCGGCTGGTTGATGAAGACGGTAACGATGTTGCGCCCGGCGAAGCCGGTGAGCTGATTGTCAAAGGCCCGCAGGTGATGCTGGGTTACCTGAACCGGCCGGAAGAAACCGCCAAAGTGCTGAAAGACGGCTGGCTGTATACCGGTGATATCGCCCGTATGGACGCAGAAGGTTTCTTCTATATTGTTGATCGCAAGAAAGACATGATCCTGGTATCAGGCTTTAATGTATACCCGAATGAAATTGAAGAAGTGGTTGCCATGAGCGATAAAGTGCTGGAAGTGGCCGCCGTAGGTGTACCGAATGAAGCCACCGGCGAAGCCGTGAAGCTGTTTATTGTGAAGAAAGATGCCAGCCTGACCGAGCAGGAAGTGATCCAGCACTGCCGGCAACATTTAACGGGCTATAAAGTACCGAAACTGGTAGAATTCCGCACTGAATTACCGAAAACCAATGTAGGCAAAATTCTGCGGCGGGAACTTCGCGGCTAACAAATTTTGCAGCGAAAAGCCGGCAGTAACGCCGGCTTTTGTTTTAACAGCATATAACAGGTAACACATGGTTCCGTTAATAACCGACAACGAGGCGCTGGCAGCCTATTGCCAGCAGGTTGCTGCCAACAGTGTACTGGCGCTGGATACCGAGTTTATCCGCCAGAGCACCCTGTACCCCAGACTTGGCCTGGTGCAGTTGTTCGACGGCCAGACCCTGGTACTGGTAGATCCGCTGGCCATTTCCGACTGGCAGCCGTTGCAGCAGCTGTTATTGCGGCCCGACTGTATCAAGCTGCTGCATTCCTGCAGCGAAGATCTGGAAGCCTTTGCCACTGTCGGCATCAGCCGGATCAGCCCGTTATTTGATACCCAGCTGGCAGCAGAGCTACTCGGCTGGGGCAGCAGCGTAGGCTACGCCAGGCTGGTAGAGCAGCTCAGCGGGCAGGTACTGGATAAAAGCGAATCCCGTACCGACTGGCTGGCGCGGCCGCTGAGTAATACCCAGCTGCAGTACGCGGCTAACGATGTGCACTACCTGTACCCGCTGTATGCAAAACTCACTGCGCAATTAACTGCCGCGCAGCAGGCATTGCTATTACAGGAAGGGGAGCAGCTTAACAACAGAAAGCTGCAGCAGTTACCATGGCAATACCGCTACCTGGAAATTAAAAACAGCTGGCAGCTCAGCCCGCGTGAGCTGGCGGTACTGCGCGAACTGGCCGCCTGGCGCCAGCAGTACGCAACAGAAAAAGATCTGGCCCTGGGGCTGGTTATAAAAGACGCTGTGCTGCTGGAGCTGGCCAGACGCCGCCCGTCCACTGCCGAGAGTTTACTGAATATTCCCGGTATGCCGCCACGTGAAGTGCGCCGCCATGCCAAAGCCCTGGTAGAAAAAATTACCGTGGCAAAAGAGCTGCCGCAACAGCAGTGCCCGCAGCGCTTTTACCACCCGGAGGCCTTTAGCGGCTACAAAGAAACGGCAGAGCAGTTATCGCAGGCGATTAAGCGGGCCTCGGCTGAGCTGGGCATACCGGCAGAGTTTATCTCGGTTAAACGGCAGCTGAACGAGTACCTGAACTGGTGCTGGCGGGTGTCGGATCAGGACCGGGCCTTGTTACCGCTGCCAGAATACCTGCAAGGCTGGCGGGCACAGCAGTTGCTGCCTTTTTTACCGCAACCGGCACATATTCACCTTTAACCGGCAGGAAAAACCTGTAAATTATTTTGCCAGCCTGCAAACACTTTGCTATTTTGCTGCTGTAAAAAAATAACGCAAACAGGAACATTTAATATGAAGTTTTTCTCTTTCTGTGCGCTGGCGCTGGCTGCCGTGCTGTCTGCCGCACCTTATGCCACAGAATTGCCGGTTGAAGCCTTTGCCAGTGCCCCCACCGTAGATATGCTCAAACTGTCGCCCGATGGCACCCGGCTGTCGATGACCCAAACCCTGGACACCGACAAAGAACAGCTGGTGCTGGTCAAGCTGTTTAATCTGGAAAGCGGTGAGCAGAAGTTTCTGGTAAAAGCCGACAGCCGGGAGCTGACCATTTACTCGCTGATCTGGGCCAACAACAAGCAATTGCTGATGAAAGCGGCTTATGCTACGCACCGCAACGGTACGCCGGTAACAGAAACCCGGCTGGTGGTCATTGATACTGACACCGGCAAAAACCGCAGTGTTATTCGTGGCCAGCTGCAGCGCAAGCTGGTGCGCACGCCGCAGTTTCAGTCCAATATCGTGGCATTAATGCCCGAAGACGAGCATAACTTTTTACTGGCGTTAGACGGCTTTAATTACGGCCTGGGCACCAGTGTGGTTAAAATTAACCTTAACGGCGAGATGTCTGAAATTATTGCCCACTCGCGGGAAAACCTGATTGACTGGGTGGCAGACCGGCAGCACCAGCCGCGGATTGCTATTTTCCGCGACGATGCGCAGTTTCAGATCAAAGAGAAAAACCTGAAAAGTAACGACTTCCGTCTGCTGTGGCAGTTTGAAGCCTTCTCTGAAGACGCCGTCTGGCCAATAGGTTTTGATGCCGATCCCAACCTGCTGTATGTGTCAGCCTACCATGACGGCAGAAAAGCGATATTCAGGGCCGATTTGGCGCAAGACAAGCCGCAGCTGGAACTGGTAAAGGCTGATCCAAACTATGACGTGCCGGCAGATGTGTCTTACTCCTGGCAGGACAACAAAATTATTGCTATCGGTGAAGACTATGTCGACAACAAGTATCAGGCCTTTCAGCAGGCGGTAGATAAAGCCCTGCCGGATGCCGACAACCAGATTGTCAGCATGAGCCACGATCAGAACCGCTATATTGTGCTGTCCAGCAGCGAAACCCATGCCGGGGCTTATTTTTTCGGCGATCGCAAAGCCAAAGCCCTGCAGTTTTTACTGCCTAAATTTGGCCAGCTGGACCCACAGCTGATGGTGGCCAAACAAAAGATCCAGTACCAGGCGCGGGATGGTCTGACGATAGAAGGCTATCTGACCACGCCCAAAGGCTACACCCAGGGTAAATTGCCTACGGTTATTTTTCCGCACGGTGGGCCTATTTCATTCGATGACGATGGCTTTGACTACTGGACCCAGTTTTTTGCCAACCGTGGCTATGCCGTGCTGCAAATGAATTTCCGCGGCTCGTACGGTTACGGTTTCGACTTTATGCAAATGGGCCTGCAGGGCTGGGGCCTGCAAATGCAAGACGACGTGGAAGACGGCACCCGCTGGTTAATTGCCCAGGGCATAGCCGATAGCGGCCGGATCTGTATAGTCGGTGCCAGCTATGGCGGCTATGCGGCGCTGATGGGCGCGGTAAGAACCCCAGAGCTGTACCAGTGCGTAGTCAGTTTTGCCGGCGTAACCGATGTCGAAGATCTGGTCAAATCGCACCGCCGCTTTACCAATTACGAAATTGTGAAAAAACAAATTGGCGACAACTTCCGCCTGCTGGAGCAACGCTCGCCGCTTACCCACGCCGACAAAATACAGGTGCCGGTGCTGTTAATACACGGTACCAAAGATCGCTCGGTACCGGTTAAACAAAGCACCGCTATGTTCAGGGCTTTGAGAAATAAGAAAAAAGCAGTGGAATATATCGAGCTGGAAGACGGTGATCATTACCTCAGTACCAACAGCCACCGGCTGCAAACCTTTCAGGCGATGGACAGTTTTTTACGCAGCCACCTTAAACCCGCCGGCTAAGTTAGCTTGTGGTATTAAAAACCCGCCTTTGGCTAATGCCGCTCACTTAAGC
>CAZEGA010000295.1:0-3807 GCA_964511675.1 uncultured Rheinheimera sp.
GCCCGGCTGCCACCTGTTCCCAGTCTGCATCACGCAGCGGCACCGACGGGCTGGCACAGCCTGCCAGTAACAGGCCCAGCAGCACACTTATCCAGGCTTTCATCTGTTACAGGCTCTGGTTAATAAAGCGCAGCATTTCGTCTGCTGCCGACACTACTTTGGCGTTCATTTCGTAGGCGCGCTGCACGGCGATCATGCTGACCATTTCATCCACCACGCTGACGTTAGAGCCTTCGATAGTATATTGCTGCAGGGCTCCCCGTGCCTCTTCGCCCGGCACGCCTTCAACCGGCTCGCCGGAGGCGGCGGTAGCCCGGAACAAGTTGCCGCCCAGGGCTTCCAGCCCGGCCGGGTTCACAAAACTTACCGTTAAAATCTGCCCCAGTTCCACCGGCTCTATCTGGCCGGCCAGCACCGCGGTTACCGTGCCGTCACGGCCTATGGTGATTTTGGTGGCATTGTCCGGCACGGCAATGTTTTGCAATAAAGGTAAGCCATTGCCATTCACCATCAGCGAGTCGGCATTTAACTGAAACTGGCCGTTACGGCTGTACAGGATCTCGCCGTCCGGGTTCTCAATCTGGAAAAAACCCTGGCCGGCAATAGCGATATCCAGCGGGTTGCTGCTGGTTTCAAAGCTGCCTTCGGTAAAAATTTTCTGCGTGCCGTTAACGCGTACACCGGTACCGACCTGGATACCCGACGGCACCTGGTTCAGCTCGTCGGCCTGGGTGCCGGGCTGGCGCTGCACCTGGTAAAACAGGTCTTCAAACACAACGCGGTCTTTTTTAAAGCCGGCCGTACTGACGTTAGCCAGGTTGTTGGAAATGGTGGTCATGCGCATATCCTGCGCGGCTAAACCGGTTTTGCTGACCCATAAGGCAGAATTCATTGTACGGCTCCTGTTAGCTGTTGCCGCTGATCAGCTTGTTACCGGCTACGGCCAGCTCGTCAGCGGTTTTCATCATGCGGATGTTCATTTCAAACTTGCGGCTGATATTCATGGTGTTAACCATTTCTTCCACCGCGTTGACGTTAGCGCCTTCCAGTACGCCGGTGCGCAGCGTAATAGCCAGATCCTGCGCTAACTGCTCCTGCGCCTGCGGCCTTAACAAACCATCCAGCCCCTTGACCAGGGTGTCGTCACCGGTACTGACCATTTTCAGCCGGCCTTCCTGCGCGATAACACCGCCACCTACCGGCAGCAGGTTGATAGTACCGTCGGCACCTATATCAATATCGCCAAATTCCGGCAGCACGATATCGCCCTGCTCCCCCTGCACCGCATAACCATTCACCAGCAGACGTCCATCCGCCGCTACCTGCAGGTTACCGGCACGGGTGTAGGCCTCATTACCGTTAGCATCGGCCACGGCCAGAAAGCCGCCGTCGCTCAGTACTATGTCCAGGTCGCGGCCGGTTTGCTGTACCGGGCCATTGGCCAGGTTAGTGAACACCGGCATTAACTGCGCCTGATAGCGGGTACGAAAACCGTCACCGGCAAGCATCATCGCCTGCGCCTGCTCAATATCCGCCTTAAAACCCGGCGTATTTACGTTAGCCAGGTTGTTGGCACTAACGCGCAGCGCGGTCTGGTTTAGCTCCGCGCCGGATACGGCTGTGTAAATTAACCTTTCCATCGCCCTGGCCCTTAGGTCGCGTTAAACAACACTTGCATCATCTGATCAGCAGTGCTGATGGTTTTGGCATTGGCCTGGTAATTTTGCTGAAACGCCATCAGGTCTACCAGTTGCTCACTGATATCGACATTCGAGCCAATATAGGCGCCTGACAGCAGAGCTCCCAGGTTGCCGGAATCCGGTGTGCCATACAGTGCCGCACCAGACTCGTTAGTGGCATACCAGACGGTTTTATTACCGGTTTCCAGGCCATTGACATTGGCAAAATTAGCCAGCACCACCTGGCCCTGCAATTTGGTAGCGCCATTGGTAAAGGTGGCAAACACTTCGCCGCTCTCGGCTACCGCTACTCCGGCGAACTCACCTGAGGTATAACCATCGGCCTGGTTTTGATACATGCTAAAGCCGCTGCCAAACTGGGTGGTTTTTACCAGATCAACTTTCACACTCATAGCATCTGCTATACCTGAGTTGCCAACTACTGGAAAACTCAGGATAATCTCACGCTGATGGTAGGGGTCGTCCCGGTTATCATCTTCCGGATTCAAATCTGTAGGATCAAATGCGGGATCTAAAGGCTGCAGCTGACCATTTACAGTAAACGTCATCTGAATAACGCCAGCTTCCATAAGAACGCCGCCATCATCAAGCACGTTGGTCTGGATTGAATCTACCACTGTCGCGCCCGGCCCGTTAATCTCACCGGCACTCAGTGGTTTACCATCAATAAAATAAGTAACGTTCCAGACATTGTCACCCGCATTATTAAAATACTGGGTCAGAGTATGGCTATTCCCCAGTGAATCAAAAATCTCGGTTGACTGCGAAAAGTTATAATGTGAACCATCTTTTGGATCAAAGGGTTTATTCGACACCGTGAACGGCGCTTCAGGATAGGCAATCGTATTACTGCCCGCACTTAAATTCAGTGAAAACTCTACTGTTTCAGTCGCTTTGGCCGGAATATTCTGGGCTTCAATTTTCAGATCGGTCAGGATACCCGGCACCAGATTGCCGTTGGCATCTATACCATACCCCTGCAACCGGTTGCCGCTGGTATTGACGATATACTGATCTTTATCCAACCCGAACTGGCCGGCCTGGGTATAGGCCATACGGCCGTTTTCAGAGATGACAAAAAAGCCTTTGCCGGTAATGGCCAGATCCAGCGCCGAGCCGGTGCTGACCACATTGCCTTCGCGGGCAAAGTTTTCTTTAATATCACTGACGCCTACACCACCGCGCTGGCCATTATTGTATACGGCAGCAAACTCGGCACTGCCGCTTTTAAAACCGGCGGTAGCCGAGTTGGCAATATTATTACTGGTCACTTCCAGCGCTGTTTGTGTGGTTTTCAGCCCGCTCAGGCCAATATTAAACATAGACATAATAAGGTTCCCTTAACTGTTGCCGCCAAATGCCAGCTGGTTAGTGTCCAGCAGCGCGTGATTACCTAACCCGTTTACCTGCAGAATAATGTCGTCTTTACTGTTACCTACCGACACCCGCTCTACTTCACCGCTGAGCAGGGTCGTCAGCGGACGTGGCTGGCCGTTAATATAGGCATCGGCCTGCACGTAATAACCACCGGCGGCCTGTTGCTCAAAGGCAAAGCGCAAAGTACCCACGCCGCTGTATGGCAGGTTTTGCTGCTGCATTAATTGGCCCTGGGCATCGTATAAGCGCAGTTCGATACTGTCGGCCTCTACCCCCAGGTTTAACGCCCCTTTAATCTGCGCAGGCTGTTCCAGCACTATGGTGTCTGCGGCCACATCAACATACTTGCCAATCAGGGCAGTCGCCTGCAGCGCCTGCTGGCTGGCCTGCAATGCCAGGTTTTTGCCGGAGTCGATTTTCAGGCTTTGCAGGCTTTCGACATTGGCAAACTCGGCCAGCTGGCTGACATACTGGGTGCCATCCATCGGGTCCAGCGGGTTCTGGTGGCTGATCTGGGCCACCAGTAACTCCAGAAACATGGTGGACAAGCCTTCGGCCGTTGGCGCACCATTTTTACTCACCGCAGCATTGTTACTGCCGGTGTACACTGCGCCAAAACCACTGATTGTGCTCATTATTGTGCTCCTTTACTGGCCAAGGCGCAGCACGCTCTGCTGCATACTGGATACCCGGCCCATCACTTCAACCGAGGTCTGGTAACTGCGCGAGG
>CAZEGA010000296.1:0-3765 GCA_964511675.1 uncultured Rheinheimera sp.
CTGGCGCAGGGCACGGATGCGACAGACGCTGCGGATAAGGATGCACACCCATGAGCAGCTTGTACCCACTGTGGCTGGGAGCTTTGGGCCTGCTCTTGTTGAGCCTGGCCGTACTGCTGCCCAGCTTGTTGCGCGGCAACACAGCAGCCTCGGTTCGCACCAGCGACGACACCTTGCGCAACCTGTACCGCGCGCAAATGCAGGAGCTGGCGCGTGAACACCAGGCGGGCAATCTGAGCGATGCCGATCTGGCGCGTACGGTAAAAGAGTGCCTGGCCGGTAGCCTGTCATTTAACGGCCAGCGCTGTACCGCGCTGAAAATTCTGTTTGTGCAGCGCAGTATTGCCGATGACTTTGTCGGGCGGCTTAGTGCTGAAATTAATGGCCTGCAACTGGGAATGCCGTGGCAGCCTGGCGTGGCAATAACACCACTGCCGGAGCCGGGTAAAACCGCATTTTTAACGGACTTGCTGCAGGATGCACTGACTAAAGGTGCTAAGCTGCAAAACCCCGGTGGCGGTGAAACCGTAGCATCGCTGTTTACCCCGGCATTGCTGTATCCGGTCAGCAGTACGATGCGGTTGTATAGCGAAGAACAGTTCGGCCCGCTGGTACCGGTAGTGCCGTTTGATGATGTTAGCGAAGTGATTGACTATGTGGTGAATTCCAACTTTGGCCAGCAGCTGAGTATTTTCGGCAGCAATGCACAGCAGGTAGGCGAACTGGTGGATATTTTTGCCAATCAGGTTGGCCGTATCAACATTAACAGCCAGTGTCAGCGCGGGCCGGACAGCTTTCCGTTTAACGGTCGTAAAGATTCAGCCGAAGGCACGCTGTCGGTGGTGGATGCCCTGCGCCAGTTCTCAACGCCAACGCTGGTGGCAGCAAAATATCAGGATGGCGATGTCGATTTTGTCAAACAGATGGTCAGGGCACGCAGCTCGCACTTTCTGTCGACGGACTTTCTGTTCTGATGCGCCTGCTGTTGCTGTTCAGCCTGTTACTATTGCCGCTGGCAGCGACAGCCAGCTACTGGCAGGGGCAGCCACTGCCGGCACAGTGGCAGCAATATCTGGCTGAGTCTGCGCTGTTGCTTAAGCAGGATGCCGCCGCCCTGGCTGCGGAGCAACAGGGCAGGCCGTTAATTGCCGCAACAAAGCATAATACGTTTGGTTTAACCGGCATTAATAATGTGGCTGAAGCCGGGGCGGTGCTGAGTTTTCAGACCCCTTCCGGTGGCTGGAGCAAGCGCACTGATATGCGTACCGCACGGCAGCAGGCGCAGCAGTATGGTTCTGAACCTGATTACGTGCCTACCTTTGACAACGATGCGACCAGCACTCAACTGCACTGGCTGGCCGATTTTTATCCCAAAGCCGCGCCGCAGCTGCAACACCGTATAGTCCGGGCAATAGAGCACGGCGTAGCGCTGGTGCTTAAGGCGCAGTATCCGAACGGGGGTTTTCCCCAGTCGTACCCGCTACGCGGTGGCTACCATGATGCGGTTACGCTGAACGATAATGCCATGTATCAACTGATGGCGTTACTGTGGCAGGTAGCGCACGATAAGCGCTTTGCCATGCTGGCTGACAGCACCAAAGCTGATGCTGCAGCGGCTTTTTACCGTGCGGTAGACTGGTTACTGGCTAATCAGGTAGTGGTTAATGGCCAGCGCACGGTATGGGGTGCCCAGCAGCATCCGCTAACCGGCCAGCCGGTAGCGGCGCGCAAGTTTGAACAGGCTTCACTGGTCAGCAGCGAAAGTGCAAAATTGCTGCAGTTGCTGCTGCGTTATGCGCCAGATTACCCCGGCGTAGCGCAAAGCCTGGCTGATGCAGCCAGCTGGCTCAGACAACAGCAAATCAGTGATAAAGCCCACTACCGCGATGACAGCGGCCGGTTATTGCTGATTGACAGCCCCGGCAGCGTGGTCTGGGCCCGGTTTTACGATCTTACAACCGGCAAGCCGGTATTTTTTGACCGCGACGGCCAGACTTACCGCGACGTCAGCCAGCTATCGCTGGAACGCCAGCGCGGTTACGGCTGGTATCAAAATGTCGCGGCAGAGTTTCTGGCAGAGTATGGCAAGGTTCTCAGTATAATTAACGAATAATTTATTCACTTTATTGCGAGTGAAGTAAAAAAATTATACCAGGCTGTCTGCTAATACCGTATTATTGGGTAACCTTAATAACGTGTTTCACCGCCGAGGTTTGCATGCCGCCGCAGTTTATTCAGGCCGTTAAACAGCTTATTCCGGCAGAGCGCTATTTTGACGATCCAATAGCGACGCTGGCCTTTGGCACCGATGCCAGTTTTTATCGCTTAGTGCCTAAGCTGGTATTGCGGGTAGAAAGCGAAACGGAAATTATAACGCTGCTGAAACTGGCTAATCAGTACCAGGTGGCACTGACCTTTCGTGCTGCCGGTACCAGTTTATCCGGCCAGGCGGTGACCGACTCGGTGCTGCTGGTACTGGGCGAGAACTGGCAGCAGCGTGAAGTGCGCGGTTTAGGTGAGCAAATCCGGCTGCAGCCGGGCGTCATTGGTGCCCAGGCCAATACAGTACTGACAAAATTTCAGCGTAAAATCGGCCCCGATCCGGCGTCGATTAACAGCTGCAAAATCGGCGGCATAGTAGCAAATAACGCCAGCGGTATGTGCTGTGGTACCGCACATAACAGCTTTAATACGTTGGCAGCAATGCGGCTGGTATTGTTTGATGGCACGGTGCTGGATACCGAAGATGCGCAAAGTGTGGCCGCTTTCCGGCAAAGCCATGCTGCACTACTGGCAGAGCTGGCATTGCTAGGCGAACAAACCCGGGCGAATAACGAACTCTGTGGCAAAATCCGCCATAAATACCGCTTAAAAAACACCACCGGCTTTTCGCTTAATGCGTTAACTGAATTTACTGATCCTATCGATATCCTTACTCATTTAATGGTCGGCTCCGAAGGCTGCCTGGGTTTTATCAGCGCGGTGACCTATAACACCGTGCCGGATTATCCGTACCGGGCAAGTAGCTTGCTGGTATTCCCGACGACAGAGAGTTGCTGCCGTGCGGTAACGGTACTGAAAAACCAGCCGGTATCAGCAGTAGAATTGCTGGATCGGCGCAGTTTACGCTCGGTGGAGCATAAAAGTGGACTGCCGGACTGGGTAAAGGGGCTGTCCGATAACGCCTGTGCGTTATTAATAGAAAGTACCGCTGTCAATGCCAGCTTGTTGCAGCAACAGCTGGCGCAGGTACGTGATACTTTGCACAGCTTCGAGCTGGAGCAACAGGTTGATTTCAGCACTGACGCGCTCGTGTATAACCAGCTGTGGGCGATACGTAAAGGCACCTTTCCTGCTGTGGGGGCAGTACGTAAAACCGGCACTACCGTCATTATTGAAGATGTGACCTTTCCGCTGGAACAACTGGCCGAGGGGGTATCACGTCTGCAACAGTTGTTTGATAAGTACTACTACGACGAAGCCATTATTTTTGGCCACGCGCTGCAAGGTAACCTGCATTTTGTATTTACCCAGAGCTTTGATGATAAAGCGCAGGTAGCCCGTTACGATGCCTTTATGCAGGACGTGGCGCAGCTGGTGGCGGTGGAGTTTGGCGGCTCGCTGAAAGCCGAACACGGTACCGGCCGTAATATGGCACCTTTTGTTGAGCTGGAGTGGGGCAGCGAAGCGTACCAACTGATGTGGCGGATTAAAAAGCTGTTAGATCCGCAGCATATTCTGAACCCGGACGTTGTGCTTAGCTAT
>CAZEGA010000297.1:0-3747 GCA_964511675.1 uncultured Rheinheimera sp.
TATCTGGTACTGGCTTATGGCGCGCGGTACCCGCTGCTGTACCGCTACAGTGACAATATCCGTATTCTGGATGCGGCAGCACAGGCGGGGTTACTCGACAGCGGCGATGTCAGCCGGTTGCAGCAGGCTTATCAGCTGCTGCGCGGTGCCGGCCACCGCCAGACACTGGCCCCGGCCAGCTTGCCGGCAGCGGACGAGCTGCAGCAGGCAAAGGTGGTGGTAGAACGGGTATGGCGGCAGTTATTTTCCTGACCGGCTTACTTGGTGTCAGCAACGGGCGTACTGGCTAACATGCAGTGTTCCAGTAAGTGAGTGTTGGCTTTATCGGTAATGACCGCAGCCCGCTCGCGCGGGCAGTAATACGCCAGCACCGGTGAGGCAAAATCCGGTGCTATCGCCACGGCCACCTCGTGAATGGTTTCAATCAGCGTGGTATCGGTCTGAAAATACTGCTTGATCACGTAGTCCCGTGGCAGTGTCCAGTACAACTCCAGCCCTTCGGCCCGGGAATATTCCGTCAGCTTGGTTTTTACCGTATCACCTTCGCGAAAACGCCGGCCCGTGATCTGGCCGCGCCAGTTTTCATGGCCCGGCACCGTCACCTTGGCGCGTTGCAGCAACTGGCTGGTCAGTTTGTCGCTGGTATCGGGCAGGGCAATCCGGAACTCAGATAATTCGCGGGCACCATCGGCAAGAGAGCCGCGGATCTTGCTATAAAATTCGCTGAAACTTTCCGCCGCCTGATTAGCCGTATCTTTGCCGAGCAGAAAGTCCGGCCGGGTGATTAACAGATAAGCCAGGCTGCCAAATACCAGTAATATTACCGTACTGCGGACCCAGAACCACATGCCTAAGCTCCTTTATATAACGACGGCGCCGATGCATCGGGCCGGGTTTTAAAACGCCGGTGCAACCACATATATTGCTCCGGCTGGCGTAAAACGGCCTGCTCTACCCATTGGTTCACCCGGGTGACGTCAGCCTTGTTATCACCGGTCGGAAACGGCTCCAGTGCAGGCAGCGCCTCAACCTGGTAGCCTTTATTGCCGGGTAAGCGGTTGGTGATCACCGGGATGACTTTACAGTTAGCGGCATTGGCAAACAACAGGGTGCCGGTGGTGGTGGCCGCGTCAGGTACGGCAAAAAAAGGTACAAATTCGCTGCGGTTGCGGCCATAGTCCTGATCCGGCAGGTAAAAACAGACTTCACCCTGGTTCAGCGCCGCGATAAGCCCTTTAACATCGCGTTTGCCAATCATATATTTGTTGGCCCGGCTGCGGCCGTGGTACTGCAGGTAATCCATTAGCGGGTTGTTGTGTGGCCGGTAAAAACCCACACTGGGGTGGGTTAAGCCAAACGCCCGCCCGGCGGCTTCCAGGTGCAGAAAATGCGCTGCCAGCAGCAGCACACCCTTGCCTTCGGCCCGGGCAGCCTGAATATGCTGGTAACCGTCAAAACGGGCCAGCTTGCGGATGCGCCAGTCGGGCCACCACCAGCCGATGACGGTATCAAACAGGGCTTTGCCGGTCTCGTCAAAATTGCGTCTGACCAGTTGTTCACGTTCGGCGGCGTCCATGTCCGGAAAGCACAGCTGCAGATTGCGCCGGGCAACTTTACTGCGTGACTTCAGCAGCTTATACAGTAAGCGGCCAAGGCTCTGCCCCAGCCACATTAATACCGGATAGGGCAACCAGCTGATCAGCCACAATAAGGCAGCACCGAGCCACAACAGCCAATACTGCGGTAATAAAAAACGCCAGCTAAACTGTGGAGCCTGAACCACGCGAAACCCTCAGCATACAACGATGCGCTATTGTAGCGAAAAATAGCGCAGGGGATAGTGAAAACTGGTAAGAGGTTCACCGCGGTTGCGGTGAACCTGCTGAGCGGAAATAGCCGATTTAGTTTGTCAGTGCCTGGTTAATACCCATCAGGTCCTGCTCAGACAGGTTACCGGCCGCCTGTTTCAGTTGCAGCATCGCCAGAATGTAATTGTAACGTGCCACCGACAGGTTACGGCGGGCATCGAACAGGTTACGGGTGCTTAGCAGGACGTCAACAATAGTACGGGTGCCCACGTCAAAACCGGCTTCAGTGGCATTCAGCGCGCTTTCTGCCGAGATCACCGCCTGCTCTAACGCCCGGACCGAGGATATTTGCGCATTAACCCCATTAAAGGCATTGCGAACCTGACGCACGACAGCACGGTGATTCAGCTCCACCGTCTGGCTGACTTCAACATAGTTGGAGCGGGCCACAGCCACTGCCGCCGTGGTGCCGCCACCGCTGTAAATCGGCACCGATAAATTAACGCCGACACTGCTGCTTTCATTGCGGGCCTGGCCTGAGGTTTTACCTGTGCCTAACTCAGCCGACAGCCCCAGCGTCGGGTAATGGCCGGCTTTGGCCAGCTCAATATCCTGATCGGCAATTTCTAACAGGATGCGCTGGCTTTTTAATACCAGGTTGCTGTCCTGAGCCTGGCTGACCCAATCCTGCACTGCGGCCGGGCTGGGCGTGCCAGGGGCAAATTTGTCTGTATTCAGTTGGGCCAGCTGCTCATGGTACTGGCCGGTAATTTCACGTAAAAACTCACGCGCGTTTTCCAGCGCATTCTGCGCCATGATTTCACGCGCCAAAGCGCTGTCGTACTGTGCCTGTGCTTCATGCACATCGGTAATCGCGGTTAAACCCACTTTAAAGCGTTGTTTGGTTTGCTCCAGCTGGCGCTCGATCGAGCGTTTCTCGGCACCGGCAAACCCCAGGTCGTCAGTGGCTCTTAGCATGTCAAAGTAAGCCTGTGTTGTACGTACAATCAGGTTCTGTACTTCGGCATCGTAGGCCGTCTGAGCCTGCAACGCGACTTTTTCGGCGCGCGACAGGCGGCCCCAGTGGCCCCAGTTAAATATTGACTGACTCAGCGTTACTCCGGCACTGGTGGTGTTGGGTGCATCGAACTGATAGCCCTGGTTGTCGCGGCGGCTAAAGCCCGCAGTTGCGGTAATGCTGGGTAACAAATTCGCCCGTGAAATATCTATGGCGGCTGCGGCTGAATCACGCGAAGCGGCTGCGCGCAGTACCGTAGGGTCTTTTTGCGTGGCTAACTGATACACCTGTTGCAGGTTGTCAGCAAAAGCCTGCAGGCTGAACAATCCGAATGACGAGACTAACAAAGTGCTGATTAAGGTTTTTTTCATTGCTACCAATCCTGGCCAGATAAAAGGAAACTGCACAGATAATACTCTGTTACGGTAAACTAGGTAATCATTAAACCGTAAAGTTACGCGCAAGAGTGTAACAGAATGTGAGTGCAGTCATGACGAAATTCAATGCTTTGCAGTATCCTTCATTTAATCCTCAGGATCTGGACATTCTCGACCAAACCACGGTTTTTCAGGGTTTTTTCCGGCTGGAACGCTACACCCTGCGCCACCGGCTGTTTAATGGCGGCTGGAGCGGGCCGATACAGCGTGAAATATTTGAGCGCGGCCATGCCGTGGTTGTATTGCCGTACAATGCCATAACCGATGAACTGGTACTGATTGAACAGTTCCGGCTGGGCGCGGCCGCCAGCAGCCCCAGCCCCTGGTTACTGGAGGCGATTGCCGGCATGATTGGCCAGGGCGAAACGCCGGAGCAGGTGGCTCAGCGCGAAGCAGAGGAAGAGGCCGGCTTAACAATTACCGAGCTGTGGCCTATGCTAAGTTACTTGTCCAGCCCGGGCGGCACGACAGAGCGTATCCGGAT
>CAZEGA010000298.1:0-3722 GCA_964511675.1 uncultured Rheinheimera sp.
GCCCCCCAGATCGCGACGCCGGTTAACCCAGCCGCATAAAGATACCTGTTGCCCAACATGTTGTGCGGTCAATAAACCGCAATAATGGCTACGCATTAAACCTTCCTTCTACCTTGCTAATCAGCGGTACTAAAATGACGGCTAATTATATAGAATTGACGCCTAATGTCACTGCCCGTTCATGAAAACACTGCCTTGGAAAAACAATAGCGGTTTTTGCCCTGCTGCTTAATACGGTACATCAGGCTGTCGGCAACCTTGAGCAATTTAGCGCTATCGGTACCATCATAAGGGTACACCGCTATACCGATACTGGCGCCTACCTGCACCTCGCCAACTGACAATACGATAGGTTTGCTCAGTTGCTGCAGTATTTTCTCGGCCACTATCGCAGCATCATCCCGGCCTAATAAGCCGGTCAACAGCACCACAAATTCATCTCCGCCGAAGCGGGCTACGGTATCGCTTTTTCTTACTGCTTCTTTTAATACGCCGGCCAGTTTTAACAGCAGCTCGTCTCCGGCATCATGGCCATGGACATCATTGACGTCTTTAAATCCGTCCAGATCGATAAATAACAAAGCCAGAATTTCGTTGTGCCGGGCATGTTGCAGCAACGCCTGCTCGATACGCTCTTTGATCAGGCTGCGGTTAGGCAGTTGCGTTAAATCATCGTGGGTGGCCATAAAGCGCATCTTCTGCTCCGCTTTGCGCCTTAGCGTCACCTCCCGCCGTAACGATAAATTCCACAGCACGACAAACACCAGTAGCACCGCGACCACGCCGCCAAGGCGCCACATCAGTGTATTCAACTGCTGGCGGTTAACACCCTGGGTGATCTGAAAACTAAACCACTTCTGGTACAGCTGTTGCCGCTCCTCTTTACTCACACTACGCAGGCCCTTATTCAGCATGGCAACCAGCGGGCTATAGTCGTCACGCACAGCAATTAAGGACGGGTAATGTGGCAGGTCATCAATAATCTGTACGCGCAGGCCTATAAAGCCGGTCTGGCGCACCATTTCGCTGGCAGCCTCAACCGAGTCCAGCACAAAGTTAACATCATTGTTTTGCAACAGTTCTAAACCGTCGCGTAAACTGCGCACCGGTACCACATCAATTTGCGGGTACAGTTGCTGCAGCTGCCTTGCCAGCTGGTAATCCTGGTAAATAGCCACCCGGCGGCCATTTAAATCGGCTGTGCGGGTCATATTTGCCGCCGGGTTGTCACTGATAATAGCCCACTGAGTTACCCAGAATTCATTGCTGAAACGGGCAAAGCTGTGCCGCTCTTCCCGCTCGGACACGTTGGCAATAAGATCCAGTTGTTTGTGCTGCAGTTGCGCCAGCATAGTGTCAAAATCATCAAACAACTGAAAATCAAAACGTGCATTTAAGCGCTCAGCAAGCAGATTAAGCATATCGACGGTTACGCCGGCAGGGGTGTCGCCTTTAGTGGCAAACTCCATTGGCGGCCAGTTACGCAACATACCGACACGCAGCACCGGGTGCTGCTGCAACCAGCCCTGTTCCGCTGCGGTCAGGGGGATCTTATGGCGAAACAGGGAAAAATAATGATGTGACTCATTGCTCAGCCAGTGCTGTTCGGTTTCTACCAGCCTATCCAGCGACAGCTCGGCAAAACCCTGGCGAATTTGTTCTGCCAGTTGGGTTTGGTGCTGCTGCACCAGGCTATACATAGGCGAAACCACTCTGGAGTCAGCCACTGAGGCAAACATATCCGTCAGATTAAGCTGCTGCAAACGCTGTGGCATAATGGCCGATGCACCAAAAAACCCAAGCAGTTCACCGGACAACACCGCGCTGACCATTTCCGGCAGTTGCCGGTAGCGTACATAGTCTAACTGCGGGTAGCGCTGCTGCAGTTCTTCGGCGTAAGGCGCATTGGCAAAAATACCGACTTTTGCCGGCGGCACCGAGCCAAGATCACCCAGCGCCCGTTGTTTCAGGTAAAAAAACTCTGACGGGAAGTTATACAGGTGGTAAGCCGGTACTATGCCCTGTGGTAAGCTATGGCTATTGGGAAAAGCGATGAGAATATCAATACGCCCTTTGGCCAGATTCTGCAGGCTATTCAATGACGTATCCGGCACAAAAGCAATTTTGACCCCGGTGAGCGTTGACCATTGCTGCCACAAATCGACAAACAGGCCCTGCGCTTCTCCCTGCTGCGACACATGCATATAAGGCGGGTTATCTATCGGTACCCCCAGCAGCAGCGTATCCTGCTCAGCCGGTACGCCCAGCCAGCGCCGTTCCAGTTCATCCAGAAAGCCCCGCTTCAGGCGTGCCGTTGCGGCAGCCAGTTGCTGCGCCAGAGCATCGTTGCCGGGCATAACAGCAAATGCCAGCTCAATCCGGCGCAGGGCAATACGCCGGTATACCGGAAATTTGCGGTTTAGTTTGTCATAGTCAGGATCCTCGGTCGACAGCCGGTCCAGGCCGGTAAAAGCGGCAATTTTCCCGGCCAGTGCAGCCTGATACATTGCGGTTACATTAGGGAAATATATAAAGTTCCCTTCCGGTAATTGCTGCTTCAACGCTGCCAGATGGCCGGTATTCTCTACCACGCCAATCACAAAAGGTTGTAAATCGCTAATGGCGTTAACGCTCAGATCGCGCAGCACATAAATATTGCTAAAAGCGTCGATATTCAGATCGGTCAGCTGAAACATCGCACTGCGTTCAGGCGTGCGGGCCATAGCACCATGTAAATGCACTTCACCCTGCTGCAGCAGCTTTATGGTGTCTGGCCAGTCGGCAGCAATAAAATCAACCTGGATGTTTGCCAGCCGGGCGACTTCGCGCCAGTAATCTACCGCCAGGCCGGCCAGCTCGCCGTCAGTATTGGTAAACATATAAGGATAAGAATCGGCACTTAACACCACTTGCAGCCGCTCTGGCAGTTCAGTTGCAAAAGCAACACGGTACGCCAGCGAAAACATCAGCAACAAAGCTAAGATAGATTTACCAACCATTATGTTATGCTTCCAGGCCTTGGTCTGTTAGTTGTACGCCGCCACAGGAATAAGGTCAAGCTGCTATGTTATATCTCGGCTGCCCGGTATGGGCCAATCCAAAATGGAAAAACGCTATCTATACCGCAGATGCCAAAGCCGGTGATTTTCTGCCACAGTACGCGCATTTCTTTAACAGTGCCGAAGGCAACACCACCTTTTATGCCGACCCGTCTGCGGACACCCTGCAACGCTGGTTTAACGATACTCCGGCAGATTTTCGTTTTGTGCTGAAAGTGCCGCAGCGTATCAGCCATCATGCTGGAGCAGATGCCATAGCACAATTGACAGACTGGCTTGCCCGTATGGCCGCGCTTGGCCCGAAGCTGGCACTGGTGCACCTGCAGCTGCCGGCACGCACCGGCCCGGCCCAATGGGCCCAGATCAGTCACCTGGTTGAACATATCAGCCAGCAGCAACGCTGTGCACTGGAGGTTCGCCATCCGGCCTTTTTTGACAAAGGGCAGTATGAAATTCAGCTGCATAAGATGCTGCAACACTATGCTGCAGAGCGGGTGGTTATTGACAGCCGGGCCTTGTTCTCGGTAGCGGCCACCAGCGAGGCCTTACAGCTTGCCCAGGCGAAAAAGCCGCGTGTCCCGGTGCATGCCATTAGTTTCAGCCAGACTCCGATGCTACGTTTTATCGGTACAGATGACATGGCACTGAACCGGCAGTTTTACC
>CAZEGA010000299.1:0-464 GCA_964511675.1 uncultured Rheinheimera sp.
GTTGTAGGCTTTAGCCAGGCGGTCGCGAAACTCAATCATTTCACGGAATTTCCAGTCGGTATCAACATGCAGCAGCGGAAACGGGATCTTGCCCGGTGCAAAGGCTTTGCGGGCCAGATGCAGCAACACCGACGAATCTTTACCAATTGAATACAGCATCACCGGCTTTTTAAATTCAGCGGCCACTTCGCGAAAGATATAAATACTTTCGGCTTCCAGTTGCTGCAGGTGTGATAATGCGCCTGCTAATTCAGACATCTGTTAATCCTCATTCCATCCGGGTAAGGCTCTGGCCAAATACCGCCGTTTGCGGGCGCTGGCCGAACCAATGTAATTGTTGCTGCAAGCCCGCCACTTCGCCAATAACAAGCAAAGCAGGCGAACCAATCTGATGTTGCTCGATCAGTTGCGCCAATTGTGTCAGTTCACCACTGACAATACGCTGTTCACGGCGGGTACCGTTT
>CAZEGA010000299.1:474-3680 GCA_964511675.1 uncultured Rheinheimera sp.
GTTTTCAATAATTGCCACCGGCGTAGTGGCAGCACGCCCGGCCTGTAACAGCTGCTGCTGAATATGCGCCGCTTTTAGCAGGCCCATATAGATCACCAGTGTCTGGTTGGTTTTGCTCATACTTTGCCAGTCTGGCTCAGACCCATCGCTACGGCAATGGCCGGTAACAAACTGCACGCTCTGGGCGTAATCGCGATGCGTCAGCGGAATACCGGCATAGGCAGCACAACCTGCTGCCGCGGTAACCCCTGGTACGACCTGAAAGGCAATATTGTGTGGTAACAGCGCCTGAATTTCTTCAGCGCCACGGCCAAAAATAAATGGGTCGCCCCCTTTTAAGCGGCAGACTTTTTTGCCGGCCAGCGCCAGCTCAACCAATAATTGGTTGGTATCCTGCTGTGCTACCGAATGATCACCGGCTTTTTTACCAACGCAAATCTGCTGCGCATCGCGGCGGACTAAATGCATAATCTCGTCGGACACCAGATAATCGTATACCACTACATCGGCCTGCTGCATCAATTGCAAGGCTTTTAGCGTTAACAGCTCCGGATCGCCGGGGCCGGCACCGACAATATAAACTTCACCGGCCTGGTTTGACGGTTGCTCCAGCAAGGCCTGCAGTTTTTCTGCGGCCAGTTGCGGCTGGTTGGCCTGCATATCACGCACCACGTCTGAGTCGAACACTTTTTCCCAGAACTGGCGCCGCGCCGCAAAACCACTGATTTTCGCTTTGACCTTAGCACGAAACCGGCCAACTAATTCGGCTAACGGGCCTAAATGCTGCGGCAGCAGGGCTTCGAGCTTTTCCCGTAAGCGCCGCGCCAGCACCGGTGCAGTGCCAAAACTGGAAATGGCGATAACAATAGGGCTGCGGTCGATAATAGACGGGAAAATAAAACCGCATTTGGGCTGATCATCCACCGTATTCACCAGCATATTGCGTGCCGTGGCGGCGTTATATACCGCGGCATTAACGGCTTCATCATCAGTGGCAGCAATCACCAATAATTTGCCATCCAGCAAGTCTGGTACAAAATGTCCCCGGATCAGTTCAGCTTTGCCATCTTGCTGCCATTGTACAAACTCGGCGGCAAATTCCGGTGCCACCACAGTCAAGCTGGCACCAGCGCTTAACAGGGTGCCAGCTTTGCGCAGCGCCACCGAGCCGCCGCCGACAATCAGCACCGGTTTAGCGGTTAGTTTTACAAATAAGGGTAAGTACTGCACACAAGCTCCTGCGGTCGGGTCGCCGGTATTAAGGTTAGTTCACAGCAGGCAGAATAGCCGTCTTTACGGCTTAAATAAAATAGTTAATTACGCTCAGATATAACTAAAAGGAATTAACCATACCAGTAATATACTTAGAGCATATTGATGTTTGCGGTTAAACCGGGCAACACAATGGTTGTCACACCCTGGTATTTACACTAAAGTGAGCCACTACGGTTAGTGCGTGGCCGTACTGCGGGAATAAAATTAATAACAGGATTCGGAGTTTCTATGTCAGATCTGAGCAAATTTATCGAAGAGTTAGCCACCAACCCTAAGTTGCAGCAGGACTATGCCGCCTCACCGGCACAGGCGCTGCAAAACTACGGCCTGCAAAGCCATGAGGTGGATGCGGTATTATCAGGTGATAAAGCGCAGGTAGAGCAATTAACGGGGAAAACAGTAAGCCCGGTGACGTTTTATTTCCCTGTTAAATAACCAGTTGTGAAAGGCTTTAGACAGAGCCTTTTTATATGGTGCGCACTTTTACTAGGTGTGCCTGTACATCTTTCAGCAAGTTCCTCTATAGATCAAATTCTTCAGTCTGCTGAATTATTGCGGACAAGTAATCCTGATCATGCACGCCAGGAACTTGAGAAGCTGGAAACGTCAAAGCTCAATCTAAAACAAGAGCATCAGTTTATTTTTATAAAAGCTTATCTCTTGGCTATTAAAGGCGAGCTGGGCGGTGCAATTAGCTTAGCTGAATCATTAGAACGTAGTCCTTTCATTGACAGCAGAACTAAAGCAAATCTTTTGCTCGCCAATATGCACGAATCAATTAAGCAATTTGGTAAAGCATATAGCTTTCTGTATGAAGCGATAAAGGACGTTGGAAAACTTAATGACAAAGCTTTGCTCGCTAATGTTTATACCGTTGCGACACAACTTCATATAAGTGCGGGTGTTTACAATAAAGCTCTTGAATATGCCAAATTGATTAGTGATGTATCAGGTTCTGGCCGTGAACAATGTATAAGTGCGGTTTTGCAGGTACATGCTTGGGTCAGAATAAGCCAATCATATCCAGATGATTTGACTATAGGCGCTAAGGACTTATGTGAACGGGCAACGGAGCCTTTGATGGCCCATACCCTTGAGCAATTTAAAGCCGAAGTGGATATCCATACCGATCCTGCTGCGGTAAAAGCCAGTATGCAGGCCATGTTACCCGAGCTGGAACGTATCGGTTTTCCCTATGCCATCTTACGCGCCCGTTATTTTCTGGGTTATGCCCGGCTGCAGCTGAAAGAGTTACCCGCCGCCCGCGCCGAGCTACAACAGGTACAGCAACTGGCAGTAAAGTTACGCGACAACCGTACCGAGAATGAAGCCCTGTTACTGCTGGCGCAACTGTATGAGCAAATGGGCGATAACACGGCTGCGGTTACCGCTTATAAACAGCATATAGCGGCGTTAAATGCCTATATCAGCGAGTATAAACAGCGTAGCGTGGCCTATTATCTGGCGCAGGCCGATTTTATGGAAAGCGAAAATAAACTGGCGCTGCTAAAAAGCCAGAACGAACTGCTGCAACTGGAAAGCAAACTGCAACAGGATGAAAAGCTGAAAACCCTGCTGATTTCCATCACGCTTACTGTACTGCTGTTACTGGTGATCTATGTGCTGAACAGCAAACGGCTGGCGCTGAACCGGCTGGCGAGCACAGATTTTCTTACCCGGCTGTACAACCGGCGTTATTTCAGCGAAGCGGTCAGCCGCCAGTTACATAACCGCCGCCAACAGGAAGACTACAGCCTGATTGTGTTTGATATAGATCTGTTTAAGCAGATTAACGACCAGCATGGCCACAGCGCCGGTGATCAGGTACTGACCGCTATTGCACAGCGCTGCAGAGAACATATTCGCAAACAGGATATTCTGGCCCGTATTGGCGGCGAGGAGTTTGCGTTATTTTTACCCGGTTGCAGAGT
>CAZEGA010000300.1:0-3369 GCA_964511675.1 uncultured Rheinheimera sp.
CTATCACCCGCAGATCAAAAAAGATACTGGCCTTGAGCAGGGCTTCCGGTGTCGGTGTGGCGATCCAGCGGGCAAAGCGGCCGGACCAGCCTTTTAAACTCAGCCGCAGTTCCGGGTTAGTGGCCATAATATTGCCAGGGCACAGGGTAATGCCGCATTGGGCCAGCCCCTGACAGACAAACGCCGCCAGCTCGGCAAAATAGCGGCCAACCGTACCGGCAGGTTCTTTTTCCAGCAGTAAGGCATTGTCCTGATCGGCATTCAGGCTCTGATCCATACGTGCCTGTGAGCCAAATGCCAGCCAGCTGAACACGCAGGGCGCTTCGCCCAGTTGCTGCTGAGCCAGATAAATCAGCCGTTGTGTCAGGGCATCGGTAATGGTGGTAATAATGTGGCCGGCTTCGTGTGCCGGTACCTGTTGTTTACTCAGGGTGGCAGCCAGATCGGCTATGTGCTGGCTGCAGCGCTCCAGACCATCGACCGAGGTTTGCCGGTGAATTTCACCAATCAGATATACCGGGTGATCCTGCTGGCTGCGGATAATATCTGTAGCCGTTAACATACCGCAGCACAGCCCCTGATCCATTACCGGCAAGTGATGGATATTGTGCTGGCTCATTTGTTGCACCGCCTCGTATAAATAGGCATGGCGGTCAATGTTCTGCGGCTGGCGCGTCATGACCTGACCAACCTGGGTGTTGGCGGGCAGGGCGCTGGCCAGTACGCGGTTGCGTAAATCACGGTCGGTCAGAATACCGACCAGCTTGTCGTTTTCTTCTACCAGCAACGATGACACCCGGGCGTCAGACATCAGCCTGGCGGCGTGCTGTACGGTTTGTTCGGGGCGGATAGCGATTTTACGTTGTTGTACTATATCACTGATTTTCAGGGTAAAACGCGAGCCTTGCTGCTGCTCGCGGTACTGATGTAAACGCCGGCTGAACAGGCGTTGAAAAAAAATATCAATATTCTTGTATTGATAGCGGCACTGATGAAAAGCATCGGCCTGCAACCAGTATACCAGGCCGTCTTCTTCGCAAATCAGGGTATCGTTATCTGTCAGGCCGGTAAGTAATTGCTGGTAACCATAAAAATCACCACTTTGCAGCTTGGTCAGCAGTTGTTGCTGGTCGCTGTACAGCGTAAAAATACCGGTGCGTACCAGCAACAGCCGCTCGCTGGCGACATTTACACTGTCCTGCGCCTGATAATAATGCACATTGATGCGGACAGCCAGTTGGGCCAGGGCGGCGTCATCCAGCTGGTCAAAAGGTGTGGTGTCTGCCAGAAATCTGGTAACGTCTGCGACTTCCATTTGCTCTCCGCTGATACCGTTAATGCTGCCTGCAAATTCAGCTGCTGCACACTGCGCTAAGCAGCGGATCATCAGCTGAAAGTTTTTGCCAGTCACCGCTCAAAGGTGCCTCGTCCTGAGGAATATGCAATTGCTGGCTGAATTCAGTCCGGGCATGCAGTTGACAGTGCAGTACCACGGGGACTCGGCGGGCGACGGCCCGGCGCTCAAAAAAATATAAATCGACCAGCCTGATCTGGTTATTGCGCTGGTTGGCTGAGGCATTGGCAACGTCGGCGGCAATAAAACGCAGGGTTTGCGGGTACAGGTAGCTCCAGGGGCGCCACACGGCCTGCTCCTGTACAGTGTTTACCACCACCACTCCGTTGGGCAGCAAACCGGACTGGTGCTCAAACCAGCTGTATTCGCCGTGGATCTGAAAACCTAACATAGTGGCACCGGCAAATACCGGTATTAACCAGCGCGGAGCCTTATTCGCACTGACTTTACGCAATATCAGGGCGATACCTGCTCCCCCCAGGCCAGCACATACCGTTGCAATCAGTTCCCAAAACATAAAGACCTTCCTGAAAAAGACGGGCTTTCACCATGAAAGCCCGTATGTATTGTGGTCTTGCATTGCCAGGCAATGCAAGGTGTAGCGGTTAGTGATCTGTTGCGGCGCCGGCCCCTTTAGGGTAACGCACGCTGTCAACCAGTTGCTGAATACGGGCTGGCGGTGCTTCTGTGGCAGACGATACCGCAAAGGCCACGATGAAGTTAATCATTGCACCGATAGCGCCAAACGACAGCGGCGAAATACCGAATAACCAGTTATCAGGCGTGTTAGCCAGGTTATTGGTACCAGGAATAAAGAACCAGCCCAGGTAGACGAAGATATACACTGACGTGGTGATTAAACCTGCCAGCATACCGGCAATAGCCCCTTTATCGTTTACCCGTTTTGAGAAAATACCCATCATCAGCGCCGGGAAGATCGACGCCGCCGCTATACCAAATGCCAGTGCAACGACCTGTGCCGCAAAGCCAGGCGGATTCATACCCAGCCAGGTTGCTACTACTATTGCCACCGCCATAGAGATCCTCGCGGCGCGTAGCTCGCCTTTTTCGCTGATATTCGGATTGATAGAGCCTTTAATCAGGTCATGGCTGATGGCAGATGAAATCGCCAGCAACAAGCCCGCCGCAGTAGACAGGGCGGCCGCCAGACCACCGGCTGCAATCAAGCCGACAACCCAGCCTGGCAGCTTGGCAATTTCAGGATTGGCCAGTACCAGAATGTCGTTGTTTACTGTCAGCTCGTTACCGTTCCAGCCACGTTGCTCCGCAGTGGCTTTAAAGGCCGCTGAGTCGTTATACAGCTGAATACGGCCATCGTTATTCTTATCTTCAAACTTGATTAAGCCGGTTTGCTCCCAGTTTTTAATCCAGTCCGGACGTTCAGCATAAGAAATCGCATCTGCTGTCGGACCAGCAGGGTAAATGGTGGTTAACAGGTTTAATCTGGCCATAGAAGCTACCGCTGGCGCAGTTAAATACAGGATGGCGATAAATACCAGCGCCCAGCCGGCTGACCAGCGGGCATCCGATACCTTAGGTACGGTGAAGAAACGGATAATAACGTGTGGTAAGCCGGCAGTACCGATCATCAGCGACAGGGTAAACAGCACCATGTTCAGTTTGTTGGGTACATCGGCGGTATAATCCTGGAAGCCCAGATCACGGACGATCAGATCCAGTTTCTGCAGCAGTGGCATGCCAGACTCAACATGGTCTGAGAACAGACCCAGCGGCGGCAGGAAGTTACCGGTCAGTTGCAGTGAAATAAACACCGCCGGTATGGTATAGGCGACAATCAGTACCACATACTGCGCTACCTGGGTATAAGTAATGCCTTTCATACCGCCTAATACGGCATAAATAAACACCACCACACCGGCGATAATCAGGCCGGTATCACTTTCAACCTCAAGAAAACGGGAGAAAGCCACCCCGGCACCGGTCATCTGGCCGATAACATAAGTTACTGACGCAATAATTAAACAGGCTACGGC
>CAZEGA010000300.1:3379-3678 GCA_964511675.1 uncultured Rheinheimera sp.
TGTAAAAGCGATCACCGATAAATTCCGGTACGGTAAACTTGCCGAATTTACGCAGGTAAGGTGCCAGCAGCATGGCCAGCAGTACATAACCACCGGTCCAGCCCATCAGGTAGGTAGAGTTGGCATAGCCACCGGCAGCGATTAAACCGGCCATAGAAATAAATGACGCCGCTGACATCCAGTCGGCGGCGGTAGCCATACCATTCATTACCGGGTTTACACCACCACCGGCAACATAAAACTCTTTGGTTGAACCGGCACGGGCCCAAATGGCGATAGCGATATACAGCGCAAAAGAG
>CAZEGA010000301.1:0-3671 GCA_964511675.1 uncultured Rheinheimera sp.
TTTTTTGATGCCACAGAGCATACCCAGACGGCGCGTGGTTTACCGGATGGCTTAAAAGTGCTGCCGTCCGGCCATTTGCTGGCTACCGGCCCCGGTGGGGTTTGGGTGTTTAATGCTGACGCTGAACATCTGGGCACTATTCAGACCGGGGTTGCCGCTGCCAATGTGGCGCTAAGCCTTGATCAGCGCTACTTATATATTACCGCCAGCAGTTATTTACTCAGGATCAGACTGGCAGACCCTGAGTAAACACGCTCTAGCGAAGCGTAACAAACTCCTCGGCGCTGGTCGGGTGCAGTGCCACTGTGGCATCAAAGTCGGCTTTGGTGGCGCCCATTTTTATTGCTACGGCAAAGCCTTGCAGTACTTCGTCCATACCTTCGCCAATACCGTGCAGGCCGACCACTTTTTCATCCGGCCCGGCACAGACCAGTTTAAAGCGGCTAAGTGCCCGGTGCTCTGTTATGGCGTTATACATAGCGGCAAAACCAGAGCGGTACACCTTCACATCGCTGTCAGCGTACTGTTTACGGGCTTCGGCTTCGGTTAAACCGATAGTGCCGATTGGCGGGTGGCTGAATACTACGGTGGGTATTAGCGAATAATCCATATGCGCATCCGGCAGTGCCGGGTTAAACAACCGCTCGGCCAGCATGCGGCCGGCTTTAATGGCAACCGGTGTCAACTGGGCTTCGCCGGTAATATCGCCCACCGCATAAATGCCGGGCACATTGGTATTTTGGTATTTATCGGTACGGATAAAGCCCTGTTCGTCGGTGATGACACCCGCTGCCGCCAGGTTAAGCTGATCGGTGGCCGGTTCGCGGCCTATGGCCCAAATCAGGCAATCCACATCGGTAAAGACCGTACCGTTATCGCAATACACGGTTAAGTTACCGCTGTCGGTTTGTTCAACTTTCGTGATCTGACAATGTTTATGCAGGCTTAGTTTATCCTGTGCCATCCGTTCCAGCAGCATGTCGGTAATGTCGCTGTCAAAGCTGCGCAGTGGCCGATCGCCACGCACCAGCAAATGGGTTGCAGTGCCCAGTGCATGTAATACACCGGCGATTTCCACGGCAATATAACCGGCACCGACCACCAGGGCTTTTTTCGGTTGTGTGGTTAAGGCAAAAAAGCCATCGGAATCTATACCGTATTCTGCACCTGCAATAGCAGGCCGGGTCGGTCGGCCACCAACGGCGATAGTGATATGATCGGCAGTGATTATTTCGCCGTTAACTTCGACGGTATTTTTATCAATGAAACGGGCAAAACCTTCGATATAGGTTACGCCATTGCTGGCAAAGCCGCGCTGATAGCTGCCATGGATACGCTGAATATAGGCTTCGCGGTTGGCAACCAGTGTCGCCCAGTTAAAGCTGTTTTGGGTGATGTCAAAGCCATAAGCCGGGCTGTATTTTAATGCTTCGGCAATATGCGCACCGTACCACATCACTTTTTTCGGCACGCAGCCTACATTAACGCAGGTGCCGCCAACGGCTTTGGCTTCAATAACGGCGGAGCTGGCACCGCGCATGGCAGCGCGGTTGGCGCTGGCAATACCGCCGCTGCCGGCACCGATGGCAAGATAGTTAAAATGACGCGACATCAGAGGTTTCCGCTTGTTAACTGTGCAGCGGTTATAAGGGTTATCACAGCAGATTACAAGCCCCGTTTGTGGGCATACGGGGCCTTGGTGCTCAGAGTTTTTTCAGGTCGATACCGTTAGCCAGTGCCAGAATAGTGCTTTGGTTGGCGCTATCACCGCGCACCGTGACCATAGCACCGGCTGGCGTCACAAACTGCACTTCCAGGCTGCTGCCATCCAGTTTTTGTACTGCCGACAGGCCCTGCACTTTAATCAGCCGGCCGCCGGACATGGCGATCATCGACGGGTTACTCAGCATCATCGTAAATGCCTGTAACATCGGTGAATCCATCATCAGTTCAATATCAATACTGTGGTTGTCATTGTAGTAATTACGTGAGGCGCTGATACCGCCGCCAAACATGGCTGCTGCGGTTACTTCGCTACGGGCGTCCTGGGCTTGCCAGCCACTGGGTGCCGCCGGAAACGCGGCTTTAACCAGCTCGCCTTTTTGCTGGCGCAGCAGTGTTGCTGCGTAATCCAGCTGGGCAATGGCCTGCGACAGCTCGCCAGCATTGTAGTGTTTGGTTGCGGTGTTAATGGCGTCTTTAATTTCATCGGCATGTAAGGTGCTGCTGAGTATCAACAGGCTGGTGATGGCGGCTTTTTGTAACAGTTTCATTTTAAGGTCAGTCCTTTGATTAACAAATTTTGCACAGTATAGCTAAGGACTCTGATTGCCGCCAACAGCAATAAATTCTGCATTGACAAAGTACGGCTGCGCCCCAACATTAGCGCTTAAGTATTAAGTAAATGACAGCTTTAAGGTGTGTTATGGCAGCAACGGACAATGTGTTACTGAGTTTTACCGGTTTACCGCCGTTTTCAGCGATTACCCCGGAGCAGGTAAAGCCTGCGGTGGAGCAGGCCATCACGCAGGCGCGCGCCGCAGTTGAGCGGGCTGTAGCGCTGGCGGATGTCAGCTGGCAAACGCTGGTAGAGCAACTGGAACAGGATGGTGAACGCTTAGCTAAGCTGTGGTCGCCGGTGTCGCATATGAATTCGGTAGTGAATACTCCTGAACTGCGGGCCGCCTATGAAAGCTGCCTGCCGCTGTTATCGGATTACAGCACCTGGCTGGGCCAGCATGAAGGCCTGTACCAGAAATACCAGCAGCTGGCGCAAAGTGCAGACTATGCCAGCTTAACGCCGGCACAGCAAAAGGTGATCCAGAACGCGCTGCGCGATTTTAAATTGTCAGGTATTGGCCTGTCGGACGAGAAAAAGCAGCGCTATGGTGAAATTCAAAGCCGGCTATCGGATTTAGGCTCACAGTTTGCCAATAATACGCTGGACGCTACCCAGGCCTGGTTTAAGCATATTACTGACGAAGCTGATTTGGCTGGTTTACCGCAAGATGCCCGGCTGGCCGCCGCCGAAGAAGCGCAAAGCCGTGAACTCAATGGCTGGGTATTTACGCTGGAGTTCCCCAGCTATATAGCAGTGATGACCTATGCTGATAGCCGGGCGCTACGGGAAGAATGTTATAGCGCTTATTGCACACGGGCATCGGAGCAGGGCCCGACTGCCGGCCAGTTTGATAACAGCGCCATTATTGAACAAACGCTGGCCTTAAAGCATGAGCTGGCGCAATTGCTGGATTTTAATAATGCCGCTGAAGAGTCGCTGGCAACCAAGATGGCAGAAAGCCCGGCGCAGGTACTGGATTTTCTGCAGGATTTAGCCCGCCGGGCCAAACCACAGGCACAGCAGGATTTAGCCGAATTAACCGCGTTTGCCCAAAGCGAATATGCCGTAACCGCTCTGGCAGCCTGGGATATTACCTATTACGCCGAAAAATTAAAGCAGGCCAAGTACGCTATTTCTGACGAGCAGCTGCGGCCATACTTCCCTGAGCATAAAGTGGTATCCGGTTTATTTAGCGTACTGCATAAACTGTTTGGGGTAACGGTAAAGCCGCGGGCAGGTGTCGATGTCTGGCACACCGATGTGAAGTTTTACGATATCGTTGATGCGCAGGGTGAACTGCGCGGCAGTTTTTACCTCGATTTATATGCCA
>CAZEGA010000302.1:0-313 GCA_964511675.1 uncultured Rheinheimera sp.
AGCGGCCAGAGCGGTAATCTGGTTCCATTGCTGTGCTTTTACCAGATTAGCCGGTGTCAGCCAGGAACCGCCAACCACAAATACATTTTGCAGCGCCAAAAAGTCGGCCAGATTATGTTGGCCAATGCCACCGGTAGGGCAAAACTTAACCTGCCGGAATACGCCACTGAGTGCTTTTAGCATATCAATGCCGCCGGATAAATGTGCCGGAAAAAACTTTACTTCAGTTAAACCATATTCATACGCCATAGCAATTTCCGACGGTGTTGCCACACCCGGTGCCAGTGGCAGGCCGGTAGCTATCATGGCTTCA
>CAZEGA010000302.1:323-1508 GCA_964511675.1 uncultured Rheinheimera sp.
AGTAACTTTGGCGTACTGGCCGGGCTAACCAGAAACTGGGCCCCGGCATTTTGTGCTGCCGTAGCATCGGCTGCCGATAAAATGGTACCGGCACCGACCAGCAGTTCAGGCAACGCGGTGCGGATAGCGGTAATGGCCGCCAGTGCCTGGCGGGTGCGCAGTACCACTTCGACTGAGCCTATACCACCATCCTGTAGTGCTTTGGCAATGGCAACGGCTTCGTGCGGCGTGTCTGCCTGAATAATGGGTAATAAGGCCGGGCCTTTAATAACAGACGCAAGCGCCGGGGGTAAAGACGACATTAAGCAACTCCTGCAAAAGCCGCCAGCGCATTGGCCTGGCGGGAAACAAGTTGGTGGTAGGCAGTATGTACTGCGGCAAAAAAGGTTTTGTTTAAACTCAACGCTGGCGGGAATACGGCATCAACGGCTAAAAACAGCGCCACATCGGTATCGGCATTACCATTACACTGCGCTGCCACAGCCAGTAGTTGCTCTGCCAGCGGATCAACCAGTTTTTCATTATCGCTATAGCGCTTAACAATAAAACGGCACCAGGCCGCAATAGCAAACGCCAGTTTGGCGATCGGTTTGCCGGCAGCTAAGTTATCACTGATGGCCGGCAGTATACGCATTGGCAGTTTTTGCGAGCCGTCCCAGGCAATTTGTGCCAGCAAATGGCGAATTGCCGGGTTACAAAACCGTGCCAGGATATCGGCGCTGTATTGGTTAATATCCAGCTCGGCCGGGGCCTTAAACGATGGCATAATTTCATCGTTGATCATTTGCTGAATAAACTGTGTTAGCACCTGATCCTGCATCGCATCGAATACCGTTTCATAGCCAAGCAAACAGCCAACATAGGCCAGCGTAGAATGTGGCGCGTTGAGTAAACGCAGTTTAGCTTTTTCAAAAGCGGTAACATCCTGGGCGTAAATCACACCGGCCTGCTGCCAGGCTGGCCGGTCGGCCGGTAAAATATCTTCAATAACCCACTGCACAAAGGCTTCGCGTTTAATTGGCCAGTTATCCTGCACGCCCAGCACCTCGGCAACCTGGGCTTTAATAGCGTCATCTGTGGCAGGGGTAATGCTGTCAACCATAGTGCAGGGGCTGATCAGTTGCTGGTTTAACCAGTTAGCAATAGTGGGGTCTTTTTGCTCAGCAAAAGCAATTAGTGCGTTAC
>CAZEGA010000302.1:1518-3669 GCA_964511675.1 uncultured Rheinheimera sp.
TCGGTTAAGTTATCGCAGCTGATCACGCAAAACGGCGCGATATTGGCCTGGTAACGGGCCGCCAGTGCAGTAAATAGCAGGCCAATGGCGGTTATTGGTTGGCCGCCGCCGGTTAAGTCTTGCTGAATTTGGCTATGGCTTAAATCCAGCGTGCCGCTGCCGTTTAAGCAATAGCCTTTTTCGGTAATGGTCATGGTAACGTATTTGGTACTGGCGGCGGTTAGGCGTGCTAACACCTGGCTGTACTGCTCGCTGGCAATCAGCACTTCCTGCACAGCCCCAATTACCTGATAGCTTTGCACCGCATCAAGCACCGCCAGCGTATAAAGGCCGTCTTGTGGTGTCAGTGCCCGGCTGACATCGGGCGAGCGCATCGATACCGAGCTAATAGCCCAGTCGCCGCCAAACTGCAACGCCTGCTCGGTATACCAGGCCTGATGGCCACGGAAAAACGCGCCTGGGCCTAAATGCACTATGCCGATTTGCGGCTTATTATCGCTTAGCCGGTAGGCCGGGATTGGCAGTTTGCCCTGCAGTGCAGGCAATGTCTGATTGTTAAGTTGTGTCATCTTTTTTGCCATTTGATTTAGGCTCCGCGATCAGACAGCACACAAAGACGTCGTAAATACGTCCCTGTAGACTCCTCTGCCGCATCCATGCGGCAGACGCTTTGTTTAGCTGTCTGACCGCTGCGCTTGCGATACCGGTGCTACTTCCCGATACTTTGTTTAGCCGTTACTGAGCTGCACGACCAATTCATCGAATGCCCTATTTACTTCAACTGATACGCTTTTTTCACCAGGCCATAAGTCAGCTCGTAGGCCAGGTCCTGGGCTTCTTCTTCGGTTAAGCGGTGTTCAGCCACTAAACCAGCCAGAAAGCGGCAGTCTATACGCCGGGCGACATCATGCCGGGCCGGAATTGACAAAAATGCCCGGGTATCGTCGTTAAAGCCGACGGTGTTATAAAAACCGGCGGTTTCGGTGACCTGGTGGCGAAAGCGCAGCATGCCTTCCGGGCTGTCATGGAACCACCAGGCCGGCCCGAGTTTCAGTGCCGGATAATGCCCGGCCAGTGGCGCCAGTTCGCGGGCGTAAGTGGTTTCATCCAGCGTAAACAGAATAATATTTAAGCTGGCTTCGTTGCCGTATTTCTGCAACAGCGGTTTTAGTGCCTGCACATATTCAGTCGGGCTGGGAATATCCGCGCCTTTATCGGCACCAAAACGCTCAAAAATCACCTGGTTGTGGTTACGGTGCGCGCCGGGATGAATTTGCATCGTCATGCCATCTTCCAGGCTCATACCGGCCATTTCAGTCAGCATCTGGCCGCGGAACAGCTCTGCTTCAGCGGCTGTGGCTTTGCCGCTTAAGCAGCGCTGAAACAGCGCAGCAGCATCTTTCATCGGCAAATCGGCGGTAATGGCAGTTGGGTGGCCGTGATCTGTCGCGGTAGCGCCATGCTGACGGAATACTGCACGGCGTTTGCGCAATGCGGCCAGGTAACCCTGCCAGCTTTGCGTATCTTCATCGGTTATTTCGCCCAGTTTCGCCACATTGGCGGCAAAATCGCTGCGATCGGCATCCACTACATCATCCGGGCGGAAGGTGGTGATCACCCTGGTTTCAAAACCGCTGCCTTTTAATTTGGCATGGTGTTTTAAATCGTTCAGCGCACCTTCGGTAGTGGCTATCAGCTCGATATTAAACCGCTCCAGCAAGGCACGTGGCTTAAATTCCGGCATGGCCAGCTGGGCATTAATGCTGTCGTAGTAATGATCAGCCGTATCAGCCGTTAAGGTTTCGGTTAAAGCAAATACATCGTGAAATACTGTATCCAGCCAGATACGCGATGGCGTACCGCGAAACAGATAATAATGCTCGGCAAAAATATGGAAGATTTTACGGTAATCGCTCTCGACCACAGCACCGTCTTTACGGCGGATACCTAAGTCTTCCAGTTTAATGCCCTGGCTGTACAACATGCGGAACACATAATGATCCGGTAACAGTAACAAGCTGGTGGCATTGTCCCAGTTGCTGTTTTCGGCAAACCAGCTCGGGTCGGTATGGCCATGCGGGCTGACAATTGGCAAATCTTTAATTTGCTGATACAAGCGCCTGGCGATATCGCGCACCACAGGATCAGACG
>CAZEGA010000303.1:0-3654 GCA_964511675.1 uncultured Rheinheimera sp.
CAATACGGCCATGGCGCTTTGCCGTCATACCGCCGGTAGAGGTTGCAGCCGCTAAATTACCTTGGCGATCTATCGCCACTGCACCCACCGTGCCCATATTCCATGCCGGATCATAAGGCAGCGCCGCCTGATGCGGCTGCGGTGCTATAGCCTGTTTCGCCCGTTGTAATGCTTTATAACGGAACTCAGTATTAAAATAGCTGTTATCTACCAGCTCCAGTTGCTGCTCTTTGGCAAATTGTTCCGCTCCCCGGCCTGACAGCATTACATGCAGCGAATTTTCCATTACCGCCCGTGCCAGCAATACCGGATTTTTCACATTGGTAACACCGGCAACAGCACCGGCGCTGCGGTCCCGCCCGTCCATAATGGAAGCATCCAGCTCATGTGTTCCGTCAAAAGTATAAACCGCGCCCTTACCGGCGTTAAACAACGGCGAATCTTCCAGCACTGTTACTGCGGCGGTTACCGCATCCAGACTGGAACCGCCGCGCTCCAGCACGGCATAGCCCTGGTTTACCGCATGGCTTAGCATGGCGTGGTACGCCTGCTCCTGCGCCGGTGTCATACTGTCGCGGCTGATGGTGCCTGCGCCGCCGTGAACCACGATACCTATCGGCGTTTTCGCCTGGGCCAGGGCAGCAGACGTAATAAGTGCTGCCGCCAATATGCGTGTTTTCATTGTAATGTCCTGTGCTGACAGATGCTTCTTTGTACTTGATCTACCACAAAATCACAACCGGCTGTCACGTCTGCGTTACTGACAGGCACCGCACTGTGTTAACACTGCAAAAGGCTATTTTTCTGCTTTACGCTATAATTTACCCATCGCGGTTATGGAGCCGGACGATGAAAATATATACCGCCGTATTACCTTTGCTGCTAGCTGCGTTAGCTGGCTGTCAGTCTGTGCAGAACCCCGGAATAACGCATCATTATCAAGCGTTGCTGGTTGACGCCCAGACCTTTGCCGGTGACACCAGGCCGGTAGAACCCGAAGCGCAAATTTATGCCCTGCCGGCGGACACCCGTCTTGAGCTGCAGCGCATAATGAGCCCGGGCAAAGGCATGTCAGAACGATCTGCCATGATCCTCAAATACATTTTTGCTTTTGCCCACCAAGAATTATTGTATGACAACAGCGCCACGAAAACTGTCAGTGAAACCCTGGCCTATGGCAAAGCCAATTGCCTCAGCCTGTCAATACTGGCATACAGCATGGCGCATGAAGCCGGTCTCAGAGCCATCTTCCAGGATGTCGCCATACCTGAATACTGCACCAGTGCACAAAATGCCACCTGGCTCAACGGCCATGTCAACTTACGCATCATGCAAAATAGTGCGCCGGAAAAACACTCCGGCCTGATCGTGTTTGGCCGCGACCTGGTGGTTGATTTTGATCCGGCGATCCTGAAGCAACGCTTTGCCACCACAGCGCTGGATAAAAAACGTGTAACCGCAATGTTCTACAATAACAAAGCGGCAGAGGAGTTAAACCGACAGCAGGATGCACAGGCGTTTCAGTATTATCTGGCCGCAATTGAGATTGATCCGGCTTTTGCCACTACCTGGTCCAACCTGGGCGTACTGTACCGCAGACACGGGCTGGAGCAACAGGCTGAGCAGGTTTACCTGTATAGTTTAAAACTTGAACCTGATTCTATTAACACTATGGCAAATCTGGCATTTTTATACCATATCTCCGATCGGGCAGCACAAGCTGTGCCCCTGCTGCAACGTGTTAATCAGGCCCGCAGAAATAACCCCTATTATTATCTGATGCTGGGTAATGAAGCCCTGCGCCGCAACGACATCAGCGAAGCCATATCACAATATGAACAGGCGGTACGCCTGGATAAAAATAACCACGAAGCGTATTTCGGTCTGGCCAGAGCCTATTACCAGATGGACAACAATATCCAGGCAGAGCGGTATCTGCAGCGGGCCAAACGCAGTGCCCCCTCCCGCCAGGAAAAAGATCAGTATCAGCGCAAGCTAACCAGCCTGCTGCAGATAGCCAGTGTGCACTAAACGCAGGCCAGCTGCCGCTGCTCCGCTATCCCCATGCTCAGCACATAAGGCGTTGCACTTTGCTGGGCAGCAACAAAATCCTGTTTTGAGCCAAGACCCTGCCAGTTAATCTGGATCAGGCTTTGCGCTACAGCACTGCCTAAACTGGCGCCGGGCCCCAGCAGGATAATATGCTCAGGCGCAAACTCTTTTACCGCCACCTGTAACGCTTTACTGAAATCATAGGCCTGGCACACCTGATGCTGCAGGGTATAGCGCTGTAACGCATCCAGATCCGCGCCATATCCCGGCCAGATATGGCCACGCCCGTCTATCAATGGCATTTGCGGCTGGTTAAAGCGCTCAGACGGCCACAAGGTTAAGGCTTGATCAGATGCCGCCTGCATTAAACCGGTATGAAAACCGGCATGGCCTGGCAGCAGCAGCGGAAAACGTTCATCGCAAACAGGCAGCGCTGCCATTGCGGCTTTTACTGCACTTTCGCTGCCCGCAAGGACGGCATAACCGCCGTAAACAATCGACATAAACAACGCGCCCTGGTGCAAGGTTAATTGCTGTTGCACTAATGCAACACGTGCAGCGTCCATCTGCCAGTTATCATCAATTACCGGATAGATAAACTGGGCACCGGCGCCCCCGGCGGTTAACTGCGCCATATCAGTAACCAGCTGCATACCGCTGTCCGGTGCCAACGCCCCGGCACAGCCGAGCGCGGTGTACCAGCCCATAGAGTTGCCTGTTACCGCCACCACCTCAAAATTAGCGGTGTTGATACTGCGGTAATCCGCGACACCGGCAGCAAAGATCAGCGCCGCCGCGTTGTCTGCGGCTAAATGCACACTGCGGCTGAATAGGGTTTGTCCATCCAGCTCGCTTACTGTGGTTAAACCTGCTGCCGCTCTTACTTTATCAAACTGCGCCAGCAAAGCCGTGTCCTGACAGTGGTTGCGGATATACCCCAGCTCGGCTTTGTTGTAGGTACCGCGGCCGGGGCAAACCACTAAGGCTGTTTTCTTCATCACACCACCTCTTCGGCATGAGCAGACAACATACTTAATGCCTGCTGCACAATTTGCTGTTTAGACGGCAGAACGGCATAGGCCGCCGCGCCAAGCGGAATAAAGCTGTCTTCGGCACATAAACGCCGGATATAAAAGTGTCCGGGTTGGGCTTCATGTAATGCGGTAAACAGCTCTTCACTTAGCGAACCACGGCGGCGGCATTCATCGACGATCAGCAGCTTAGTACAGCCCTCCAGCGCGTTGATAATTTGCGCGGTATGCAGTGGCACCAGGGTACGTAAATCCAGCACGCGAATACGGTAGCCCTGTGCACTTAACTCCTGCTCGGCCTGGCGGCTTAAAAAATAACCATTGCCGTAGCTGATAATGGCCAGCTGTTTGCCAGCGCCAAATACTGCGGGCTCACCCAATGCCGGTAAAGCCGTATCCGGTGCCGGATAATCACATAACCATAAGCCATCACCGGGCACAGCTGAATCACGTGTCATATACAAGGCAATGGGCTCCAGCAAAATGATCAGCCGCTTTTGCTGATGTGCCAGTTGCCCCGCCTGACGCAGCAGCAAGGCGGCATCATAACCGTTGGATGGGCACAGCAGAA
>CAZEGA010000304.1:0-3640 GCA_964511675.1 uncultured Rheinheimera sp.
ATGCCGGGTGTTCATATTGACCAGAATCGGTGTTCACATAAATCAGAATGCGCAACAATATGAAGTAGTTATTCTTTATTTACGATTTTGACGACTTAAGGACTGCTATCAGAATAGAATTTTTATTTAAGTGTTAATTTCGCTGCAATGAGTGGTGCGATAGATTTGCAATGACTGGTAAGTTGTAGTTTCAATTGGGTGGTAAATTAAATGCAGTTAAATGCACTCACCTTCTCAAGGCGATATGTGAGATCAAGTCGAGACTAATTCAACTAATTAACCGAATAAGATAAAACGTAAAACTAATGTCCAAAGTTTCACCTCTAAAGTGTCGCTAGATACGCACACTTACCTAGTTGTTACTCTATTTACATAAAGCATCGATAATCATAGATATCATTGACTAACTCAGGCGTAAGTTTTACAACATCTGAAAATTTCTTTGAATACCCTAGAGTTACAGGCATTGTTTTATAGAGTGTGTTGTTATTCCAATCAACTTTTGTCAATCCAAGAATGCCAGAACATGTTTCAAACCAGCCTCCCTGACCAGCAAACCGCCTTAACAATACAGGGGTTGGTAATGGTTTTAATGCAGCTTCTTTAAATACAGATTGTCCAGCTTTTTGCACATTTATTTGCTCAACACTCCCTTGGGTCCAAAGCAAACATTCTTGTTCATTAATCGGTAGGTAACATCCCCTATCTAAGGGATATAGGGCTGGTTCAACATTGTTATATCGTTTGACGAGTTTCAACGCATTCCACCGAGTGCTTCTGATAATTTGTATCAGCTCAAGCTCAGTATTTTCCCCAAAGGCATCATAAGCACCTGCTATTTCATCTTCGGTAAAATGAGAGGATTTATGTATATATATTTTTTTTGGCGTTCGCCCACTGTGACCGTTCTGGTATATTAAAAGACTTTTTGAAAGAACTGCTTGCATTTCCTGATAGCTAAGGTAGGGATTCCCTTTCCTATCCAGCCCGTACTCACGGGCATCATATGCGACAAATTCGAACCCCATTCCATCCGGCGAGAAAACTTGGCTGCAACAGGTTGTGTATTCTGGTTTTCCATTGATATTTCTAACGGCATAGCTCAGTCCAATATAGGCTTCATTTTTGTCTGAATTAGCCAATTTCCAAGGAATACCGCCTGATTTTGCATACAAAGCTATAGACAGTCCCCACATAACATTTGCTCGGCACTTACGAGCTAAGGCAGCGCCACTAACAATTTGGATGGGAATTCTATAATGGGCAATTAACGCTTTGAGCCTATCGTGGAGATGGAATCCTTCATATTCAAAAGTATGTTTCCACGAGTCAGGCAGAAATACCATTAATACATCGAAACTGAATTTGCTTCGTGCAATTTGATTTAAATTAGCGAAAATCTCTCTGGCAAGACCTTCACCATCTCGAACAGCTACCTTTGCTTCACAATCATTTCCTGTTGGAAACCGGAGATTTACAGGCGGCGAAACAAGCTCCGCCTTAAACATGTTTTGATAACCGTTATATACCGGATAGTAATTTTGCGCTTCCTTCGGTTCAGCATTGCTTTGCAATTCTTGTATTAACTCATCTAATTTTGGAAAAAAGATACTCGGCGCTAAGTAGGCAATTTTAGTCGACTGAACGATATTCAAAGGCGCACTGAATGGCCCGTATTTAAGAAGCCCTCTTAACGGATGCAAGTCAGTCAAGCCATTAGCGAATAAGAGACTAGGTTCAGGAATTTGGCCATTGGCAGCGAGTTCAATATTCCCCATATTTAGCCCCTTCTGCTAAATGCAGTTCTTGTAGTGATATCAAAAACTGGAGCGTAATCTTCATTTTTCAGATTTGAAAAAGTTACATTTCGCTTAGTTCCCCCAAACAAAATCGTGATCCATGCATCCAGAATCTGGTAAGCTCGCGCGTTATACCGCTTAGACTTCTTAAGACGCAGAAAATCGATGTAATTTTCACGCTCTTTACGCGGTCTTATCCAGATATCAGGTCTAATATAAAGATACGCATTACCTGCATTGATCTGTAACCCTATTTCAACACATTCAGACCAAGATATATTATTTTGACCAAAAACTCCGACAATGTCATCAGCTCTATTGTATCCAACAGCATTACTAAGTAGTTGAAATTGCGGCTCCAAAGCATGCTGTTCTTTTATTACCAAATAGAATGATTTATCTGATTTCCTGAGCAAAAGCGAGGGATTTCTTTTTGCAATGGCTTCTATTATCCCTTCTTCAACAAACCCTTTGATGGTTCTATTGTCTAACTCCTTAATATCAATTTCTCTGTACGAATCTTCTATATCTATTTGCCTGTAATTTGGGATGATTTTTATGGCGTCAACTGAATTCCCCCAATACAAAATCTCATCCCTTAATGTAAAATTAACTTTATATGGTAGTAGTTTCGCATTTTCTATTATTTCGGAGAATGTAAACTTACTTGTTGTTTTGAACACACCGCACTTTAGCACCAAGCTATCGAGCGGTAACATGTTCGTCCTTAAAATTGGAAAGTTCTTACCCGGTGGAGGAAGTGGTATTGAAACGTTTGTATGTGACTGTAATTTCACTATATTAGACAGATCACTTGGTATATTTGGTATTTGCCGCCATATCCTTGATAGAAATTCATCATACGTTCCAGTTTCGACTAAAAAGGCTTTGACGCCTTTAGAGCGCGCGTATTGAATGAATTCAATCGCTGCTGGTTCAGCGCTATTTGCATTGAGTACCGCCCAATAGATACCTTTTGGAAATGGGTTAACCGATTCTAGCGCTTCTTTCATCATTGCCATTACGTTTAAATCTCTACCACTGTAACCGGTCACAACCATCCCAAAACGGTTGGCCGCAGCAATGAAACAGCGCTTTAATTCGACGTCATTTTCTAACAAATCACTACTGAGATTCTTGATACTCCGGTATTTGAAATCGCCATGTAACTTGACGTAGATAGGATAATTTTCGTTATTGAGGGCATCAAGTGCAGCATACGACCCCTCGATGCTAAATACCTTTAAATTGTGTCCGTCAACTTTCGAAAATGCTTGCTCCACAACATTGTCAAAGTTAGTTGTGAACAACAATTTAGCTAGATTCAGTTTTATCAATGAAGCTAGCACCCGATGACCTACATTTAACGAAATACGTTCAGATTTTAGGGCTGATTCGATATATCGTTGCTGTTTTTGATAATCATTTTTGAAAAACATCTCGAAATAAAATGAGTACTCCTCTAAAGACCAAAGTGCGGGGTATCCTTTGGATTCCATATAGCTCTGAATACGATTTTTAACAGCTTCGCTGTTCAGGTCATATGAGTCATAGGGTAAGTTCTCGGCTACACAATAGAGTCTTTTTTTAAGATCCCATGTTAAATCAGAGGCAGTAGGTAAGTTTGCAGACCGTGATGCTCCAGCCCCTAGAAACCACATTAGCTGGGGACAATCAAGTTGGTAGTTTTGTAAAAACTCTTGAATTGAGATAAACAACTCTTTCAACTATTAAATTCCTTTTATTGCACTTACCAAAATTAAAACCATAAATTTACCAAACAGTCGTAAGCGTCCGGCGAACACATCTTTTATTTGCTAACTGATCACGCATCATAGCGC
>CAZEGA010000305.1:0-3608 GCA_964511675.1 uncultured Rheinheimera sp.
GTCACAGGCAGTGAGGGTGAGCTGGGTATTTTACCCTTCCACACCCCGTTACTGACCACCCTGAAACCTGGCATGGTCCGTATCGTGAAACAATTTGGCGAAGAACATGTGATTTACGTAGCCGGTGGTGTACTTGAAGTACAACCCGATACCATCACAGTACTGGCCGATGTCGCGGTACGCGGCGAAGACTTAGACGAGCAGGCCGCTTTAGACGCACAAAAACGTGCCGAAGAAGCGATGCAACATGCCGGTGCAGACTTCAACTATGCTGAAGCTGCAGCGCAACTGGCCGAAGCCATTGCGCAACTGCGTATTATTCAGAAAATGCGCAAAAAATAAGTTCGGGTTCCGAATCAAAAAAGCCACCTGCGGGTGGCTTTTTTATTACAATTAAGGCAGCAAAGTTTGCCCGCCCACAGTAGAAAAAGGATAACAACATGAAATTAAACAATGTTTTTAAAGCAAACTGTGGCGCACTGCTGCTGGCTACGGTGTTCAGCGCTGCCCCGGTGCTGGCAGAAACCTCAGTCTGGAAAGTCAGTAAAGGCGATGATTATATCTACATTGGTGGCACAGTACATCTGTTGCCAGAGTCGGCGTTTCCTTTGCCTGCTGAGTTTGACGCAGCTTATACCGCTACTGATACACTGGTGCTGGAAACCAAAATGCCCGCGCCTGACGACACTGAAATGCAAGTGGCACTATTAAAGGCCATGTCTTACAGCGATGGCCGCAGCTTATCCAAGGTGCTGTCACCAGAGGTATACCAGCAGTTAACGGATTATTTTGCGCCCTATGGTGTCCAGTTACCGCAACTGGATGGTTACAAACCAGGATTTGTCATATTGCAGATGCTGGCGCTGGAGATGATGAAAGCGCAAATGGCCGGTGAAGGTGTTGACAGCTATTTCGATAAGCGTGCTAAAGCGGATGGTAAAGCACTGGCATACCTGGAAACGGTAGAAAGCCAAATCAACCTGCTGGCCAATATGGGTGAAGGCTATGAAGATGCCTTTATAAAAATGAACCTGGAGCAGTTTGTTGATTTTAAAAGCTATTTTTCCGCTATGATTGCCGCCTGGCGTGCCGGTGATATGGCAGAACTGAGCCAGCTGGTAGTAGAGCCCGCCCGGCAACTGGACCCGGTGCTGTATCAGGCGTTATTTGTGCAGCGTAATCAGGCCTGGTTACCACAGATAGAGCAAATGTTTGGCAATGACAGCAAAGAGCTGGTGCTGGTCGGTGGCGGGCATTTAGCCGGTGACGACAGTGTGCTGACGTTATTGCAGCAGGCCGGCTATCAGGTAAAACAACTGCAGTAAGGCATTACGCTATTCAGCAAAACTTCACCCTGCCCCTGTAATCTGTGGCGTTATTCAGTAGAATAACGCTATTGGGATGACAGGGGTTTTCTTTTTATGGCATTAAATGTAGTGATTCTGGCGGCCGGTAAAGGCACACGGATGAAGTCGGATTTACCCAAGGTACTGCACAAAGTAGCCGAGCGGCCAATGGTGCAGCATGTTATTGACACTGCCCGCGCGCTGGGCGCCGTTAAACCTCAACTGGTGTATGGTTATGGTGCTGAGGTGTTAAAAACCGCCCTGGGCGAACAAGCATTGCACTGGGTATTACAGGCCGAGCAGTTAGGTACCGGCCACGCAGTGGCGCAGGCAGTGCCGAATATCGCCGATAATGATACCGTGCTGGTGCTCTATGGTGATGTTCCGCTAACCCGTATTGAAACTCTGCAGCAGTTACTGGCGGTTAAACCCGCCAATGGCTTGGCGATTTTAACGGTTAACCTGGCGAACCCGACCGGCTATGGCCGTATCGTACGGGAAAACGGCACAGTGGTGGGCATTGTCGAGCAAAAAGATGCTTCGCCGCAGCAACTGCTAATCAATGAAGTTAACAGCGGTATTATGGCGCTGCCCGGCAAGCAGTTAAAAAACTGGCTGAGCCGGTTATCCAACAGTAATGCCCAGGGTGAATATTACTTAACCGATGTTATCGCCATGGCGCACAGCGAAGGTGTGGAAATTGCCACCGCCCAACCACAAAACCCGATGGAAGTAGAAGGTGCCAATAACCGCGTACAGCTGGCGGCACTGGAGCGGGCCTATCAGCAGCGTAAAGCCGAACAGTTAATGCTGGCCGGTGCCAATCTGCGCGACCCGGCGCGCATTGATGTACGTGGCGAGGTGACGGTTGGTAATGATGTAATGATCGATATCAACGTGATTTTCGAAGGCAAGGTGGTACTGGGTAAAGGGGTAACCATCGGTGCCAACTGTATTTTAAAAGACTGTGTTGTCGGCGATAACACTGAAATTAAACCGAACTCGATGATTGAAAAATCAACCGTTGGCAGTGATTGCTCAGTTGGGCCTTATGCCCGGCTGCGGCCGGATTCGGTGATGCTGGATGACAGCCATGTCGGTAACTTTGTCGAGATGAAAAAAACCACCCTCGGTAAAGGCTCTAAAGCTAACCACTTAACCTATTTAGGTGATGCGATGATAGGCGACAAAGTGAATGTGGGTGCCGGTACTATTACCTGTAACTACGATGGCGCCAATAAGTTTGTCACCACCATTGAAGACGGTGTATTTGTTGGCTCCAACAGCTCCCTGGTGGCTCCTGTCACTTTAGGCCAGAACGCTACTGTAGGGGCCGGCTCTGTAGTCACAGCCAGTGTGGCGGCGGATGAACTGGTGGTGGCGCGCTCTAAGCAGCGTCATATTGCCGGCTGGAAAAGACCGGTCAAAATTAAGAAATAATGATCTGCTGATCCATAACAAAACCCGTCCTCGTTGACGGGTTTTTGCTTCTTAGCGGATAATTTGAATATCAGGGCAATGTTGCCGGAAAAAGGCTTTTACGGCCGGAAGCTCTGTCGCCGGAAAACTGAATTTTAGTTTGCCGAACATATTGTAAGGGAAATCAATAAAGGCGGTATGGTCGTTCATTTGATCGATAGCAACTTTGCTGACCTGCGCAATTTCAACCTGATGTTGTTTCACGTGAAGCATTTTGCCTTCCAGCCGTAATTGGCTGAGCGGGTCTTCGAAATGATCAGGGTATTGAACTTTAATACTATACATAAAGGGAGCCAATACAAGCCAGGTCGTGTAGAGCACTGCTGAATGCCAGGGCAGGCCGGCAAAAACACTCCAAAGTATTGGCAAAAGGCTCAGGCTCCAGCACAGATAAGCCCGGCGTTTTACCTTTTGATCTGCCATGATTTCTTTAAATGTCATTCCTTACTCTGCTCTCCCTGCTTCTGATGGCAAGATAATAAAAAGACAGCAAAAGCAGGTCAATCTTATTGTTAGTGAAAAGTTAAAATAAAATCGTCAGCCAGCTCATTGGGAATAGTAACTCGGGAGCCATTAAAGGTTGCTGGTGCAGGCTGAAACTGAGTAGCTGCAACACAGAATCAAAAGCCAGCAAGACCAGCACCAGTACTACAAAGGCGATGATCAACTGGCGGGGGCCTGGTAACTGGATTTGGTCTTGTGTGTTCATCGTTCATCTCCCCGAAGTTGTTCTGTTAAGTCGTAAGCAACGGGTAAATAGTTGGAAGCGTTTAAAAATAAATC
>CAZEGA010000306.1:0-1685 GCA_964511675.1 uncultured Rheinheimera sp.
GCCGGTAGCAGGGTCTACTTTCGCCGCTATTGCCTGCCATAACGGCTTAATGCGGGTCCAGGCGTAGGGATCGCCGCTTGGCATTAACGAGGGGCCAAAACGGGCACCCACTTCACCGCCTGATACTGCGGTGGAAAAGAAAATAAACTTACCTTCAAACTCTTTTTCGCGGGCTACGGTGTCGGTCCACAGGCTGTTACCGGTATCGACCACGATATCATCAGCCTGAATACCGGCATCGATCAGTTTATGGCAGACATCGTCAACCGGTTTGCCCGCCGGCACTGACAGTACAATAAGGTGCGGCGCCGACAGGCGGGATAACAGTTCAGTGTACGAGCTACAGGCAATAACCCGGGCGGGCTTATCGCCCCGCTCCGCTTGATCCTGCACCAGCACGGTTTCCAGCTTCTGATGATCCAGATCGAATGCGGCTACGCGGTAGCCATTATCTGCCAGGTTGAGGATCAGGTTTTTCCCCATGACCCCGGCGCCGACAAAACCGATATCGCAAAGTGCTGCTGTGTCTGTCATCGGACATTCCTTAATATTAATTCTGAGGCCGTGCGCCTGATACGCGGGCATACAAACGGCGCGCATTATACTGAAAAGGTGCGGCTACGCCTACAGCCAGACCGAGATACTGTGTGCATTCTGCTGATACTGCGTTTGTGTTTCGCCATGCGGCTGCAGTAAGCCCTTGTCGGTACTGGTGTCGAACAGCAGCTGGCGCGGTGCCCCCGGCAATGTCAGTGCCAGCGGTTTGGCCTGGCTGTTAAAAATACACAGCAGGCTGATACTGCCGTCTTTATTGCTGATCTGGCAGATGCAGCTGTTCCGCTCCGGTTCATGCCAGTCGTGTGGCTGTTTTTCACGGCCATCCGGTAAAAACCACTGTACCTGGTGTTTATCGCCATGCAGCTGATAGCTGTCATCCAGCAATGACAGTTGCTGCAGGCAGGGATACTGCCGGCGCAACGCCATCATCTGGCGGACAAAACGCAGAAAATCTTCCTCATCGGCATCCAGGTGCCAGTCCAGCCAGCTGATATCGTTATCCTGACAGTAGGCATTGTTATTGCCACGCTGGCTATGGCTGAGCTCGTCGCCCCCCAGCCAGTGGAGCATGCCCTGGCTCAGCAATAAGGTGGCCACCAGGTTACGCTTATGCAAATAGCGGTTTGCCAGTACAGCCGCATCTTTGCTTGCGCCTTCCACGCCGTGGTTACAGCTTAAGTTATGGCTGTGGCCGTCACGGTTTTCCTCACCGTTCAGCCAGTTATGCTTATCGTTATAGCTGACCAGATCATGCAGGGTGAAGCCATCATGGTAGGTTAAATAATTAACGCCGCAACTGGCCGGCTTATGGTGCTTCTGGAAAATGTCACGCGAGCCTAACAGCCGGGTGGTAAATTCCGGCAGCACAGCCCTGTCGCCGCGCCAGAACGCCCGGAACGTATCGCGGCATTTATCGTTCAGTTCTGACCAGTGTGCCGGAAACTGCCCCAGCTGGTAGCCCATAGGGCCAAGATCCCAGGGCTCTGCAATCAGTTTTACCTGCGCCAGTACCGGGTCCTGGGCAATAATTTGAAAAAACGCCGCATAAGGATTAAAGCGTTTGTGTTCCCGCGCCAGGGTCGTGGCCAGGTCAAAGCGAAAACCATCCACCTGCATTTCGGTTACCC
>CAZEGA010000306.1:1695-3604 GCA_964511675.1 uncultured Rheinheimera sp.
CCAGTAACGCAGGGCATCCAGCACCAGTTTTTGCACCATAGGATGGGCAACATTCAGCGTGTTGCCACAGCCGGTGTAATTACAGCTCTGGCTGAAATCGGTAATATCGGCATGGCTTTCAAACAGGTAGTAGTGTTTATTCGCCAAACCGCGAAAACTCAGCAGCGGGCCATCATCGCCGCCTTCAGCGGTATGGTTAAACACTACATCCAGAATAATTTCAATACCGGCCTGATGGTAGGTCCGCACCAGTGTTTTAAACTCGCTGACCGCATCGTCAAGCTGGTAACGCGGGTCCGGCGCAAAAAAACACACCGGGTTATAGCCCCAGTAATTACTCAGTTGCAGCCGGTTAAGCCTGGGCTCGCTCATAAAAGCCGCGACCGGTAACAGCTGCAGGCTGGTGATGCCCAACTGCTGCAAATGCTTGACTACGGCAGGCTGGCACAGGCCCAGATAGGTACCGCGTAACTGTTCCGGCACGTCAGGATGCAGCATAGTCATGCCTTTAACGTGGGCTTCGTAAATCACGGTTTTTTCGCGCGGGATACGGGGCTTTGCCACTCCCTGCCAGTCAAAGGCTAAATCGGTCAGCACACCTTTTGCCAGCATATAGCTGCTGTTACTGGCATAAAGCCGCTCGTTAAAGCGGATCTTCCGGTTCAGTTTGCGGGTATAAGGGTCCAGCAGAATGCGTTCAGCAGCAAACACCAGACCGCTATCGCCCTGCTGCGGGCCATCGGCTTTCAGGGCATACAGCGTACCATCGGCGATACCCTGCACGGCCAGATGCCAGATCTGGCCGGTACGGGCACTAAACGGAATTTCACCGAGCAATTCTTCGGTATCTGCAACAAACAGGCACAGGGTCAGCGCAGTGGCATCGGGGGCAAATACTGCAAAGTTCCAGCCATCGTGGCTGGCCGGCAGCCGGCTTGCACCAAGCGGGGCCGGCTCGCCATGACGTAACGTTAATAACGGAATATGGTGACTCATAGCAGCTGTCGTTTGCGCCTTAATTTCTGCTTTAACCCGGTTATATCAGCGTTTTTTCCGCAAATACAGTGTTGCCAGTGGCGGCAGGTTCAGCTTGATATGCTGCAGCTGGCCCTGATACGGCATGGCTATACTGTGCAGCACAGTGCCGACATCATAATTACTGCCCCAGTAATATTCACTGTCAGTATTGAGAATAACCTGATATTCACCGGCCTGCTCCACACCTAAGAAAAAATCATTGCGCGGCACCGGCGTAAAATTGGCAACAACATAGACAGCATCGTTATTACTGTCGCGCCGCAAAAAACTCAGCGTACTGTTCGCTGCATCCTGATGCTCCAGCCAGCGGAAGCCTTCGTGGCTGTAATCCAGCTGATACAGCGGTGCACAGCGTTTATAGGTGTGGTTTAAATCCCGGAACAGCTGCTGCATACCACGGTGTTTATCATAATCGAGTAAAGACCAGTCCAGGCTCTGGCTATGGCTCCACTCGCGGCTCTGGGCAAATTCATTACCCATAAAATTCAGCTTTTTACCCGGATGGGCAAACATAAAGGCAATATAGGCGCGCATATTTGCCGCCTGCTGCCATTCATCACCGGGCATTTTATGCAGCAGGCTGCCTTTGCCATGCACCACTTCGTCGTGCGACAACGGCAGAATAAAATTTTCGTTATAGGCATATACCATAGAAAACGTCAGATCGTTGTGATGGTAACGCCGGTAGGCCGGATCTTTGCTGATATAGCGCAGGCTGTCGTTCATCCAGCCCATATTCCATTTAAAGCCAAAGCCCAGCCCGCCCATATCAACCGGCCGCGACACCATGGCAAAGGACGTCGATTCCTCGGCAATGGTTATGGCGTTGGCAAACTTGCTGTACACCTGGGTGTTAAACCAGCGGAAAAAG
>CAZEGA010000307.1:0-1295 GCA_964511675.1 uncultured Rheinheimera sp.
TAGTCAACGACATATACTCCAAAGCTAGTGGGGCCGATGGAAGAGACGTCAGGGCTAGTCTCTACAGTCCGCCATGGACGCGGCACGAGCCAGCCATATGAGACTAGCCCTCACGTCTCTTCCATCGGCCCCACTAGCTTTGGAGTATATGTCGTTGACTACGACGTGTGTCCAATATGCAATCTGTTCCATTCGTGTGATGTTATGAGAACCGTCATGCCACCATGGGATATGATTGGGTACGATATGTTTGAGCTGGGTTATGATGTTATCTTGGTCCTCACTGTCTTCGCACGAATGAATGAGATCTTCGAATGAAGATCGATCGGTACCAGAGACCCAGGAATGTATTTTGATGGCTGCCGACGCATGCACACAAGCCTGGTTCAGTCTGAGCAGACGGCCTTCCCTTTGCCTCCATGAAAATGTCATTTCATTGTGTTCTGTTTGCCCTAGTGGATGCCACTCTTCGAATCCGACGTAGTGCATGGAAGCTGCGCTTCTATCAGACAATAGTCTGCTCATTGAAAATATAGATGCGATAGGTTGTTGTTCTTCATGTGAGATCAGTGCGGATTCCATTGGCCAATCTGTGGTAGATCCGACGTTGAACTCGGTTATCATGTGAGATCCTGGAATGGCTCTTGTATGTGTGATTGAGGATGCGTTGTGTGTGTGTGATGAAATATATTGAACTGGCCGACTGCCTGCATATTCGACTAAATCTCCAAGCCATTCGCGATCGAAATACCTGAGCTCGTCCATATGTACGTGAGACATGACTGTGATTCTGTCATAGGTAATGATATTAGAGTCAATCATGCGCTGTGCGATCTTTCGCTGAGATGGACCAAAGCGACCATGCGTTCCAGCCTGACCGAAGCCGATGGCGAGTTCTTTTCTCGACACGGAAGAGTCCATGAGAATAAATCTTGATCCATCGATACTGAAGGACTGAACGAGAAAAGACCTCCAGCTTCTTCGAATATCGCTGGTTCCTCGTACGGTTGACCAGCATCCTTGGACTTCATACCCGATTCTTGACAAGTAAGAACCTTCAGCTGGAATACCTTGAAAATGGATAGATAATGGCTCACAGATGTTATGGTTCGAGCTTTTTCTGAATGTGATTCCATGGCCAGATAGATGAGACATATACATATGCATCCACATAAGCTTGTTCATTGGTACGCTTCCATGAAATAGAAGATTCCAGTATTCACTTGCGCTTTCTTGCGTACGAGAAATTCGTGGTGTTGCACATACCGATGGCCATGACGCATTGCTGTTGATGA
>CAZEGA010000307.1:1305-3575 GCA_964511675.1 uncultured Rheinheimera sp.
GTCTCTGGCCTGCTGTGTAGTCCACCATGATAGCTTGTGCGTGTAATCTATGTTTCCGCGATTCTGTGCGCTATTGATATTATCTATGACGTTATCGATTTCAAAAAAACCTTCGTCTATTCGCGATTCGAGCGCCTCTAGATCAGATGCTCCTGGGATCCAACTATTGTTTGTCCCTATCATGAAGCTATCGTGATTTCCGTGAACCATTAACCACGGCTTCCGTGTGGCGATATTCATTGTGTGTTCGAATATCATATATTCGACGCTGCATGCTAGATTTATCGCATCTCCAAGAAAGACGATGGCTTCTGTGGATAGGTGGTTGTGAGTGGCATAGTCTGTTATTGATGAGATGAAGTCGGACAGAATTATGGGAGACAGAATGTTTAGCGATGGTGGCCGTACTGAGACGGGCGCGATTGCATTTACTAGGCGGCTTGATGATTTCAGGTGCCGACCATATATATTATGTATCTGAGAGTCTGAGACCAGAAGTATGCTTGCGTTGGTTGTCGCGTGTGAGTCTTCTTGTTGCATTTCTTGATTTGATGTGATGTCCGATGGTTGTGTTGTTCTTGGAATTGTGACTGTTATGTCTCTGTTGCATGATGATGTGAGTGCAATTGTTATTGCGTATGTGATGACTAGTGTTATCAGGTGATAGGTGTTCATTGTGTGGGAGGTTGTGTGTGCGGTTGTCATATGGAGAAGCACGGCTCAATAGCGGAGAGGCAAGCGCTGGAGCACGCGTGATTTATGGGATTCGATTTTCGGACCACCCGTGCCTATATCCGCGGCGACACGCTGGATCTCGACGACGTGGGGCTCGAGTGCGCTCTGGCCGATGGCATCAAGGAGTACCCATGCATTGTTTATACCACTCAGGTTTTCTAGATTGCTCCGAATGGTTGAAATGATGAAGGGCACTATGTCAGGGTCTGTGCTGTAGTTCTCGATGAGAATTCTGTGGGCGCGAAGGCGTGTTGGTTCCCAATCGGAGAAGAGCTCGATCACGAGGTTTCATGGGATGTGTGAGAGGATGAAGTATCTTCACTTGTGCTAGTTTCCTGAGACGTTCTCTGCAATGTCGCAGAGGTTGTAATGGTGGAATAAATTGTACGAATGCAATCAAGGATCATCGGATTTATTGGATAGAATATGAACGTTCATGGGACGTGTGTTGTGCACTTCTTGCGAAATGCGGCAATACGACGGTCGGTGAACTGTCTATTCAGTCATCGTCGTCATGAATATCGTCAATATCATCTATCGCTTCCGATAGAGACTTTGACCCTAGTGCGGAAGATATCTTGTTGTCGATGTCTGTTGGTGTCAGACCTGCTATGGTCGATAGGATTTTCTTCAGTACGTCTACTACTTTCTTGCGTCGTTCATTTCTGAACTCTTCCACGGATATTCCCGCTTTTTCTGCTCGGCGCTTGATCCTCGCTTGTCGTCTTTTTGATAGTTTATCGAAGTCTCGCATGTGATCCTCTTGGTCGTTGATGTTTGTTGATGATCTGGATGAATGCTTGCTTGTCAAACGGTGTCGATGTCGAGATCGTCTGCGTTGGGATCGAGATCGTAGGCCAATGAGGCGACGCGCTCATCGACGGATGCATTCGATTGGCTGCTGGTCAAGATCTCGTAGGCTAGATCGTCGATCCAGTACGGCGCTGTGTTCGTCTTTCCGCGGGACGAGTTCCCACCGTGTCCGAAGTCGGCGTCGTCATGCTCCCTGTCGACTGCATGGACGCACTCGTGGATGATCGTCGACGCGATGCTTTCCGCGGAGCGGTCGAGTCGCCGTGTGTTCAGGAAGACGACACCAGGGTAGCGGGCGTCTTCATACGCGAGCGCGCGGCTCCTTCGACGGGAGGTGTAGAGAGTGACCTTGACGCTCGTATTGCTCGCATGGAGGAGTGCAGATATCTCTGCTGGCGACTTGTTGGCATAGTCGAACGCCGTCTCCTTCTCTGCGATTCGTTTGTAGAAGTTGTCGTCGGATAGGATCTTCTCCGCGAGCTTAACTGCCGCGATGACGGTCGGAGCGTTCACTGTGGATTCGATGGAGATCATGAGTGCACCTGGTCCTTTGAGCTCGCCTGTGCGAGCGATAGTAGGATGAGATATGTGTTCGTTGTTCGTGTCAATATGAAATGGGTGTCGCTTGGGTGGATTTGTATGATGTATACTTTGGGTTGAATGTGGTAGTCTGTTTTGTTCTCTGAAATCCGATGATGTGTTGCTGGTGTGTGATGTTGCGT
>CAZEGA010000308.1:0-3572 GCA_964511675.1 uncultured Rheinheimera sp.
TCCCTGGGGGCTCGATTCCGCCCGTCCAGGGCTCCAACGGTTGGCTTAGGGCAAGTCGGTTCTCGATCCGAAAAAAGTACTATCGTTTGCTGTGCAGTTCGCGGTTTTCGCGCTTTTGTTCGGCGTTTTTCTGTAATAACACATAGGTTGCCGAATAACCGCCATGTTGCTTTTGGGCGGTGTTACAGGCCAGCACTATCGGCATTTGTGGCAGCCATTTAAACACATAGCTGCGCAAAATTGCCGGGTGGGGTTTGCTGTTGCGGCCCATACCGTGATGGATCAGCAGGGTGCGGATACCGCGTTTATGGCAGTCGGCAATAAAAAAGAACAATTCACGCCGCGCATCGGTCAGGCTTTTACCCAGCAGGTTAAGGGTAGCGTCCAGCTGGTACTTGCCTAAACGCAGGTTGCGGTATACGCCGTCCTGCACGCCGTCTTTTTTGTAGGTAAAAGGTTCGTCCGGTTTTACCAGATCGACATATTCCATGCTGAGGTAATTAGCATCATATTCCATTTCCTGCTCAGCGGCCTTACGTCTGGCCTGCTGTGCCAGAGTAGGGCTGAATTCACCGCTGTCCGGTAACACCTCATCCTGAGACAGTGGCGTTACACCTGCCATCTCCTGCAGAAACAGATCAAGCTCATCGTTTTGCATAGTGCTACTCCTGTTACAAACCGGGCTGGCTATTATAGCCAGGCCCGCGGTCTGACAGAAGTCTGTTGTGACTTAGTCGGCCTGGGTGGCCAGTGGGGCAGCGGCTGGCGATTCAGCAGTTTTTGCGGCTTTACGTGCCTGGGCAAAACGGATCAGATAATAAGCATTTATTAGTAATACTAATAAATTTGAGATAACGCCCTGCGGGATCGCAATATGGCTGTAGTAAACAAACAGCAGGCTGCAGCCAACCAGTGTCGCCAGGCGGAGCCAGAACACATCTTTGATAAAAAACGCGCCAATGCAGATTGTTAAACCAACCCAGCTGATAATGTCGAACAAAAGAGTGTCCATGGCGTGCTTCCTGTAACCAGAGTGGCTAGAATTTGTGCGCATTATGCTGCCCGGATCTGTTTTACGCAATTGAAGAATTTTACTGTTTTCAGATTAGTTTAATTAATGGTTGTAATGGCATTGTCATGCAAATTATAAAAGTTGCACTACACTTAACGGTGGCTGAACAAGCAAGGGGTCGCTTATGTTGCCATCAAAGTTATATGAAGTCTTACCGTATGCTTATATTGCCACCGGCGTGGCGGTGTTACTGAGCTATGATAACTGGCTGGCGGTGGTGTGTGCGCTGCTGCTGACCTTTGCCGGTGCTGTGGTATGGATCTTGCGCTCAGACAACCGGCGCTCTGATATGAAAGGGGCCCGCTACAAATATGGCGGAGTTATGCCGTTCTGGCTGTATGAAATGCTGCCTTTTGCCTGTGTTATGTCAGCGCTGTGTGTATTTGCGGTGTCTGGCAATATGTATTTTTATCCGTTTGCGATGATTTTACTGGGTGTAGGCACACATTTGTGGCTGTTGCGTGGCAGTTACCGTAAACACCAGCGGCCACAGCCAAAGCTGCAGCCGCTGAAGTATCGCCATCACTGACGTAAATCAATAGTACTGTCAGCGACGGCACGGGTGGTAATAAGCCAGGCCTCCAGATTTTGCTGCATGGCCGCCGGGTCGATTTTATCCATCGTATCGTTGGGGGTGTGGTGGTAATCGAAGTAATCTGTGCCATCCTGCTGCAGGCTGACCACAGGTACACCCTGGGCTTTCAGCACGGAGACGTCAGGGCCGCCGGATGCGGTATTGTCGCCCGGTTCTATGCCCAGCGGTGCCAGCTTTTGTTGTAATGTTTTGCCAAAGGCTAACGCTTTTTCGCCAAAACCAGTATCCAGGCGCCAGATCCGGCCGGCACCAAAGTCTGACTCTGAGGCAAAGACATGGTTTTTCAGCGATGCGGCATGGCGGGCCGCATAAGCGCGGGCGCCGATCAAGCCACCTTCTTCATTACCGAACAGCACTACCCTTATGGTGCGCTCTGGCCGGCCCTGCTGTTTCAGCAGCGCGCCGGTAGCCATAACGATACCGACACCTGCGCCGTCATCCAGTGCGCCTGTACCTTCATCCCAGGAATCGATATGGGCACTGATCAGCACTATCTCGTCCGGCCTTTTACTGCCGGTAATTTCGGCAATCACGTTGTGGCTGATCACTTCACCCGGCAGGTTATTTTGCATTTGCAGCTGTAAGCTCAGTTCCGGCTGGCGGCTAAGCATTTTTTGCAGCTGTATGGCATCGGGGACAGAAATAGCTGCAGCCGGTATCCGCGGTACGTCTTCGCTATAGCGCATAATACCGGTATGGGCAAAGCGGTTGATGCTGGTGCCAACCGAACGGATAATAATGGCTTTGGCCCCTAGTCTGGCGGCTTCTACCGCTCCCTGGGCCCGGGCTCCAACCACCGAGCCGTAGAAGGTGCCCAGTTTATCTTTCCCCATACTTTTATTAATAAATACAATTTTGTCTTTTACCTGTTCTGCGCTGGCCTGCTTTAGCTGCTCCAGGCTGTCGAACATGGCAACCTGAGCATTAATGCCATCAAAAGGTGTCCCTACTGAACCACCCAGCGCAGTCAGCACCAGGTTCTGCTGAAAGGGGGCATTTACGCTCAGGCTGGCATGGCCGCGCTGCCAGTACTGCATGGTAAAGGGTTCGGTCCAGACCTTGTCATAGCCAAGCTGCCTGAACTTTTGTTCGGCCCAGGCTACGGCCCGGGCATCGGCTTCACTGCCAGCCAGCCGCTGGCCCACTTCAACCGTAAGTGATTCTGTCAGCGTATAAGCAAGGGTGTTATCCAGCTTAAGTTCGCTGGCGCCAAGTTGCAGACTGAGTGCTGCTGCCATTGTTGTTAGCCACAATTTCATCTTTTCATTTTGTCCCGCTGTTGGTTAAGTGACGAAGACTTTACCACCTTTTGGTGTTTTTCTCACCGCCAGGCCGGGTAAAAAAAGGCGCTGCTCCAAATGGGATCTGTCCAGGTAGTAAGGAAGCTGACATGCCCTCAGCGTTATGTGCGTTGATGTTGCTGTAGTGCGCGATTGTTACGCTGTATTTACATTTTCTATGATTCGCTAAAATGCGTGATTCTTTGTGAAATAACAATGATGATATTGTCGGCTGGTACACAAATCGGTAATATTGGTGTTTTGCAAACCGACAGAGCAGTAACCGATGAAGATGCAGGATATGCTGGCCAATTCCGCCAAAGCAGTGAAGTTGCTAAAAGCTGTATCTAACGAGCGGCGCTTGCTTATTTTGTGTCATTTGCTGGAAGGGGAACTGTCGGTTGGTGAACTGAACCAGAAACTGGAATTGAGTCAGTCGGCGTTGTCGCAGCACCTGGCATTGCTGCGCCGGCATAAACTGGTAAAAACCCGCAAAGCGGCGCAAACGGTCTTTTACAGCCTGAACAGTAAAGAAGCCGAAGCGCTGATTGCCTTGCTGCACAAGTTATATTGCGCTTAAACAGCCACGCAGCAAAAACAAAAAAGCCGGCATTAGCCGGCTTTT
>CAZEGA010000309.1:0-3566 GCA_964511675.1 uncultured Rheinheimera sp.
GGCCTCTGGCTCACCGGCCGGGCTGAATGCGGTGGTAACGCCGGTGGCTAAGGTGCTTAGTGCGTGATAACGGGTGATCTGGCTGTGGCCTTTCATGGTGAGTATTGGCTTGCCATCCTGCATCTCAACCCGGTGTGGTCCGGCAGTCAGGTGCAGATGTACGTCAATCAGGCCGGGCATCACATACTGCTGCTGTAAATCAATCTGTTGTGCAGCCGCAGGTAATTTTGCCTGACCCTTTTGTAATTGGCCCATTTGCACAATGCGACCATCGTTTACCAGCAACCAGCCATTACTAAGTTGCTGCTCAGTAGCAGGGTTGAGTAAAGTCGCATTGTGATACAGCACTGTACCTGACTGTGCAGTAGTTAAGTTGTCTGCTGGCTCCTTAGCTCCAACCAGTGATATTGACAGGCCGGTCATCAGACAAAGTAATAAGGATTTTTTCATAGTAAGTCTCTTGTTGCTTGGTGTGTTTGCTTGTTAAGTCGTGGCACTTTTGTGCTCTGTTACAGAATTTTTTTTATTTTTTTGTGTAACACTTTGCCGGACAAGGCAGACTTACCACGGAGATAATTCATACAGCAGCAATTTAACGGCGAGGCATTTTTTGACCCTATCCGATACCAACTCGATAACGCCGGAGCAGTTTTTAATGCAGCTATGGCAGCAACATCAGGGTGCAATCAGCCGTACCTTGCTGGCTTCTGAAGCCGATCCAGCAGCAAGGCAGGATTTAAAACAGGATATTTTTCTGGCGCTGCATCAGTCTGCGGCACGACTTAAAGCTGCACAGATACCGCGCGCCTACCTGTTTCGGATTGTACACAATGTTACTGTTGATCACATTGCCCGGGCGCAGCGCAGCAAATGGCAGCCGCTGGATGAGGATACGCAGCAACTGTTGCTGCAGGAGTGCCCGTCAGCACAAGTGAGTGAGCAGCAACAAAGCCAGCGACTGATGCAGGCCGTGCGGCAGCTATCCCCCGCCAACCGGCAGGTCATTTTGCTGGCAATGGAAGATTTGGAGGCACCTGAGATCGCAGACATTCTGCAGATCAGTCATGGTGCGGTGAGAGTGCGGTTGAATCGCGCCAAAACAGAATTGATGGAGTTAATGCAAGATGGCAGATAACTTTGACTTTGCCGCTCTGGCAAAAAGCTGGCAACAACAGCCAACCGAAACAGCTCCAAACGCGGCAGATTTAGCCCAGGCCAGCCAGCGTCAGCGGCGGCAACGGCTGTTGATGTACAGCGAATGGCTGGGTGCCCTGGTCATGGCGGTCAGCGCCTGCTGGTTATTGTTTGTGATCCCGAATTGGCTGGGCTATTTATCGGCCGGCTTTCTTATCCCTGGCGCACTCAGTACCCTTTATATTAGCTGGCAGGTACACCGGCCAATCCTGGCGTATGACAACTGGAGCAGTAGCGGGCTGCTGCAATTTCGTTGCCGTGCCTGTCAACTGACAGTGCAGTATTATCGTTATACCCAGTTGAGTTGTGCCGCCCTGCTACTGTTTACGGCGCTACTGTGGCTATTGCGCTGGTGGCAACCGGCTGCAGCGCCCACTGATCTGCTGCTGTTTTACAGCCTGATCGTAGCGCCGCTCTGTCTGCTGGCAATTTACCGGCTACAGCAAAAAACACAGCAAAAAGCCGCTGAGCTACAGCAGCTAACAGCCTTAGCAGAGGATTTTCAGCGCTGCGAGTAGCCGGATTAAACAGTAATGAAACTCGCGCCATAAGCCGGGTTGCTTAGCCAGACGCAGCAGTTGCATAGTGATAAGGGTATCAGAGCAACACAAGCTGCTGGCCATGGGCGGTAAGGCGATAACCTTGCAACCGGCTGTTGGGTTTATCTGCAATGGTCATCTCAATTAGTCCTGCAGCCAATGCAGGTTGCAGATAGCGTAAGCGGAAAGATTTTCGATCTTTTAATTGCAATGCCTGTTGCAATTGGTTGCGGCTTAATGGGCTCTTTTGTTTGCTCATATAATTAAGCAAAGCTCTGACTTGAGGTGTAACATGAGGGCTGACCTGGGGGGTGCTGCTACCAATAACCTCAGTTATGGTCTGCAGAATCACGCCAGCCATAAACTCAATAAAAGGTGCTGAATCGGTTTGCTTAGTACTGAGATTAAGTGCTGTGTAATAGTCGCTTTGGCAGGCATGTACCATGCTTTCTACTGGCAATTGAGCCAGCAAAGGCTGCCACTGACTTAAAATCAGCGTTTGCCACAACCGCCCCATACGGCCGTTGCCATCAGCGAAAGGGTGAATAAACTCAAACTCGTAGTGAAATACCGAACTGGTAATTAACGGGTGCTGATCTGTGGTGGCCAGCCAGCCCAGTAAGTCGGCCATCAGTTTAGGTACTCTGTTGGCTGGTGGTGCCATATGCACGACTACTTCACCATTCATTACTCCAACATTACCACTGCGATATTGACCTGCTTCGCCGATCAACCCTGCCATCAAGGTTTGGTGTGCCTGTAGTAAATGCTGTTCGTTAGCCGATTGCCAGGTGGCAAACTGCTCGTATGCCTGAATAGCATTACGTGCTTCCAGAATATCCTTCGGCGGCGCAAGCACGCGTTTACCTTCCAAAATAGCGGTTATTTGTGCTTCACTTAACGTATTGCCTTCAATCGCCAGCGAACCCTGGATAGTGCGAATACGGTTCAGGCGGCGCAAACGCAGATTGTGCTCACTGTCTGCATCTCCGGATACAGCGGCCAAACGCCCCAACTGCTGGCTGATATCAGAGATCAGGCGAATGATGTTTGAGGTGATGGTAAAAGGTGGTTGATAGATCTTGCCCATTATGCCGCCATCTGTAAACGCCCTGACTGTTTTTGCATCATGCAAAAATTATCAGGCGGAAACAATTAATGTAATGCAGTAGTGATAAGCGTAACAAGGAATTTGATAAAAAAGCGGCTACAGACAGAGGCTATAGCCAATCTGGTAATGCTATTACACAGGAGCGGCCGTCAGCAATATGCTACGGCCGACCTTGCTTACAAACCACAATATTGTGGCAGCCCTTTATCGGCTACCGTATCAACAAAGTATTGCTGTGCTGCCCGTAAAGAGGCCACTTTGGCTTCTGCTTCAGCGGTGCTAAGCTGGCTATCGGCAATATGCAGTACCCAGTCGATATCCTGCTGATACTGACGCGGTTCCGGCGAGTCAACCGGGCCAAAGGAACCCTCGCCGCCTTTGGGCATAAACCACAGGTTAAAGTTTACTGACATCGGTACTTCCGGGGCTACCGTGGCACTGTGTTCGCCAATCAGCTGGCCATCGACATAATAATGTACCGATTCGGCCGTGACATTCATTACCAGTGTTCGCCAGCCGGCAAAGTCACCTTCCACCCGGCTGAATTCATTGACCGCGGTCCACGGTTCCAACTGGAAGGTTTCCCAACTGGTGGTCCACATTGCCGGTTGGTCGTTTCTACCCCAGCCGCCATTTGGCAGATATTCAAAATCGACTTCGCTGTAATTCAGGTCCAGCGGGAACTCTAACGGGCTGATGGCATAAAACGTCTGGATCACCTC
>CAZEGA010000310.1:0-3566 GCA_964511675.1 uncultured Rheinheimera sp.
CGGTGGCAAGCTGCGCTACGGCGTTATTCTTGGCAGCCATCAGGCAGACTGGCTGCAGGCACAGGGGCTGCGGCCTGAAGTGGAAGTAAACGACATCGCCCAGCTGGTGCAGCTACTCAATATCGGCCGTATTGACAGCTTTATTGCTGATCTGGAAGACTTTAATACTGCCCGGGCCCGGCTGAAACTCGAGCCACAACAATTTCAGCAGCGGTTTTTCCGCTATGTGCCGCTGGGTGTCTATTTTTCGCAGCAACGTATCCAGCACCGGCCCGGCTTTTTGCAGCATTTTAATGCGGCAGTGCATTTGTGTGCCTCCAGCCCTTTTGCCTTGTCGGCAACAGAACAACACCAGATCCTTGACCTGATGCTGGATAACCTGCTGGCCTTGGCCCGCTTGCCGCAGCTTATTAACGCTGTGCAGCAACAAAACCAGACCGGCCTGACGCCAGCCGTGATAGCCCAGCGCGACAGCCAGTGGCAACAGCAGTTACAACGCCAGAATGACGTACCGGAGCTGGCACAAACTATGCTGCAAAATAGCACATCAGTACTACTGCGCGGCTGGCAGGCTAATTATAACGGCCTGATCACCGAAGTGATCCTGATGGACAACCAGGGCGCCAATGTCGCCATCAGCGAACTGACATCGGATTACTGGCAGGGTGATGAAACACCGTTCCTCAGCGTATTTGCCCAGAGCAACGGCCATTTTATTGATGTCGTGGAGTATGATCAGTCAACGCAGCGCTTTCAGGTTAAACTCAGTGTGCCGGTAACTGACTACAGCGGGCAACATATAGGCGCGCTCAGCATAGGTATTGATGTTGAGCACGCCCTGACTGCGGCAGATTAATCGGTTTTAGTACTGATTGCCCAGCGCACGATCTCGCCCCAGGACGGTTCTTTGCCGTACATCTGCATACCGCGTAAGAATACCCGGCCGGCTACGCGGCGCATCCACCAGACGCTGCCAAGCAACAGCAGCAAAGACAGCACAGGTTGCCACCAGGCGACATCGACCATGGCCATTTTTACCGGCATGGCGGCAAAAGACGTCAGCGGTAAAAAACTCAGCAGCGTCATGCCCCAGCCCGCCGGGCTGTCAATCACCAGAAACGTAAACACCATCGGCATCCAGGTGATCATCATCACGGCGCTTTTACCACTGGTGTTGGGGTCATCTATTGATGCCGCCACGGCTCCCATAAAGGCGGCACATAACACCACCCCCAGCAAGGCAAACGGTATCAGCCACAACACCACACCCGGATTAATCCAGCTGAAATCTACACTGTTTCTGGCAAACAGGCTGACAACCGCTGTGACCAGCAACATTACCAGGCCGGAGGTAAGCATAGCTTTAAGCGAGCTAAAACTGTGGCCCAGCACTTTGCCGTCCATCCATTGCTGTGGCGTGACTATGGCGTACAGCTGTTCCGTTACCCGCTGCTGCTTTTCACCGGTAACACTGATCAATACCTGGCCAAAAGCCGTGCTCAGGCCAATAAACAGCAGGATTAATACGCCCAGTGCTATCATTTTCTCCGGCGTGTCTTTGCCTTTGTACGATTGATCCAGATAGCGGGTATTGATAGTCACCGGCTGTTGTAACTGCTGTAATTGCTGCTCGCTGAGCTGCAGTTGTGCTGCTACCTCAGTGCGGTAATGTTGCAACAGCACGTCATGCAGCTGCGCCAGCCACTTTTTACCGGTCAGGGTGTGAATAACCACAGCATCATCGGCCAGGGCAACAACCGCATGCCAGGACTCGTCCTGCTGCATCTGGTTCAGCTGGGCATCGAAGCTGATGCCGGGGCGCTGAAACTGAAACTGCTCCGTATTGGCGATACTCAGCCCTGCCGGCACCGCAATCCGGTACAGCTGGCGGCTTTCATCGGTGAAATAGCTCCATAAGCCCACGGCCGCCATAACGGCCAGCATCAGTAAATAGGAAATAAGCTGCTGTTTCCATTTAAAAAAACGCAGGAACTCCCATTTGGCCACAATTAAACTCTGACGTGAAATCATGCAGTTAGCTCCATGTTATGCCGGGCCATCGCGGCCAGATACAGCTGATGCAGATCCGGCACCAGCATTTCTACCTGTGTCAGTTCGCCACATTGAATTAACTGCGTTAAACAGTCCGATATGCTGATGTCGGCCGACAGGGTTAACAGGTACTGCCAGGGTGCCAGGCTTTCGGCACTTAACACCCCCGGCAGTTGCTCCACCTGCGGCAGCGTCACCTGGGCGCTGAATGCCACTTTCAGCCGGCGTTCAGAACTGGCCTGCTGCTGTATATGCTGTAAAGTGCCCGCCAGCACCACCTGGCCCTGTGCCATCAACAGCATATGATCAGCCAGCTTTTCCACCATGGCCATCTGGTGGGCGCTTAAAATCACTGTCATACCGCGCGCTTTAAGCTGCTTTAAAAACCCGACCACTTTTTCCTGGTTTATCGGGTCCAGCCCGGAAAAGGGTTCATCCAGGATCACCAGGGCCGGCTTATGCAGTACCGCAGCAATCAACTGTACTTTTTGCTGGTTGCCCTTGGATAATTGTTTTAACTCGTCATGGCGCCGCTCTGTCAGCTCAAATACGTCGAGCCAGTAGTCCATTTCAGCCAGCGCGGCGCTTTTGCTCAGCCCGTGCAGCCGGGCCAGATACAGCAGATTTTTTTCAATCGTCTGATCCGGGTACAGGCCGCGGTCTTCCGGCAGGTAGCCCAGCAAACGGCGTGGCACATGGTCGAAATGTTCGTCCTGGTAACTGATAAGTATGCTGCCGCTGTCGGGCTTCGTCATACCCACCAGCATACGGATAATCGACGACTTACCGGCCCCGTTCGGGCCCAGCAGGGCAAAAATTTCGCCACTGCTGATGTGGAAACTCACCTGTCTGACAGCCTGCACTGTGCTGTAGGCCTTACTGATAGCGGTAACAATTAACTGCATTTTTGCATCCTGCTGCTTCACCGGCTGTTAGCTTAACATTGGCAAAAGCAGCAACACCAATACAAAGTGTCAGCAAATATGACAGGGCGTCAGTACGACTGGCCAAACGACAGATACACCGCATCGTTGTAACCGGACTGCCCGTTTTCTGCCATACCAAGCCCCAGGTACAGGGGCCCCAGCGGGGTATCCCAGCCCAGGAAGACACTGCCGGCCCATAACCAGTTGGTCGCATCCGTGCCTGAGGCACCAAACACATCTTTACGCACCCGGCCGCGCTCCAGCGATGCGCCCAGATACAGCGGCGAATTAATCAGCGCTATACGCGGCTCGTTCAGCCGGTATAAGTACACCAGGCTGCCGAACTGGATTTGGCTGCCAAATAACGAGTCTGGCGCATAACCGGATAAATTAAGAAAACCGCCCAGGCTGAACTGCTCCAGCGCAAAAATGTCGTCCTGTTCAGGGTTGTAATGGTCAAAGCGCCAGCGCGTGCGTAAGGTATGCGGGTGCCAGTTTTTTGCAGCCAGCAGCTCAGTGCTGCTGCTGGTGCTGTCTACATTGCTGCCCAGCGCCTGGCCAGCAGCTACCGCTTCCTGCGTGACCAGG
>CAZEGA010000311.1:0-3552 GCA_964511675.1 uncultured Rheinheimera sp.
CTGATCGCAATGGTGACAGTTTAACGTTGCGCCCGGAAGGTACTGCCTGCTGTGTGCGCGCCGGGAATGAACATGGCCTGCTGTATAACCAGGAACAACGGCTGTGGTACACCGGCCCGATGTTTCGTCACGAAAGGCCGCAAAAAGGCCGCTACCGTCAGTTTCATCAGTTTGGCCTGGAGGCCTTTGGTATTGCCAGCGCCGATATCGACGCCGAAGTCATTATGCTCAGTGCCCGTTTGTGGCAGCAACTGGGTTTAACGCCTTATGTTAAACTGGAGCTGAACTCACTGGGGTCCGCGCAAGCCCGTGCAACCTATCGTGATGCCCTGGTCGCGTATCTGGAGCAACACAAAGCGGTACTGGATGAAGACAGCCTGCGCCGCATGTACAGCAACCCGCTACGGGTACTGGACAGCAAGAATCCGGCACTGGCAGCTATACTGTCGGCTGCGCCTAAGCTGGCGGACTATCTGGACGAGGATTCTGCCGCGCATTTTGCCCGGCTGCAGCAACTGCTGACGCTGGCCGGTATTGAGTTCAGCATCAATCCGCGCCTGGTACGCGGGCTGGATTACTACAATAACACCGTGTTTGAGTGGGTAACTACCGAGCTGGGTGCGCAGGGCACTGTCTGTGCCGGTGGCCGTTACGATGGCCTGGTAGAGCAGCTGGGCGGCAAAGCAACGCCTGCCGTAGGTTTTGCCCTGGGGCTGGAGCGGCTGGTATTATTGCTGCAAAGCCTGAATTTATTACCGCAGTTGGCAGCAACGGCCGATATTTATCTGATGGCGCTTGGCGGGCAGGCGGAACTTGCCGCGTTATCCGTTGCCGAAAGGCTGCGAACTGACTTGCCGCAGATGCGTATTATGGTGCATTGTGGCGGCGGTAATTTAAAAAAACAAATGAAGCGGGCAGACAAATCCGGCGCTGCTATCGGCTTGATTTTAGGGGACGACGAGCTTGCTGGCGGTGCAATAACCGTGAAATGGCTGCGTGACGATAAACCGCAACAAACTATCTTATTAACTGAACTGGCGACAGCGCTGGCCTGAGTAGCATAACAGGCCTTTGCAGCACAACGGAGTAAAGCAGTGGAAATTTACAGTAGTGAAGAACAACAGCTAGAAGCAATTAAACGGTTCTGGAATGAATATGGCAAAGCCATAGTCGGTGGTGTGGTGCTTGGCCTGGCCGTGTTATATGGTTTCCGCTTTTATCAGGCAGAACAACGTGGCAGCGCAGAATTGGCTTCAACCCGCTTCAGCCAGCTGATTGAACAGCGTGCTGACAATGCCAGCGAAGACTGGCTGGCGCAGGCGCAGGGCTTTATTGATGGCGGTAAAAAAGATACTTACGCTGTAATGGCAGCCTTACTGGCGGCTAAAGATGCCGTGACGTTACAGCAATATGATAAAGCCGAGGCCCAGTTAAACTGGGTGCTGGCACAGGCAAAAGAACCTTCGCTGTTAGCGTTGGCCCAGCTGCGCCTGGCGCGCCTGCAACGTGAGCAGGGTAAACTGGATGAAGCCCTGGTCACCCTGGCTAAACCGGTGCCCGCCAGTTTTATTGCACTGCAGGCTGAGCTGAAAGGCGACATTCTGGCTCAGGCAAATAAGCCGGGCGATGCTAAAGCGGCTTATCAGCAGGCATTGGAACACGCGGGCCAGAATACCCAGTTGCTGCAAATTAAGCTGGATGACTTAGCACACGTCACAGCAGTATAACGAGGTGAGTGTGAAATTATCAGTAAAACCCCTGCTGCTGATGGCAGCCGTTGTGCTGGCGGGCTGCTCCAGTAAAGACGATCTGGTGTTGCCGCCGGTCACTAACAGCATCAGCCCGGTTAAAGTCTGGAGCCATGGCCTGGGTTCTGGTGTTAAGCATTATGCCTCCAGCCTTACCCCGCTTATTGTTAACGATACAGTGTACGCCGCCAGCCGTGAAGGCCTGGTTGCGGCTTACGATTTACCAAGCGGCAAGCGGAAGTGGTTGTTTGACTTACGCAAGCCAGACGGAACCTCGGCCTGGAGCAGCTTCAGCGATATCTGGTCTGGTGACAATGCCCGTATTTCCGGCGGGTTGAGCTTTGGCTATGACAAGCTGTATTTCGGTACTGAAAATGGCGATGTAGTGGCGTTATCTGCGCAAGGCCAGCTGGTATGGCGGGTAGAGGTTAAAGGTGAAGTGCTGGCCCGGCCTGCAGTAGGTGAGGGGCTGGTGGTGGTAGCTACCGGTGCCGGTACTGTGATTGCCTTGCATCCGGACTCCGGCGAGCAGCGCTGGCAGTTTGAAAGCGAACAGCCGTCGTTAACCTTGCGCGGTGTCAGTGAGCCCATTATTGAAGCCGGCGGCGTGATCTACGGTTCTGGCAATGGGCATGTAGGCGTGCTGATCGCAGACCGTGGTTATCAGGCCTGGGAAGAACAAATCGCTGTGCCTAAAGGCAGTACCGATTTATCCCGGCTGGTTGATATTGATGCTAAACCTGTGGTGCGTAATGGTGTGGTGTACAGTATCGCCTACAACGGTGAACTGGTAGCGTTAGAGCTGCGCAGTGGCCGGCAACTGTGGAAACGGGAATATGCCAGCTTCCGCAACCTTACCTCCGCCGCTGATACGCTGTATCTGGTAGATTCTACCGGCCGGATTTATGCTGTTGACAGCCGCAATGGTACCGAGCTTTGGTCGCAGATGGGTTTGCACAAACATTATCTGACCGCCCCTGTGGTATACAAAAACTATCTGGTGGTGGGTGATAACCAGGGCAATCTGCACTGGCTGGACCGCAGCAGCGGTGACTTTGTCGCACGCCAGAGTATGGACAGCTCGGGTTTTTATGCGGCAGCGGTAACCGACGGCAGCTATTTGCTGGTGCAAAGCCGGAACGGTGAGCTAGTCTTATTACAGACGCCCTGAGTCTTAAACGCGGGTGGATGTGTTGTTAAACAGGCCAATACTTGGCCTGTTTTGTTATTTTTGAGGTGCACCTAATGTTGCCTGTCGTTGCCCTGGTAGGGCGAGCCAATGTCGGAAAATCGACACTGTTTAACCGTTTAACCCGCACCCGTGATGCGCTGGTGGCGGATTTTCCCGGCCTGACGCGTGACCGTAAATACGGCACGGTAAAATATGAGGTGCTGGAATTCATTGTGGTGGATACCGGCGGTATCGATGGCAATGAGCAGGGTATTGAAGTGGAAATGGCCGAGCAGTCACTTAAAGCCATTGATGAAGCCGATGTTGTGTTGTTTATGGTAGACGCCCGTGTTGGCGCAACCGTGGGTGATGAAGCCATTGCGGCGCATATCCGTAAAGTGGAAAAGAAAGTCTTTGTTGTGGCCAACAAGACCGATGGCCTGGATGCCGATACCGCAGTTGCCGATTTTTACAGCTTGGGTTTGGGCGATGTCTACGCTATTGCCGCTGCACATGGCCGCGGCGTATCGGCATTGTTAAACCGTGCCCTGGTGCCGCTGTTAAGTGTCGAGCAACAGCAGGTGCTGGCCGGTGAGGCTGAGCCGGAAGACGGCCCGGCACTTGAAACCCTGA
>CAZEGA010000312.1:0-3525 GCA_964511675.1 uncultured Rheinheimera sp.
GGCGGCATAAACACTTAAACCATTAAAGCCGGTGCGGGCGATAATAGATGAGATATTGATAATACGCCCGCTCTGGTTCAGCAGCATCGGCCTTAGCAGGTATTTACTGAGCAGGATAGGGGCTTCAATATTCACTTGCAGCAGCGTGCTGATTTCGCTGTTATGCATGGTAGCCAGTACACCGTCATAGCCGACAGCGGCGTTATTGATCAGCGCGTAAGGCCGGCCATGTTGTTTAGTCATAGTGCTGCACAGTTGTTGTATGTTATCAAGCCGGGATAGATCTGCTGCCATAAACTGCAGCCTGGTGTCCTGCTGCTGTAACTGTGTTAATTCATCGCTCAGCGTTCTGGCCAGTGCCAATACGCTGTAATCTGCCTGCAGTAATTGCCGGCAGATGGCTAAGCCCAGGCCACGGCTGGCACCGGTAACGATAACTAACTTACTCATGATGATCCTTTTGCTGCAGCTTGTCTGCTTAGCTTGCCGGTAGCGTTGGTTGTCAAACTGGCCACGAAATTAAACCGGGTTGGCAGCTGATAGCGTTGCAGTTGCTGTTGGCAATACTGTAATAGTTGTAACTGTAATGCTTTGGTATCGCTATTATTGCCAACAACAATATCGGCTACTACCAACTGGCCCAGCACGCTGCTGGCTTTGGCATAAACCTTTGCCTGCAGTACGGCAGGGTGTTGCAACAGTACCTGTTCTACCTGTTCCGGATGCACTTTATTACCGCCTACGTTAATTACACCGCTGGCACGGCCCAGGAATACTATTCTGTCTTGCTGGATACTAACCAAATCGCCGGTATCCAGATAGCCATCGTTATCAAGATACGAGGCCAGGCTGATATCGGGACAGTGCGGTGGTTTTAACCACAGATGTTGTCTGTCATCCATTTTAAAGGCCAGGCCGCTGTGTTCCTGCGTTAACCAGCTGGCAGGAAAACCTGCCTGCCTGTCTGCAACGGCAAAACCCGCTCCTGCCTCGGTAGAGGCATAAATATGCAGCAACCGTGCTGCCGGAAATAGCCTGCTAAGGGTATCCAGCAGTGGCTGGTCGGCAATTTCACCGCCCAGTGTAAGCTGCTTTAACGGCAAGGTATTCAACTCGCCTGTCATCAGTAGCTGGCGCCACAAAGAAGGGGTAGCGGATACTGCATTGACGTTATGTTGCTGCATCAGCCTGATACGCTGCTGTGCATCACCGCTGCTGCAATCGGTAACTGCTGCGCCGGATAACAGGCTTTGCAGTAATACCTGTAAACCGGCAAAACGTGTTGGCTGGTAACATAGTGCCCAGTGTAGAGTGCTGCTTTCAGGTACGATTTTAACGGCCCGGCTTAAACTGGTAACAGAGTGGGCTATCCACTTTGGTGTGCCGGTAGTGCCGGAGGTTGCCAGATACCAGCGGCTTGTCTCTGCCGGCGTCGGGGTGGTGAGCAAGGCAAGGTTATGCTCTGGCCAATGTATTACCTGTTCCGGCAATGTCAGTGTATTGTCCGGTAACAGATACAATGCCCGGCACCAGCCATCAAAAGCAAGCAATGCCACAGTAAAACTGTGCAGGTTATCAAACGGCAACGCTATAGCCTGATGCTGTAAAACCGGATACTGCTGCCTTAGCTGTAATGCCTGGTTTATCAGCTGTGTATAGCTGACAGTAGTTTCACCACGGATGGCGACAGCCTGGTAATCTGTTTGCTGAAGCCGTTGCAGCAGTTTCATTACTGGTTAGTTTCCGCTTGCCAGGGCCTGACGGTATACCGCAACAAATTCTGCAAAGGTGCGCGGGTAGACGGCCAGCTGTAGCTGGCTGAACGGATCGGTACCCAGCTCTTCTTCCAGTTGGGCTACCAGCATGGCAAAGCCAAGTGAATCCAGCCCGCTTTGCAACAATACGGTATCGTCGTTTATTTCTGTTACCAGCGTACAGTCTGCAATCAGCGCAACCTGTGCCATGGCATCTTTGATGGTGTGTTCCAGTTCCACGGTGATCCTGTTTTAGTTAAAACCAATATGTTGTGCTGCTGCAGCAATTTGTTTTGGCAGTTTTTGCAGCACGGCGTTGCGGTTTGCCCGCCATTGTTCCAACGGGTACTGAAAGGTGTTGACGACAAAAGCTGCTTCGTCCCGGCTGCTGCCGGGTTTATCGGCCAGAGGCTGATAGCCAAACAGCCGGTGCATTTTCAGTACACTGTGGTTAAAGGATAACACTTCAGCGTACAGCGTATGCACGTCAGGCTGCAGTGCAGCATAATCCAGCGCTGCGATTTCCAGCAACAGGCCAGAACCCGGCCAGGCGTTATCTTCGCCCAGATAACAGCCCCATTCCAGTACGCTGCTGCTGTGCCGGCTGAAGTTAAGCACACCTATGGCCCTGCCGTCCTGCAGAAACACATAAAAGCGCCGGTCGGTCGCGGTTTGTAAGCTGTTAAACCAGCTCAGGTGCTGCTGCCAGCTGATGGGGGCATCATTATGCATATTGCGCCGGATCTGTGGCAGGTTGCGCCAGTGCCATACCTGTTCCAGATACTGCTTTGCAAGCGGCACAAACCGGCTTTGCGGGTAATGTTTAGCTGCTGCCATAAGCTACACCAGGTCCCAGCTCATTGCAGTGCCTTTGGTGGCGGCTTTTTTAATGGCTTTGCCCAGCAGCATAGGCAAATACTTAGGTTCAAGCCCAAGGCCTGGGCGCACCGAGCGCAGGTTTTGCACAGTGAAAATATCGCCTGGCTGCATATTCTCGGCAATATACAAAGAGCGGCGGAATTTACGTGAGGCTTGCTCTTTTTCTGTACCGCCGTAGGTAACTTTACCCAGTGCCACGGCGGCACGTTTGCATTCTGTCACCAGGGCCGAAAACTCATCCGGCTCCAGCGAGAATCCGGCATCGACACCGCCTTCGGCCCGGGAGAGCACAAAATGTTTTTCAATGACCGTGGCACCCAGTACCACACTGGCCACCGCAACGCCAATACCGGCGGTATGGTCAGATAAACCAACCTGACAATTAAATAACTCTGCAAGATGGGGAATGGTACGAAGGTTGGCATCAACCGGATCAGCCGGGTAGTGGCTGGTGCACTTGAGTAAGATCAGCTCATTGCAGCCGTGGCGGCGCAGCACCTCAACCGATTCTGCCAGTTCGGCCTGGGTGGCCATACCGGTTGACATAATGACCGGTTTACCGGTACGGGCTACTGCTTTTAACAGGCCATGATCGCTGTTTTCAAACGAGGCAATTTTGTAGCAGGGCACGCTAAGCTGCTCGAGAAAATCCACCGCACTCTGATCAAAAGGCGTACTGAATGCCAGCATACCGTGCTGTTGTGCCCGCTGAAAAATAGCCTGGTGCCAGTCCCAGGGAGTCATGGCGGTTTGATATAGCTGGTACAGTGACTGTCCCTGCCATAAATTACCCTCGTCGCGGATCACGAAATCGCCGCTATCCAGATCCAGTGTCATGCTGTCAGCGGTGTAGGTTTGTACTTTTATCGCATCGGCACCACAGGCGGCGGCG
>CAZEGA010000313.1:0-579 GCA_964511675.1 uncultured Rheinheimera sp.
GCTGGAGTCTGAACTGAATATTCCGCTGTACCTGACGATAGGCCTTACCGCCCATGTGCAGGCCAGAAACGGCGACATTTCCCCGGCAGAGATGCATTTGCTGTTACCTGAGCTGGTGCACCAGGCACGGCATATCCGCAATATCGGTGTGGCACCGGCTAATACCCTGCGTTACATCTACCCGCTGATGGGCAATGAGCAGGCGCTTGGGCTGTATTACCCGGATCTGCAGGAACAATGGCCGGATATCGCCACAATTATTGAGCAGCGTGAAGCCAGGCTGGTAGGGCCGGTTCAGCTGATCCAGGGTGGCACCGCCTTTATTTACCGTATTCCGGTGTATATGAATGCCGATGACTACTGGGGCATTATCAGTACCGTGGTAAATATTGACTCGGTATGGGCCTTACTGGTGCGGCAAACCACCGAGCAGGAAGTGCAGGTGGCTATTCGCAGTGTGTCGCCGGCTGGTGTCAGCAGCCCGGCATTTTATGGTGACGACCGGCTGTTTTTTGATGACAGCCTGCAGCTGGATATCAGCCTGCGCGGTGCCCTGTGGCAGATGGCGCTGCGTTCAGC
>CAZEGA010000313.1:589-3515 GCA_964511675.1 uncultured Rheinheimera sp.
TTCAGCAGCCAGCCCGCCAGAGCATGCCGGCCTGTTGCGCAGCGTGAGTTACGGCAGTACAAGCCTGCTGCTGGCATTGTTAATGTGGCTGTTTATATCGCACCAGTCGTTGCGTCGCAGTGCGGCTATACAACAACATACCCGGCTTTACTTGCGCAGCATTATGGACAATGTGGCCGATGCGATTATTACCACCGATCCGGACGGCATTATTGAACAGGCCAACATGTCCTGCTACCCGATGTTTGGCCATACTCCCGCCAGCCTGCCCGGCCACCATTGGTCGATTTTGCTGGCAGAACCGCAACGGCTGGACGAGCTGTACAGCGCTACATCAGATGCCCATGCCGAATACGCCACTACCGGCCGCCGCCGTGACGACAGCCAGTTTCCGCTTGCCGTCAGCCGCAACCGCCTGCAGTTACAGCAGGCCACCAAACAGCTGCTGGTACTGCGCGATTTATCTGCCCACCAGCAGGCGGAGCAGTTAAAACAGCAGTTTATCTCTACTGTCAGCCACGAGCTGCGCAGCCCTGTCGCCTCAATTTCAGGGGCACTGGGCCTGCTGATGTCAGGCGCTGCCGGCGATCCTGGCGCCGCCCAATTACGTATGCTGCAACTGGCCAAAGGCAACTGCCAGCAACTGCTAACCCTGCTGGATGACCTGCTGGAGGTAGAAAGAATTGCCAGTGGCACCCTGGCGCTGCATATGCAAAGCGTGATGCTGTATCCATTACTGCAGCAGTGCGTAAAAGAGTGCCACCTGCTGCACCCGATGTTAACCCTGCAGCTGACGTGTGCAGACGGCATGCAACAGGTGCAGGTCAGTGCAGATGCGGCCAGGCTGCAGCAAGTGGTAAACCACCTGCTGCATAATGCCGCCCGCTTCTGTGCCCCGGGCGGAAAAGTGCAGCTTAGCCTGGATCGCTATGGCAACCAGATCAGGATCATGGTGCAGGACAATGGCAACGGCGTAGCAGAGCATACCGTACCGCTGCTGTTTAACCGTTTTAGCCAGGCGGACAGGATTGACGGTGCCATACACTGCGGCACCGGCCTCGGGCTGGCAGTAAGCCGCAGCCTGATTAACCAGATGCAGGGCAGTATGGGCTACAAACCGGCTCCCCAGCAGGGCAGCTGCTTTTATATCGACTTACCTTATACAGAGACAATACCGGGTTAACTGTTGCCCTGCGCCGGCTTTTGTCTTAATTTGTTGGCCACTGGCTGCAAACCCGGTGACTCTGCGCTGTGTTTTGGCATACTCGGGGCAGCCTGCGCATTTGCGCAATGACTATAACAAAGCCTTACATCTTCCAGGGAGATACCCATGCGTAAAACACTTATCGCCACTACGGTTGGCGCGGCACTGGCGCTGGCCGCCTGCTCGGATAACACGGCACCGGAACAAAGCGGCACAGCCCAGACCCAAACGCAGCAGGAAACTGCACCGGTAACCGAAGTCACCTCCACTAACCCGTTATTGGTCAAAAGTATGCTGCAGTACGAAGCCCCTAATTTTACCGAAATAAAAGACGAGCATTTCCTGCCAGCCTTTGAAGAAGGCGTAAAGCAGCATATGGCAGAAGTGCAGGCCATTGCCAATAATCCGGAGCCGGCCACGTTTGACAATACCTTGGTAGCGCTGGAAAAAAGCGGTGAGCTGTTAACCCGCACATCACGCGTGTTCTATAACCTGGCAGGGTCGGACTCTAACACTGAGCGGCGTAAAATCCAGTCTGAACTGGCACCGAAAATGGCGGCCCATTCAGACAACATTAACTTAAACCCGCAGCTGTTCGCCCGCATTAAAAGCATTTATAACCAGCGCCATGAGTTAAAGCTGGATAGCGAATCGGTACGGTTAATTGAAGTGTACTACGAACGTTTTGTCCGCGCCGGTGCCCAGCTGACCGAAGAGCAGAAAACCGCTATCCGCGCGCTGAACGAAGAACATTCCAAGCTGACTAATCAATTCTCACAAAACCTGCTGGCTGAAACCAAAAACATTGCCGTTATTGTTGATAGCAGAGAAGAGCTGGACGGCTTGTCTGACTCGCAAATTACCGCTGCCGCCAATGCGGCCAAAGATGCCGGCTACGAGGATAAATACCTGCTGAGCATTACCAACACCACCCGCCAGCCGGTACTGGCCCAGTTGAGTAACCGTGAGCTGCGTAAACGGGTGTGGCAAGCGTCTGCCAGCCGCGCCCAGAGCGGCGAAACCGACAACCGCCCGCTGGTGGCCCGCTTAGCCCAGCTGCGTGCCGAGCGCGCTAAACTGTTAGGCTACGACAACTGGGCCAGCTACGGCCTGGAAGCGCAAATGGCCAAAACACCGCAGGCAGTGTTTGATATGCTGGGTTCTATGGTACCGGCCGTAGTCGCCAATACCAATAAAGAAGCCGCTGCCATTCAGGCCATGATCAAGCAGCAAGGCGGTGATTTTGAGCTGCAACCGTGGGACTGGGAATATTACGCCGAGTTTGTGCGCCAGGCTAAGTACGATCTGGACGAAAACGAAGTGAAGCAATACTTCGAATTTAACCGCGTATTAAAAGACGGTGTCTTTTTCACCTTTAACCACCTGTACGGTATCCGTTTTGAACCGCGGCCGGATTTACCCACTTACCACCCGGATGTAAAAGCTTACGAGCTGTTTGATGCCGACGGCAGCAGCATCGCTATTTTCTACGCCGACTATTTTGCCCGCGAAGGCAAACGCGGCGGCGCCTGGATGAGTTCATTTGTTGGCCAGTCACACTTAACCGGCCAGAAACCGGTAGTGGTCAATGTCATGAATATTCCAAAAGCACCGGACGGCGAACCTACGCTGGTCAGCTATGACAACGTTACCACTATGTTCCACGAGCTGGGCCACGGTTTACACGGCATGTTCTCTGACGTGAACTACCCGACACTGGCC
>CAZEGA010000314.1:0-445 GCA_964511675.1 uncultured Rheinheimera sp.
GCAAAAGACATTCGTGATACCTTTGGCCGTATGGCGATGAATGACGAAGAAACCGTGGCATTGATCGCCGGCGGCCATACCTTTGGCAAGGCGCATGGTGCACACAAGCCGGAAAACTGTATCGGTGCTGATCCGGCCGCGGCAGGGGTGGAGCAGCAGGGCTTTGGCTGGAAAAACAGCTGCGGCAAGGGCCACTCGGAAGATACTGTCACCAGTGGCCTGGAAGGGGCGTGGTCTTCTAACCCAACCAAGTGGACCATGGAATACCTGACCTGGCTGTATACCTTTGAGTGGGAGCAAACCCGCAGTCCGGCGGGCCATGTGCAGTGGGTGCCGGCCGGTGGCCAGGCAGCGAACCTGGTACCGGATGCGCATATTGCCGGCAAGCGCCATGCCCCCATTATGTTTACCTCTGACATTGCGCTAAAAGCCGATCCTGAGTACC
>CAZEGA010000314.1:455-3510 GCA_964511675.1 uncultured Rheinheimera sp.
AAAACCCGCAACAGTTTGAACTGGCCTTTGCCAAAGCCTGGTTTAAGCTGACACACCGCGATATGGGGCCGGTAACACGTTATCTGGGTAAGGATGTCCCGACAGAAACGCTGATCTGGCAGGACCCGATCCCGGCAGTAGACCACCCGCTGCTTGACGCGGCAGATATTGCTAACTTAAAAGGCAAGATCCTGGCATCCGGCCTGAGCGTACCAGAACTGGTGAAAACCGCCTGGGCAGCCGCGGCCAGTTACCGTGGCACAGATATGCGTGGCGGGGCCAATGGTGCGCGCCTGCGGCTGGAGCCACAAAAAGACTGGCCGGTAAATGAGCCGAAAGAGCTGGCAAAAGTGCTGAAAAAGCTGGAAAGCATACAAAAAGACGCTAACAAGGCATTAAAAGGCGGCAAAAAGGTGTCGCTGGCAGATGTCATTGTGCTGGGGGGCAGTGCCGCAGTGGAAAAAGCCGCTAAAGATGCCGGCTTTAACCTTAGCGTGCCGTTTACTCCCGGCCGGGTGGATGCTTCGCAGCAGCAGACCGATGCCTCGTCTTTTGCCGTGCTGGAGCCCAAAGCCGATGGTTTCCGTAACTATTACAGCAAAGACGCCATGCTGTCACCGGCCGAAGCGCTGGTAGACCGTGCTAACCTGCTGAACCTGAGCGTGCCGGAAATGACGGTACTGGTTGGCGGCCTGCGGGTGCTGCATGCCAACAGTGGCGGCAGCAAACACGGTGTCTTTACCGCCAGACCGGGCACGTTAAGCAATGACTTCTTTGTTAATTTGCTGGATATGTCTACCCGGTGGGCAAAAGCCGAGCAGCAGGAAGGCTTGTACGAAGGTTATGACCGCGCCAGCGGTAAGCTGAAGTACACCGCCACCCCGGTTGACCTGGTGTTTGGTTCGCACGCTGAGCTGCGCGCGGTAGCAGAGGTGTATGCTGCCAATGACGGTAAAGAGAAGTTTGTACAGGACTTTGTTAAAGCCTGGACCAAGGTAATGAACGCCGATCGTTTTGATCTGTAATCTGTACCTGGTGCAGTAAAGCGGTGCCGGATGGCGCCGCTTTTTTTTTACGGTAAGGGGGGCAGGGGGATGTCGCGATTTTATCGCTGGTGCGTTACCCAATCTTCTATTTGCAACGCCGGTAATCACAAAACTGACGCAAGAAAAAGCCCCGCGGGGCGGGGCTCAGAGGGTAACAGCAGCAGTTACCGCAGGTCGAAGCGATCGGCGTTCATCACTTTTACCCAGGCGCTGACAAAGTCTTTAACAAATTTTTCTTTGTTATCATCCTGCGCATACACTTCTGCGTATGAGCGTAAAACCGAGTTGGAACCAAACACCAGATCAACCCGGGTGGCGGTCCATTTTACGTTGCCGCTGTTGCGTTCAACAAGCTGATAGCTATTGCGGCCGGTGGGTTTCCAGCTGTAACGCATATCGGTCAGGTTAACAAAAAAGTCGTTTGTCAGTACGCCAACCTTGTCGGTAAACACACCGTGTTTAGTGCCGCCATAGTTGGTGCCCAGTACGCGCATACCGCCCAGCAGCACTGTCATCTCGACTGCGGTTAAGCCCAGCAGCTGGGTTTTGTCCAGCATCAGCTCTTCCGGCTGTACCGCATAGTCTTGCTGCAGATAGTTGCGGTAAGCATCGTGGATCGGCTCAAGTACGGCAAAAGAGTCAGCATCGGTTTGCTCTGCTGTGGCATCGCCACGGCCAGGGGCAAAAGGCACTGTAATATTGACACCCGCCGCTTTGGCGGCCTGTTCTACCGCAGCCGTGCCGCCCAGTACAATTAAATCGGCAATACTGACTTTTTTGCTTAAACCGGCCTGAATGCCCTGCAGTACCTGCAGCACTTTTTGCAGGCGTTCTGGCTCGTTACCCTGCCAGTCTTTTTGTGGTGCCAGGCGGATACGGCCGCCATTGGCACCGCCACGGTAATCAGAGCCGCGGAAAGTCCGGGCGCTGTCCCAGGCGGTGGCAACCAGTTCGCCAATGCTTAAGCCGCTTTGCAGAATTGTCGCTTTCAGCCCGCTAATCTCGTCGGCGCTCAGGCTGTAATCTACCTGCGGCACCGGATCTTGCCAGATTAACTCTTCTGCCGGTACATCCGCCCCCAGATAGCGGCTTTTCGGCCCCAGATCCCGGTGGGTTAATTTAAACCAGGCGCGGGCAAACACATCAGAGAAATAGGCCGGATCTTTATAAAACCGCTCGGAAATTTTGCGGTATTCCGGGTCCAGTTTCAGCGCCATATCGGCATCGGTCATCATTGGCTTACAGCGGATTGACGGGTCTTCCACATCCACCGGCTTATCTTCTTCTTTAATGCTTACCGGCTCCCATTGCCAGGCACCGGCCGGGCTTTTGGTAAGTTGCCAGTCATGTTCCAGCAGTAAATAAAAGTAGCCGTTGTCCCATTGGGTCGGGTGGGTGGTCCAGGCGCCTTCAACCCCGCTGGTTACGGTATCGCGGCCAATGCCGCGGGTTTTATGGTTGTTCCAGCCCAGGCCCTGCTCTTCAATGTCTGCCGCTTCCGGCTCCGGGCCTAAATTCTGGGCATTGCCGTTACCATGGGCTTAACCGCCGGTGGCCACACCGTAGGTAAAGCCCATGGTTTCTTCGTCATTCATTGCCATGCGGGAGAAGGTAACACGCATGTCCTGCGCGGTTTTCAGCGGGTCCGGGTTGCCGTCCACGCCTTCCGGGTTAACGTAAATCAGGCCCATCATGACCGCTGCCAGCGGGTTGGCCAGATCGCGGCCGCCGCCGTTATCTGCTGCATAGCGGCTGCCTTCGCTGCCGCTTGGTGCCAGCCATTGTTTTTCTGAACCCCAGTAGGTGTCTTTTTCCGGGTGCCAGATATCGGCACGGCCACCGGCAAAACCAAAGGTTTTTAAGCCCATAGACTCGTAAGCCATATTACCGGCCAGGATCATTAAATCGGCCCATGACAGTTTATTGCCGTATTTTTGTTTAACCGGCCACAGCAGGCGGCGGGCTTTGTCCAGGTTGCCGTTATCCGGCCAGCTGTTCAGCGGGGCAAA
>CAZEGA010000315.1:0-3433 GCA_964511675.1 uncultured Rheinheimera sp.
AACTGGCCTAACCATCGATCAGGAAAAATTTATCCCCCTCATTCACGCCGAAGTCACCGGCAAAGTATCAAAAAAACAACCCGCCCTCACCCAGAGTTCCGCCAGGCTGCACGGGATAACGCCACCACTGGGCGGCGTTTTTATCCGAGTTCGCCACATACAGCCATTTTTCATCCGGTGAAAATGCCAGGCCATTGGGCCGGGTTAAATGGCTGATTAATAGTGTCAGCTCGCCATCTGCCGCCAGCCGGTATACGCCATTCACCGGCTGCTGTTTTTGCACTGCACTATCGCCCCCTTTCAGGCCATAAGGCGGATCAGTAAAGTAATAGGCGCCGCTGCTATGCTGTACCAGATCATTCGGGCTGTTAAGCAATTTGCCCTGATAATGGCTCACCAACGTTTGATAACGCGGCAGTTCGCCGCTGGCATCCAGCAACACGGCTAAACGCCGGTCACCATGTTGTGCCAGTACCAGCTGGTTTTGCGCATTAAAAATCAGGCCATTGGCGCCTTCCTGTAAATTCTGCTCCGGATACAGCCCGGTATAGCCGGACGGCAGCAGGTACCCGGTTACACCATCGCGTTCATTCCAGCGGTACACCTTATTGGCCGGCACGTCAGAAAACAGAATATCGCCGCTATCCGGCTCTGCTATTGGCCCTTCAGACCAGCGAAAACCGTCAGCCAGTTGCTCCAGCTTAGCGTCAGCAGCAATAAGCTGATGCAGCTCAGGTTTAACGGTTAACAGCGGTTGCTCCGGCCAGGGCAGGTTATCTGCCAGTGCAGTAGTAGCAAACAAACACAGTATAAAAACAGGCAAACGCATACATCATCCGCTAATTTGGGGAAAGTCACTACAGGCTAACACTACTGCATTGCTGAATAAATGTGCAATTGTGCCGTTTGGCTTATGTTTATTACCGCAACTATTACCCATTAACAAGCGGTTTTCATTAGCATAGATGTAAGATGTTAAGCTAAAGATTGACTTAAGCGGTATGCTGACGCAGATTTATGGCTTACCCAATAGCAGAATATGGTAAACATGCGCAGAGGCTCCGGACAGCCCTGTTACTCCGCCCAGCGCTGGCGTATTGCCAGGATAGCGGGCAGATTCTGCTCCAGCAGCTCTACCAGCCGTGGTTCAAAATGCAGGCCCTGTTGCGCCCGCATATAAGCCAGGGTGTCGTCTATACTCCAGGCTTGTTTGTATGGCCGGGCGCTGGTTAAGGCGTCAAATACATCAGCTACTGCCACTATGCGCGCTTCCGGCGGGATCTGCTCAGCGGCCAAACCATGCGGGTAACCGCTGCCATCCCATTTTTCATGGTGGTACAGGGCAACCACCTTAGCCATTTGTAATAAATCAGAATCACAGTCACCGATGATCTCAGCGCCAATCAGCGGGTGTTTTTGCATGGCCTGATATTCTTCTACGGTAAGTTTACCGGGTTTGAGCAAAATACTGTCGGCAATGCCGATTTTGCCAATATCGTGCATCGGCGCAGCATGCAGCAGGTTTTCGGCTTTTTGCGCGCTGAAACCATACGCCAGCGCCAGCACCTGGGCATAATGGCTCATCCGCATAACATGCAGGCCGGTTTCGTTGTCTTTGTATTCTGCGGCCCGGCCCAAGCGCTGGATCACCTGCAGCCGGGTTTGTTTCAGCTCTGCCGCCTGGACTAACGACAGGTGGGTTTTTACCCTGGCACGCACCACAGCCGGGCTGAGCGGTTTGGTAATATAATCGACCGCGCCAACGTCAAAACCGGTGGTTTCGTCCATTTCATCTTTTAACGCGGTAACAAAAATAACCGGCACTGCACTGGTCAGCGGGTTGGCTTTTAACCGGGCACAGACATCAAAACCGGTTAAGCCCGGCATCATCACATCCAGCAGGATCAAATCGGGCAGCTCTTTTTGCACCAGTTGCAGGGCCTCTTCGCCACTTTTGGCAAACAGCAGGCGGTACTGCTCCTGCAATACGGTACGCAATACCCGTAAATTGGTGGGCTCGTCATCTACCAGCAGCAGGGTATGTTTGTCTTTCATCAGACCACTCCCGGGTTCAGCTTCTGTTGCAACAGGGCCAGCCGCTTAAGTGCCAGAGTAAAATCAAAATCGTTTACGGCTTCAAGCAGCAGTAAGAGCATACCCTGATGCTCACCGCTGTATTGGCCAAGTTGCGCTATCAGCGCATCATCAAACTCGTGCCGCGCCAGAGCCTGCTGCAAGCTGCTTAACATAGCGCTTAGCTGCGTTGTATCCAGCACCAGTGGCGGCGTTTGCTGGTTGCTGACTTGCTCAGCCTGTAATTGCTGGTAATGTGCCTCGTATTCGGGCCAGCATAACAGGATCTGCTGTAACAGTGCTTCGGCCCTGGCTTGCTGCTGTTGCCGTGCAGCCTGCTCCAGCTCGCTGCAAAATTTACTCAGCATGTCCAGCGCCAGATTGGCGCTGACGCCTTTTATGGCATGCGCCAGTTGCCGCACCGCATCATAGTGCCTGGCCTGTAACTGGCTGGCGGCCTGTTGCAGCAGCGGCAGTTGCTGCTGTAAAAACTGCTGCAGCTGCGGCAGATAAGTGGCTAAATTCCCCCAGAGTTGCAGTGCCTTGGCGATATTCAGCAACTGGTCTGTGGCAACGGCCTGTGGTTGCAGCAGGGCAGGTTCGCGTATGTCCAGCTGTAATACCCTGGCTATTTCGGCACATAAAACGGCAAAGTCTATCGGCTTGCTGGCAAAACCCTGCATTCCGGCGGCCTGTGCCGCTGTTTTATCTTCTTCCAGCACACTGGCGGTTAACGCAATAATGGCGACTGCCGGGCTGGCGGTTTGCGCTTCCCACTGCCGAATATGCTGGCAGGCCTGTAACCCATCCATATTTGGCATCTGAATATCCATCAGTACCAGATCAAAGTGTTGCTGCTTAACCGCCTGTACTGCTTCTATACCATCCGTTACCGCAGTCACATCGTGCCCGGCACGTTCCAGCAACAGTGTAAGCAGTTCCAGGTTTTGCGGAATATCATCGGCGATCAGCACTTTTTGTGCCGGTAACGCCGGGATATAACCCACGGTATGGCTGGCACTGGCTTTACCGGCCTGTAATGGCAGGCTGAATTCAAAACAACTGCCCACGCCTTCACGGCTTTGCACGCTGATGTGCCCGCCCATCAGCTCTACCAGTTGTTTGCTTATAGTGGTGCCAAGCCCGGTGCCGCCAAAACGGCGGCTCATAGAGGCATCGGCCTGGGTAAAGGCTTCAAAAATAAACGGCAGCCGATCGGCGGCTATACCAATACCGGTATCCTGTACACTGAACACCAGCTGCTGGCCGGGCGCGGCGGCCACCCGCACGGTAACGCTGCCTTGCTCGGTAAATTTAATCGCATTGCCCAGCAGGTTAGTCAGTACCTGCCTTAACCGGT
>CAZEGA010000316.1:0-3429 GCA_964511675.1 uncultured Rheinheimera sp.
TTTGACACTGAGTAGGAATGTTGTGTGGTAAAATTACATTAATTGGCAACTTTTTCAAGTTTAAAACGGTAAAAAATCGCCTTTTATGTAATTTTATGACACAAATCAACAATGACTTTCAACCGCCGGCGACCTAGAATAGTGGCCATTGCCGATAAATACTAAGGATTCCCTATGGATACTGCATTACGTGCAGAGCTGGTTGCTTTTTGCGGGATTGAAACTGAGTTTAATGATGCCTGGGGGAACGCGGTTACAGTGTCGGAGCAGGATCAACTGGCGCTGTTAAGTGCGCAGGGCTTCGCTACCACAGATGATGCCCTGGCCCGCAGGCAGTTACTGCAGCGCCAGCTGGATTTCTGGCAGCGGCCGCTGCAGGTGGTATCGGTGCAGCGTCAGGATGAGCCTTTACAGTTGCTGTTACAGGTTGATCTGGCACAAGCAACGGCTGCCATGCAATTTGAGCTGCGTACCGAACAGGGCCAGGCAGAAACGTTTAGCTTAACACCGGTAGATGGCGAGCTGCTGCAGGTGGTGCAACTGGACGACACCGAATATCATCAGTATCAGCATATATTGCCTTTCAGCCTGCCGCCGGGTTACCACCTGTTAGTGCTGCAGCAGCCGGGTATGGTACTGACACAGTCACTGGTTATCAGTCCGGGGCGCTGTTTTCAGCCTGAGGTATTCAGCCAGAAGCGGCAATGGGGCATAGCGCTGCAACTGTATGGCCTGCGTTCGGCACGCAACTGGGGCATCGGGGATTTTACCGATCTGGCTGACACTGTGCGTTACCTGGCCTCGGTCGGTGCCGATTTTGTCGGGTTAAACCCGATACATGCGCTGTATCCGGCCTTGCCGGAAAATGCCAGCCCTTACAGCCCGTCGTCGCGGCGCTGGCTGAATATCAGTTATATTGATGTTACCGCCATGCCGGGCTATACCCGGTGCCAGCGTACCCGGTCACTGGTCAGCGCACCGGCCTTTGTACAGCAACTGGCTGAGCAGCGCAGCAAAGACTTTGTCGATTATGCCGGCGTTATGCAGCTGAAACTGCCGGTCATGAAAAGCCTGTACCAGTGGTTTACCGGGCACGGCGCGGCAGATCATGCCGGCTTTAAGCAGTTTGTCGCCGCCGGCGGTGACAGCCTGCAGCAACTGGCACTGTACGATGCGCTGCATGAACATTTATACCAGCAGGACCCGGCTTACTGGGGGTGGCCGGTGTGGCCGGAACACTATCGTGACCCGCAAGCGCCTGCCGTCCGGCAGTTTGCCGCAACGCACCAGGCTGAAACAGGGTTCTACTGCTATTTACAGTTTATTGCCAAACAGCAACTGGCGGCGGCACAGCAGGTTGCGAAAGACGCCGGCATGTTGCTTGGCCTGTACCGCGATTTGGCCGTGGGGGTCAGCGAAGCCTCAACAGAGATCTGGGGCAACCCGCAATTGTACTGCCGCGATGCCAGCATAGGGGCACCGCCTGATCCATTAGGGCCGGCCGGGCAAAACTGGGGCTTGCCGCCGATGTACCCGTACCAGCTGTACAAACAGGGGTATCAGCCCATCATTGATCTGCTGCGTGCCAATATGGCGGATGCCGGCGCGCTGCGTATTGATCATGTTATGGCGCTGCTGCGGTTGTGGTGGGTGCCGAAAACGGCAGCAGATGCCGGTGGCGGTGCCTATGTGTATTACCCTATTATGGACTTGCTCGGCATACTGGCACTGGAAAGCCAGCGCCATAAGGCGGTGATTATCGGGGAAGACTTAGGCACAGTGCCAGACGGTATCCGTGAGTTACTGGGAGATTACGGTGTATATTCATACCGGGTATTCTTCTTTGAAACGGCGGCTGATGGCGGTTATATCTCGCCGCAGCATTATCCGCAGCAGGCGATGGCAACACTGAGTACCCACGATTTGCCCACGTTAATCGGTTTCTGGCATTGTGAGGATTTACGCCTGGGTAAAGCGCTGGGCTTATACAAAGATGACGCCCAGTTGCAGCAGTTGTATGCCCAGCGTCATACCAATAAACAGCGTATTCTGGATTCCTTGCACGGCCATCAGGTGTTGCCACATGACTATGCCCGCAGTTCAGCAGATCTGGGTATGGACCAGACGCTGAACTTTGCCATGCAACGCCATCTGGCGGCTACCGGCAGCCAGCTGCTGTGCCTGCAGCTGGAAGATGCGCTGCAGATGACACAACCGGTCAATATTCCCGGCACCAGCAACGAGTACCCGAACTGGCGGCGCAAATTGACGCAGGATATAGAACAATGGCGCGATAATGAGCAGATCCGGCAATTATTTACCGATATCAGTGCCGGACGGTAACCGGGCTAGCACTGGCGGTTCAGACCATAGTAATTTTGCTGTGCTCTGTTATGGTAACAACAGATAAAATAACAAGGACTGGCTATGAGTGTAAAACAACTGCCGCAGGCAAACTGTGCTGAGCCGTTTTCGGTATTGGGCTGGCAGCCGGTTAAACCGGACACCGCAAGCGGGCTGATACTGAGGGTTTATCTGCCCAATGCCACTGCTGTAACGGCGGTCGCACTAAAAACGGGCAAACTGCTGGGAGAGCTGACTGCCGATCCGGAGATCAGCGGCCTGTTTGAGCTGCACCTGCCGCGTAAGCGGGTGGCGGAAGCCTATCGCCTTAATGTCAGCCAGGGCAGTTACCAGTATCCGTTGCTGGACCCGTATCAGTTTACTGACGAAGCCTATTATGCCGTGCACTATGTTAACAGCGAGCCCGAAAACCTGTACCGCCAGCTGGGCGCGCAACTGCTTACGCTGAATGTGGCAGGCAAAACCGTGGCTGCTACCCGCTTTGCCGTGTATGCCCCTGCCGCCAGCAGTGTCAGCCTGGTCGGCGATATGAACAGCTGGGACGGACGGGTGCACCCTATGCAGCGTACGCACTGTGGCCACTGGGTACTGGTGGTGCCAGAGGTGGCCGCCGGGGTGCGCTATAAATATGAAATTAAAGACCGCTCCGGTTATCTGTTGCCGCATAAAGCCGATCCTATGGCGTTTTATGCCGAACAATACCCGTCGTATGCGTCGCTGGTGTATGACCACAGCCGCTACCAATGGCAGGACAGCGCCTGGCAGCAGCGCGTGGCGGCAAACCCGTTGCACCAGCCCATCAGTATTTATGAGCTGCAGGCCGGTAGCTGGCGGCGCAAAGCGGATAACCAGCCACTGAGCTACCGCGAACTGGCGGCAGAGTTAATTCCCTATGTACTGGATATGGGCTACAGCCATATTGAGCTGCTGCCGGTCATGGAGTACCCGTTTGATGGTTCCTGGGGCTATCAGCCGCTGGGGCTGTTTGCGCCCACCTCGCGTTTTGGCAACCCGGACGACTTTAAATATTTTGTCGACCAGTGCCCCAGGCCGGTATAGCGGTGA
>CAZEGA010000317.1:0-2292 GCA_964511675.1 uncultured Rheinheimera sp.
TTTTCAAATGTGCGGTGGGCACATTCCGGAGCCTTTATGTTTAAACCTGCTTTTGCGGCCGTTCTGGTCGCGTCCTGCTGCACTGTTGCAGCCGAAGATATCGAACATATCAGTATTTATGCCAACCGCACTGCCACGCCGGAACAGGACGTGCTGGCCAGTGTAACCGTGCTGGAGCGTGACGATATTGTTGCACGCCAGGCCAGCGACTTGCCTTCATTACTAAACCAACTGGCGGGCATTTCTGTTGCCCGTGAAGGTGGCCGTGGCCAGAGCAGTGGCTTGTTTGTGCGCGGTGGCGAAACCGGCCATACGCTGCTCCTGGTTGATGGCGTACGTACCGGCTCTGCCACGCTGGGGTATAAATCGCTGGCCATGCTGCCGCTGGAACTGATAGAACGTATTGAAATTATCCGTGGGCCACGGGCGGCCTGGTATGGTTCGGATGCGCTGGCCGGGGTAATTGCTATTACCACCCGGCGTAGCCAGGCGGTGGAGCTTACCGCTGGTGTTGGCAGTCATGGCCAGGCCAGTATTGATATGAGTGTCAGTCACCGCATTAATGATTTAACCCTACGGGCGACTACGGGTGTCAGCCGGGCTGATGGCATTAATGTGCAGGAAGGGCTGGACCCGGATCGGGATGGCTATAACCAGAAGTTTATTAAATTAGCGGCCGATTACCAGACTGCGGTTGGTTTGTGGACGGCGCAGTTTGATGTTAACTCCGGTTTTTATCAGTTTGATACTGCCTGGGGTACAGAAGATCAGGCCGATACGTTAAACCGCAGCTACCTGCTGGGCTGGCAGCTGCAACTGGGACAATGGCAGCATCAGGCCCAGCTTAGCCGCATCCTGGATAATGACGCAACTTTTGGCCCGGATAGCCGCAGCCCGTTTACTACGGAGCGGGATGAGTTTAACTATCAGGCTTCATTTAGTGCCAATGACCAACTGACTGTACTTGGTGGCGTAAACTGGTACCAGGAGCAGGTAGAGAAAACTGCCCCCAATTATGAGCAGGACAGCCGCACTAACCGGGCGCTATTTGTTGGCCTGGACTATCAGATAGCCGGCTGGCAACTGGAAGCTACCGGCCGGCGCGATCATGTCAGCCAGTACGGTGGCGAGAATACCTGGCAACTGGCAGCGGGTTATCAGCTTGCTGAGCACTGGTTAATCCGTGCCAGCCGTGGCACGGCCTTTAAAGCCCCGACCTTTAACGATCTGTACTGGCCTGAATATGGTAATCCGCTGTTAAAACCGCAGCAATCGCTATCTGACGAACTGGCTATCCGCTATCACGATACGGCTTTACAGGCCGAGCTGGTCTGGTTTGATCGCGATGTTACTAACCTGATCCAGGGCGTAACGCAGGCTGAAAATGTGCTGCTGGCAGAGATTAAAGGTATCGAGTTTACGCTGCAGCAGCAATGGCAGCAGTTTGGCTATGCTTTTGCGTATACCTGGCTGGAGCCACTGAACCGTGTTAGCGGGACAAAATTACTGCGCCGTCCGGAAAACAGCCTGAACTGGCGTGGCAGCTATAATGCTGATAATTGGTCTGCTTTTGTGACGGCTGACTACCAAAGCCGTACGGCTCAGGGGTTTAACTGGGATACTTTCAGCGATAACCCGGATGCGCCGGCTTTCACTTTGTGGGGCATTGGCAGCAGCTATACCGTTACACCGGCTTTAACCCTGCGGGCCAAAGTGGATAACCTGTTTGATAAGAATTATCACACTGTGGCCGGTTACCACACGCCAGGTATAACATTCGGCCTTAGCCTGAGCTATATCCCGCAGTAACCTGGGGAGTGCTGTTAAGCGTGCTGCGGCCTAATACTGAGTACTTAAGCCGTTCGTGCCTAAGCCTTAACTGACAGGCATTATGCTGCGGCACGCTTTTTATTATTATTTTTTCAACAGGTCGCAATATTGCTGGCGGAATTTGGCCAGCTTCGGTGCAATAATCACCTGGCAATAACCTTGCTGCGGATTCTGCCGGAAATAGCCCTGATGGTAAGCTTCGGCCGGGTAAAATGCCGTTGCCGGGCTGATTGCGGTGACAATAGCGCTGTTAAACACGTTATTTGCCGTCAGTTCAGCAATCAGCCTGTGTGCGGTGTGCTGCTGCCCAGTGCTATGAAAAAATATCCCTGAGCGGTACTGGGTGCCGACATCATTCCCCTGGCGGTTCAGCTGTGTCGGGTCGTGCAGGCTGAAAAACACCAGACACAACTGCTGAAAACTGACTATGCTGTCGTCAAATTCCACTTGTACCACTTCGGC
>CAZEGA010000317.1:2302-3379 GCA_964511675.1 uncultured Rheinheimera sp.
CTTCGGCATGGCCGGTATCACCGTCGCAGACCCGGCGGTAACTGGCCGTGGCCGCATCACCCCCCATATAACCACTGCGCGCAGATATGACCCCCTGCAGCTGGTTCATTGCCGCTTCCAGGCACCAGAAGCAGCCTGCAGCAAAAGTAGCCGTTTGTTTTGTCATCGCTGCTCCGTTACAGGGCGCCGGCTGCGCCCTTGTTATTAGCGGATAGACACCTCTTCGGTGGCATGCTTATCCGGTGTTGCACTGGCTAATTGTTGCAGCTTCTGCTCCAGCCGCTTCGGTGAGCCGGTATTACGCGCCAGTACAATATACATCACCGGCACCACATAAATGGTCATCAGGGTTGCCAGTGTTACACCGGCAAAAATGACCATACCGATAACCATCCGGCTTTCCGAGCCGGGGCCGGTGGCAACAATCAGCGGAATACTGCTCATGGCGGTGGTAAAAGCGGTCATGAGGATAGGGCGTAAACGCTGGGCTGACGCCTGTTTTACCGCAGCGCTGAATTCGACCCCGGCATCACGCAGCTGGTTGGCAAATTCAACAATCAGAATACCGTTTTTCGCCACCAGGCCAATCAGCATAACCAGGCCGATCTGGCTGTAGATATTCAGTGTCATACCGCTGAAATACAGGCCGGACAAAGCGCCAACCAACCCCAGCGGTACTGTGATCAGGATCACCAGCGGGTGAATAAAGCTCTCAAACTGGGCCGCCAGTACCAGATAGGTGATAAGCAGGGCCAGAACAAATATTATCAGCGTGGAGCGGCCGCTTTCCTGATACAGCAGCGATTCGCCTTTGTAATCAATACCCACAGTATCGTGAATTTCGGTTTTTACCACATTCTCCAGATACTCCAGCGCTTCGCCCAGGCTGTAACCCGGTGCCAGGCCGGCTGTCAGGGTAATACTGCGCATCCTGTTGTAACGGTTCAGGCTGGACGAGGTGGCTTCTTCCCGCAGCGTTACCAGGTTATCCAGCGGGATCAGCTGGCCAGAGGTATCTGAGCGTAAATACACGTTGGTTATAGTGCCCGGCGCGGCAAAGTCTGCATCCAGGCCTTC
>CAZEGA010000318.1:0-3337 GCA_964511675.1 uncultured Rheinheimera sp.
ATCCAGAACCTGAGTTCTGGCAAGGTGCTCGACGCCATAGTCACCGGGGAAAACAGTGTCGAAACCGGCCATAAATAAATTTAAGTTTTGCCGCAGCAGGGTCGCTTTATCTAAACAGAGCTAATTAGCAGGAATATCTGATGCACATTGATCCGAAAAACCACCTGCAGGTGGAGCCGGTAAACCGGTTACAACAGCAGCCGCACACTACTGAATCGCAGCAGGGTGCAACCGCTGCAAGCCGGGACGAGCAGCCGGTAAGCCAGGTTAGTGCGTTCAGCCATGCGCTGGAGCAGACCTATCAGGCACTGGCACAGCAAGACAGCGTTGATATGAATAAAGTACGTGAATTGCAGCAGGCGATTGCCAGGGGCGAGCTGAAACTGGACGAAGATGCGCTGGTCACGGCCATGCTGGAAATGCATAAACGATGAGTGCCGCGCTGCTCAAGCAATTTATCAGTAGCCTGCAGCAGGATGTGCAACGGCTGGATCAGCTGAGCCAGTTGCTGGAGCAGCAGTACGAACTGATGAGCCTGCGCCAGAGCGAGCCCCTGCAGCAGCTAAACCAGCAGGTACTGCAATTGATGGCAGCGGTAGAGCACAGCCACCAGGTACGCGAGCAGCTGCTGGCACAGCTGGGCCTGCAACACAGCCGTAATGACCTGCAGCAATTGGTCAGCCGCTTGCCGGCACCGGTACAGCACGGTACGCGGCAGTTATTAAAAGAGCTGACATTAAAGTCGCGTTTATGCCACGCCCAGAACGAAAAAAGTGGTAAGTTACTGGCGGCACAGCGCCAGTTGATGCAAAAACTCACCGGCATGCACAACCGCACCAGTTATCCGGCCATGCCTTTATAAGCCATTATTTGCGGAATTTTGCTCATGTTCTCTGCTAAAAACCCTGCCGGTAAAGCCAGCCCGCTGCAAACGACTTTTATTTCGCCGGATTGCCAGTTGCAAGGTGAGCTGCTCCTGAACTGCGATACCCGGGTTGACGGCCAGATCCAGGGTAAACTGCAATGCAGTAAAGCGGTCATGATCGGCGCATCGGGCCAATTGCAGGGAGCGGTCAGCGCAGCACTGATTAGCGTGCATGGCCATATCAGCGGTACGCTGTATGCAGATCGGGTAGAAATTCTGGCCTCAGGTTATGTTGAAGGCGATATCTACACCGACAGCCTCAGTATCGAGCCGGGCGGCCGCTTTCTGGGCGAAACCCATAGCATGCCGGCGGCAACCGACAGGCCACAACTGGCTGCCGGCTCCCGCTCAGAGCTGGCCAGGACGTTAAACCTCAGCAACAATCCCAGTAACTAACACCGGCCCTCTGCTATGCAACCCATTTTTACCAGCCTGCCACTGGCGCTGATTATACTGCTGCGGTGGCAATGGCCAGCGCAGGCTGCTCAGATAAGCGGCCTGTTTCCGGCTGCGGTGTATGTTGTCCTGTTGTTTACGGCGCTGCTGGCGGGCCTGATGCGGCAATGGCACTGGCTGTACAGCCTGGCCCTGTTGGCCAGCCATTATGTTGTCGTACAGATGGCATTACAACGGCCACTAAGCGAGCCTGACAGCGCAATATTATTGTTTGCTTTGCCGCTGGCGTTTAGCGGGCTGATGCTATTGCTGCAATGGCAGGCCAAACCGCAGTTACTGACAGCGCGCGGTATCGCCACGCTGTTGCTGCTGGTCGCAGCCCTGCCGGCAGTCTGGTGGCTGGCACCGTCGGCCCCGTTATGGCAGCAGCAGGCCGCGCTGCCGCTATGGCTGCAACCTGTTGCCAGCCAGTTTTACCTGACCTGGGGCCAGTTATGGTGGATGGCAGTGCTGGCCTGTATCTGGGCCGGAGTATTGAGTTTCCGGGCTGCGGCTATACCACGCTGGGCCCAGTTCAGTGTCTGGCTGGCCATTATGCTGTTTTATATTTTTGTGCAGCAGCCCTTTATGTCTGGCTGGATGACGCTGGCAGCCTGTCTCACCCTGTTACTGAGCCTGACCAGCCAGATGCTGCAACTGGCGTATATTGATGAGCTGACGCAATTACCGCAGCGGCGCGCCTTGCTGAACCATTTAAGCCGGCTGGGCCGGCGCAGTGCGGTGACCATGCTGGATGTCGACCACTTTAAAAAGTTTAACGACACTTACGGCCATGATGTCGGCGATCAGGTGTTAAAACTGCTTGGCAGCGTACTGGGCAGCGAAAGCGGGCTGACGGCCTACCGCTACGGCGGTGAAGAATTTACCCTGGTGTTCAGCCATAACCAGCACGAAAAACTGGCAGACAAACTGGAACAGGTGCGTGAACGTGTGGCCGCTTACCCGCTGGCGATCCGCCAGCAGGACAGGCCCAAAGACAGCAAAACCGGCAAGCAGCAGCGCGGCAGCCCGGCGGGCAGTAAAACGGTGCATATCACTATCAGCCTGGGCTGCGCCATCCGTAAACCCGGTGAAAGCACAGACCAGCTGTTAAAACGCGCGGACGAAGCCCTGTATAAAGCGAAAAAAGCCGGCCGCAACCAGGTGGCCTTTGCGCCCTGACCTGCCCGGCCAGGCAGCAGATTAGGTGACGACTGGCCGCATTAATTATGTTAAAATTGCTGCCGGATTAACCTGCTACTGATGTTGAGACTGCCGCATGGCCAGACGTACAAAAGCCGAAGCCGAAACCACCCGCGCTGCCATTCTGGATGCTGCCGAAGTGTTGTTTTATCAGCACGGTGTATCCCGTACCACACTGGAAAAAATTGCCGTGGCCGCCAATGTTACCCGCGGCGCCATCTACTGGCATTTTCAGAATAAGGCCGATTTATTCAATGCCATGCTGGAGCGGGTACGGCTGCCATTTCAAACCCTGTTAACAGAAATAGATAACGACACCACTGCAGAGCCGTTTACGCAGTTACAGCAGTTGTTTACCAATGGCCTGCAATTGATTGCTGCCAGCGAACAAAAACAACGCGTACTGACTATAGTATTTCACCGCTGCGAATATATCGACGAGCTAAACCCCGCCGTAACCAAACAAGATGAATTGGACAAACAAACGGTTGCTGTTATGCAGCGCACCTTTGAGCGTGCCGCCGCGGCAGGCACTTTGCGTGACGGTGTATCGGCCAAATTGGCGGCAAACGCTATGCATATGTATGTGGGGGGTATTATCAGTAACTTCTTATTACGACCACAGCAGTTCGACCTGCAACAACATGCAGCGCCGCTGATTGACACCATGCTGCAGGGGCTGAAAAAAGCCTGAAAAAAAACCGGCAAGTCAGCGTGGGGCCGAAATGCCGGTAAAGGTACAAACTGGGCAGGGCAGCCAGGCTGCCCTGTGTT
>CAZEGA010000319.1:0-3268 GCA_964511675.1 uncultured Rheinheimera sp.
ACCGCAGGTGCCCGCGCTGTGGTGCTGGCCGGCCGCGTTGCTCAGTACCATATTGTTTACCCATGTGATGTGGCAGTCGGCGCTGTTGTCTGATGCGCTGCTGCAGCTGTATTACGCTGGTATGGCATTGTATGGCTGGTGGCGCTGGCAGCAGTTGCGGCAAAGGGCGCCGGATAAGCACGGCCCGGTGTATGAGTGGCGCTGGCAGCGCCATGCCCGGTTAATTGCGATTACCGCACTGGCGGGCTGGGGGCTGGGTGCTGTAATGGCAAACTATACCCATGCGGATTTTGCTTATATTGACGCGCAAACTACCGCCTTCAGCGTAATGGCAACCTGGCTGGTGGCGCGTAAACTGGTGTCGAACTGGTTGTACTGGGTGGTGATAGATGCGGTATCCATTTACGTGTATGCACAAAAACATCTGTATTTCCTCACTGGCTTGTTTATGCTGTATACGGTTATCGCTATTGCAGGGTACTTTATTTGGCGCAGTCATTATCAGCAGCAACCGGCAGTGAGATTGAGCATGTAACGCGGCTGTGCCAGCGGCTGGAGTTTTTTGTCAGCCGGCCGCTGCTGGCTGTGCGCGCGTTATCGCATGGCAACAGTAACCAGAGTTACCACATACATACCGCGCAGGGCGATTATGTGCTGCGCTGTTACCCTGAGCAGTCGCCGGTATGCCGCCAGCAGGAGCTGCGCTGTCAGCATGCGGCTGCGGCCAAAGGGCTGGCACCGGCGCCGCTGTGCCTGAATAACCATTATCAGGTTATGCTCAGTGAGTTTATCCCGTCTGCGGCAGCCTATCCGTACCCGCAGCTGGGTATGTCGCCGCTGGTGCAGGCTCTGGTGCCGTTTCATCTGTTGCAGGTGCAAACCCCTGCGCTTGACTGCCTGGCTTACCTGGCCGAGCTGCAATGTGCTTTGCCGGCCGGCATAACGCCGGCCCCGGCGTTGCTGAGCTACCTTAACCTGGCCGCTTCCCGGCTGGCGGCGTTGCCCGCCGATGAAGTGCTGTGCCATCTGGATCTGCATCAGGGTAATTTGCTCTGGGCGCACAACCGGCTGTGGCTGCTGGATTTTGAATACAGCCAGCGTGCCGACAGCAGCCTGGATCTGGCGGCACTGTGTCTTTATTTTAAGCTGGATGCGCAGCAGCAACATGAGCTGTTGCTGCACTATGCTGGACTAAGGGCCGGGTTAAGGCCGCAGCCGGAGCTGGCCGCACAGCTGGCGGAGAAAATGCCAGCCGCCAGGGCGCTGTATGCCGGCTTTTGCTGGTTGTGGTATCTGGCGCAACCGGGCTGTCAGGCGCAGGCTATGCAGTGGCAACAGCAGCTGGAACAGCTGCCGGACAAGTTATAACCCACCCAGCCGCTCGGCCAGGGTTTTATAGCGTTTCACGTCTTCTTCATTAAACAGCGGCTTACCTGCGCTGTCTTTATCGGTGGCCACCAGCAGGTTTTCCCGTGCCAGCCGTTCCACCCGTATTGCCTGTACGCCAAGAAATTCAGCCACCTGATCGACGGTCATTAACGCCATTTTAGTTTTCCTTTTATGTAGTTAGCCTGACAGTAATAGCCCATTTCAGGCATTTTGTGAATAGTATCCTGTGCATAAGCCTGGGGTTTTACTGTCCTGTTACACAAACCGTTACACTTTTTAAAACTACGGTAAATAGAGTTAGCACTGCAGGCATGCTAACGTTTCCGCTTTAAGCTGCACCTAAAGTGTTTGTTCAGGAGAGATATTAATGAAACCTGCTGCTTCTTCCGTATTGTTTACGGCCTTATTCAGTACGCATCTGGCTGCTGCCCAGCTGCCACCACCGGTTGCGGTACAACAACCCTATACCGTGACATCGCCCAATGGCGACCGGCAGGACCCTTACTACTGGCTGCGTGACGATAGCCGCACCTCAGCAACGGTGCTGGATTACCTGCAGCAGGAAAATGCCTATGTTGCCCAGTACAGCGATAAGTATCAGGCGCTGACCGACAAACTGACCGCAGAGATTATCGGCCGTATTAAGCAGGACGACAGCTCGGTGCCTTATACCAAAGGCGATTACAGTTATTACAGCCGCTATGAAACCGGTAAGGAATACCCGATTTACGCCCGCAAAGCGTTAAAAGACGGCACCGAACAGGTGATGCTGGATGTGAACGAACTGGCCGCAGGCAAAGATTATTATGCGGTAGCGAACTGGCAGGTCAGCCCTAACCAGCAGTTTATTGCCTATATGGAAGACACCACAGGCCGCCGCCAGTACACGCTGAAAATTCGCGATTTACACAGCGGCCAGGATTTAGCCGATCAACTGACTGGCTTATCCGGCAGCCTGGCCTGGGCACAGGACAACAAAACCCTGTATGTGATCAAGAACGACCCGGTAACCTTACTCAGTACCTGGGTGCTGCAGCATACGCTGGGTGATGATCCGGCCAAAGCACACCAGATCTATGAAGAAAAAGACAACAGCTTTTATATGGGCGTGGGCAATACGCAGGATGAGCAGTATGTGCTGATTTACGCCAGCAGTACGGTATCCAGTGAAATCCGCGTACAGGATGCCAGCAAGCCAGAAAGCGGCTTTCAGGTGATTGCGCCCCGCCAGCGCGATTTTCAGTATAGGGCCGAACATCATAACGGCCGCTGGGTGATCCGCACCGACTGGGAGGCACCGAACTTTCGTTTAATGACAGTGGAAACCGCCAGGCTGGGCGATCGTAACAACTGGCAGCCGCTGGTGGCGCATGATGGCAACGTGTTTATCCATGACTTTGAGGTGTTTGCGAATTACCTGGCAATAAGCGAACGCAGCGACGGTTTACGCCGGATTAAAGTGCTGCCGTGGCAGGCACCGGACAAGGCGTTTTATGTCACCTCAGACGAAGCGGCCTATGTCACGGCGTTTGAGACTAACCCGGAGCAAAATACCGACTGGCTGCGCTATACCTATACCTCGCTGACCACGCCAAACAGTGTGTACCAGCTGAATATGCGCACCGGTGACAAGCAACTGCTGAAGCAAACCGAGGTGCTGGGCGGCTTTGATAAAAATAACTATGCCACCGAGCGGCTGTGGGCCACGGCGCGCGATGGCGTAAAAGTGCCGGTATCGCTGCTGTATAAAAAAGGCTTTAAGGCCGATGGCACGGCACCGCTGTACCAGTATGCCTATGGCTCTTATGGCAGCTCGTCCGATCCCAGCTTCCGCTCCACAGTGTTATCGCTGGTTGACCGCGGTTTTGTCTATGCCATC
>CAZEGA010000320.1:0-3267 GCA_964511675.1 uncultured Rheinheimera sp.
CGCGGCACTATGACAATGCGGGTCGGGTTTTCATGATCCGACTCGTCGCGCAGGTCGCTGACCATCGGCAGTTTTTTCGCCTGCATCTGGGCGGCGATCTGCTCCAGCACCTTAGCACCGGAGGTCTGGTGCGGCAGGGCGGTAATCACTATATCACTGTCTTCCTGGCTGTATACCGCCCGCATTTTTACGCTGCCACGGCCAGTCTCGTAAATGGCAGCCAGCTCATGCGCCGGGCTGATAATCTCGGCATCGGTCGGGTAATCCGGCGCTTTTACATACTGCATTAAATCGCTGGTGCTGCAGTGCGGGTTATCCAGCAGCGCGGCACAGGCATGGGCCACTTCGCGCACATTATGCGGCGGTATATCGGTTGCCATACCTACGGCAATACCGGTAATGCCGTTTAGCAGGATATGCGGCAGCCGGGCCGGCAGTACTTTGGGCTCTTCCAGCGTGCCGTCAAAGTTGGCGACCCAGTCCGCCGTACCGGCCCCCAGCTCGGATAGCAGCACTTCAGAGAAGCGCGATAATTTGGCTTCGGTATAACGCATTGCAGCGAAGGATTTCGGATCGTCCGGCGCGCCCCAGTTGCCCTGGCCATCTACCAGCGGGTAGCGGTATGAAAACGGCTGTGCCATCAGCACCATGGCTTCGTAACAGGCGCTGTCACCGTGCGGATGGAATTTACCCAGCACATCACCGACAGTACGGGCCGATTTTTTATACTTGGCCAGATGCGACAGACCCAGCTCTGACATGGCGTACACTATGCGGCGCTGCACCGGTTTTAAGCCATCACCAATGTGTGGCAGCGCCCGGTCCATAATGACGTACATCGAATAATTCAGGTAGGCTTCTTCGGTAAAACGGCGCAGCGCCAGCTGCTCTGTGCCGTCCTGTGCTATTACTGTCTCTGTCATGCGTTATCCTGTATGCCCGGCTGGCTCTCAGCCGGATGGTTAAATCGGGTTTTGCGTCTGGTCAGCTGCCACAGCAGTAAAACTAATAACACCAGGGTGCTGCAGCCCAGTATTGCCAGCCAGAGGATCTGTATTTGCTGCCCGCGCTCGGCTTCACTGAGCCGCAGGGCTTTTAACTCGTTATCCTGCGCCAGCAGGCGGCTGTGCTGCAATTGCCGCTCATGGTCAAACGCCAGCCGCAGTTGCTCAAACGCCAGCTCGTTTTCTTTGTTACGCGCTTGCTGAAACACAAAAATAAAGTCATGCAGCTGCTGATAGGCCTTCAGGTACTCGCCCTGCTCTGCCTGCAGTTGTGCTTTCAGATACCAGACATTCAGCCGGGTCGGGCTGTCTGCCTCGACGCCTTCTTCCGTCAGGCTCTGCTCGGCCAGCATCACCTGCTGCATGGCCAGCGATGTCTGCTTCAGTTTCTGGAAAATCTGGGCTTTCTCAAAATGATGGGTCGACAGGTGCGAGCTGGACTGCAACTGCGGCAGGTACTGCTCTGCTTTGGCAATGTAAGACAGTGCCGCCTCGCTACGGCCGCTGTCACTGCTGGCAATGGCCAGGCCGAGGTAGGCATGGTACAGGTTTACCTTGTCCTGCACCTGCAGGCTTTTTTGCAGCATGTTGCTGTAGGTCTGTAATGCCAGCTCATACTGCTCGGTGTAGCTGTAGGTACGGGCCAGGTTAAACAGCACCGTGATCTGGTCTTTTTGCCAGCCAAGCTGTTCGTATTGTGCCAGCGCCTGCTGTAACAGCGTGATGGCTTCCTGTTCATAGGCCAGCGATGCATACAGTAAGCCCAGCTCTGCCGTTACTTCTACCATCACTTCGGCATCGTTCAGGGCCTGGGCCCGCTGATAGCTGTCTTTTAACAGCGCCAGCGCCTGCTGCGTGTTATTACGTAAACTTAAGATGGCCGCATGGTTGATCTGGCCGTACAGCGTATACTTTTCGTTTTCCAGCTGCATTGCCAGTGCCACACCGTCCAGATAATACTGCAGTGCCGCCTGGTAATCGGTTTGCATTTCGCGGGCAAACCCAAGCTCGTACAGCAGTTTAACCCTTACCAGCGGCGTACCGCCGGCCAGTTCGGCCAGGCCCTGCTCTGCGGCAGCTTGCTGCTCCTGGTGCCGGCCCAGGGTGCCCAGCAAGGCCGCATGCAGGTAGTGGGCCGTAGCGCGTTGTTCGCTGTCAAGCGATGGCAGCTCAGCCTGATGCCGGCTATACAGCGCCAGCATGGCCTCAGGCTGCTGGCGTTTATGTGCCGCCACCTGCTGTAACCATGCCGGCTCTGCGCCGGCAGCCGTGGCCGCCAGCAGCAAAGCATTTATCAGCAGTATAACGTTCAGATGTCTTTTCACAGTCAGCAAACCTTGTGTCCTTTGCGCTATACAGCAAGCGCTGCTTTATCGCCTTTTTGTTCCAGCCAGTCGCGCCGGTCTGTCGCGCGCTTTTTCGCCAGCAGCATATCCATGACTTCCAGGGTTTGTGCCACGTCATCAATGGTCAGCTGTACCAGGCGGCGGGTATTAGGGTCCATGGTGGTTTCGCGCAGTTGCAGCGGGTTCATCTCACCCAGGCCTTTAAAGCGCTGCACGTTCACCTTGCCACGTTTTTTCTCTGCTTCTATCCGGTCCAGAATGCCGGTTTTTTCATCTTCGTCCAGCGCGTAGTAGACCTCTTTGCCGATATCGATCCGGTACAGCGGCGGCATAGCCACATACACATGGCCCGCTTCCACCAGCGGGCGGAAATGGCGCATAAACAAGGCACATAATAAGGTGGCAATATGCAGGCCATCGGAGTCAGCATCGGCCAGAATACAGATTTTGCCATACCGCAGGGCCGATAAATCGTCGCTGTCCGGGTCCATACCTATAGCGACAGAAATGTCATGCACTTCCTGCGAGGCTAAAATCTGGCCGGACTCCACTTCCCAGGTATTAAGAATTTTACCGCGCAGCGGCATTACCGCCTGAAACTCACGGTCGCGGGCCTGTTTGGCACTGCCGCCGGCAGAATCGCCCTCGACCAGGAACAGCTCGGTCTGGTGCAGATCCTGCGCCGAGCAATCGGCCAGTTTGCCGGCCAGACCAAAGAGCGGCTGTCGTCGCGCCAGTCTGCTGCCTTTGTCACCGGTGTTGTCAAAGATGCGTTCAGCCTGTGGCTGAACGAACATACCGATATTGCCGAAAGCCTGGCTGACTTTTGCATCAACAACGCCCAGCGGCGGTTAAAAGCCGCGAAAAAGGTCGTACGCAAAAAAGTTACTGCCGGCCCGGCGCTGCCCGGCAAACTG
>CAZEGA010000321.1:0-946 GCA_964511675.1 uncultured Rheinheimera sp.
CCGAAGGCATTATGGCGGCTGCCGACAGCTTTCAGATCACGGTAAAAGGTAAACAAACTCATGGCTCAGCCCCGTGGCGCGGCATAGACCCTGTTAATGTTACCGGCCAGCTGATTAATGCGATAAACCTGATACCGGCACGGCAGCTTGATGTGACCCAGGCACCGGCGGTAGTGTCATTCGGCCAGGTACATGGCGGTATCCGCTGGAACATTATTCCCGATGACGTAAAACTCGAAGGCACTATCCGCACCTTCGACAGTGCCATGCGTGACGATTTAATCGCCCGGATGGCGCACACCAGCGAGCATATTGCCAAGGCCAGCGGCGCTGAAGCCCATTTTCATGTACATAACTTTGCTGCCGTAACCTGGAACGACCCGGCACTGACCGACTGGGCCATGCCCAGCCTGCAATGGGCTGCGGCTGATAAAGGCGTAGCGCCGGTCAAACCGATAACCGGCGCCGAGGATTTTTCGTTTTACCAGCAGCAAATTCCCGGCATGTTTTTCTTTTTAGGCATTTCCCCCGCCGGCACACCGCTTAGCGAAGTACCGCCGAACCACTCACCGCTGTTTGATGTCAACGAAGATGCGCTGATAAACGGCGTACGCGCCTTAACCGGCCTGGCACTGGATTATCTGGCCAGCCCGCCGGCATTAGAAAAACAAGGATAGCCCCATGACAACACCATGCCGCTGCCACTGGGTAGATTTAACCAAAGCGGATTATGTCGCCTACCACGATGCTGAGTGGGGCGTGCCGGTGCACGATGACAATAAACTGTTTGAGTTTCTCACGCTGGAGGCGGCACAAGCCGGGCTGAGCTGGTACACGGTACTGCAAAAACGCGATAACTACCGTGCGGCTTTTGCTAACTTTGATCCGCTAAAAGTAGCAGCCTTTGATGAGGCCAAGGTGGCCGAACTGCTGCAAAACCCCGGCA
>CAZEGA010000321.1:956-3251 GCA_964511675.1 uncultured Rheinheimera sp.
CGCCGCCCGTTTTCTGGAAGTACAGGCCGAATTTGGCAGCTTCAGCAATTACCAGTGGCGTTTTGTAAATGGTACCCCACAGCAAAACAGCATTGCCAGCCCGGCCGATTACCGCGCCACCAGCCCCGAGTCTGACGCGATGAGCAAAGACTTAAAAAAACGCGGCTTTAAGTTTGTCGGCTCCACCATTATTTACGCCCATATGCAGGCCTGCGGTATGGTGAATGATCATCACAATAATTGCTTTCGCAAAACAGCAGCAGCTTGAAGCAGTACGGGCGGGCCGCTTCAAATCAACTCTTGCGGCGGCGCTTACCCGTATTCCCCAACACCAGCTCGGCTGGCAGGGTGAAAGAGAAGCTGCTGCCCTTGCCCGGTTCGCTGAAGATCATTAAACGGCTGTTATGGCGCGACAGTACGTGTTTAACAATCGCCAGCCCAAGGCCGGTGCCGCCGGTGTTGCGGGCGCGGGCTTCGTCTACCCGGTAAAAACGTTCGGTTAAACGCTTAACATGCTGTGATGCGATACCGGGGCCGTTGTCGTTTACGGCAAACACGGCTTTTAAATGCTGGCGCTGCCAGCTTACCGCAATGTCACCCCCGTTTTGCGTGTATTTAATCGCATTAATCACCAGGTTGGAAAAGGCGCTGCGCAGCTCTTCGCTGACACCGGTGACTTTCAGTGCTGGGTCTATATCAAACACCAGGCTGTGCTGTTTGTCGCGGTTAACGGTTTGCGCTTCCTGTTCCAGTTGCGCCAGCATGGCCGGTACGTCTACCTCGTCGTCAAACTGCACCCGGGCAGAGGCTTCAATACGCGATAAGGTTAGCAGTTGCTGTACTAAGGCATCCATGCGTTTGGTCTGGTCCAGCATAACGTTATGGGCTTTTTTCCACATGGCTTTATCGGGCAGGTGCTCGTCGTCCATCACTTCAAGGTAGCCCTGTAATACTGTCAGTGGTGTACGCAGTTCGTGCGACACATTGGCCACAAAGTCTTTGCGGATCTGCTCCAGCTGTTTTAACTGGGTAATATCCCGTACGATCAGCAGAAACTGCTCAACCCCGTACGGCATAATATTAAATTCCAGCGTCAGCTGGTCGTTTACCGGTGATGCCAGCTCAATAGGCAGATCGAACTTAGCAGCTTGCAAATACTGCAGAAAATCCGGGTGGCGGATAAGGTTGTCCAGCCGCTGGCCTTCATCGGCCGGCCAGTGCAGGCCGACCAGAATTTGCGCCAGCTTGTTACTCCAGATAATGCCCCAGTCGTCACGCATCACCACTACCGCTTCCGGCAGGGCTTCGGCACCATCACGAAAGCGGCGTACCACGTTGCGCAACTCCCGCCGTTTACGCCGGTCGCGCCGCTGCAGGTAATAAATACCTTCGAACAAATGGCCCCAGATCCCTTCGCTGATAGGCGGCGACAGTTTGCGGTCGCGCCACAGCCATTTATCCATTAAAAACAGGTGATGGTAGTGCCACAGCAACAGCGCCACGGTAAAAATAAGCAGGGCCAGCAGCAGGCTGTTGGAAATAAAGCCAACCAGGGCAATAAAACAGTAAAAAAGGCAAAGTTTGGTGTACACCTTCCTTTTTGATAACAGTTGGCGCATAGCGGTAGTGTTGTACCTTTACCTGGCAGAGAAACGGTAGCCGGAGCCCCGTACGGTTTGTACTAATCTATCATGGCCGGCTAAAGAAATCGCCTTGCGCAAGCGGCGGATATGCACATCTACAGTGCGGTCTTCCACGTACACATTAGTACCCCAGACGTGATCCAGCAGTTGCTCGCGGCTGTATACCCGCTCCGGGTGCGTCATAAAAAAGTGTAGCAGGCGAAATTCGGTTGGCCCCATCTCCAGCGCCTGATCCGATGCCATGACGCGATGCGACACCGGGTCCAGTTTTAAGCCCTGTACTTCTATCACTTCGTCCAGGCTGGTGGGTGCCACCCGGCGGATCACCGCTTTAATGCGCGCCATCAGCTCTTTCGGCGAGAATGGCTTGGTAACATAGTCGTCGGCGCCAACTTCCAGGCCGCGTACTTTGTCTTCTTCTTCACCGCGCGCGGTGATCATAATAATAGGGATATTACGGGTCAGCTCGTGCTGCTTCATTTTTTTCGCGATCTGAATACCGCTGCCACCGGGCAGCATCCAGTCCAGCAGGACTAAATCCGGGTAGGGTTCAGCCAGTGTATTAATGGCCGATTCAAAATCTTCAGCGGTTACTGCCTGATAACCATTTTGCTCCAGCACGAAACATAACATATCGCGGATTGGGGCTTCA
>CAZEGA010000322.1:0-2867 GCA_964511675.1 uncultured Rheinheimera sp.
TACCTGGGTCGCCACCGGGCGAACTTCAATCAGCGGGTCCACCAGGCCGGTAGGCCGCACCACCTGCTCTACCACTTCACCGGCCGAATGTTCCAGCTCATAAGCCGCCGGTGTGGCCGACACATAAATACGCTGCGGTGCTATCGACTCGAACTCGTCAAACTTCAGCGGCCGGTTATCCAGTGCCGACGGCAGGCGAAAACCGTAATTGACCAGATTCTCTTTACGGGAGCGGTCGCCTTTATACATGGCACCGATTTGCGAGATGGTAACGTGCGACTCGTCAATAAACATCAGACCATCGGCCGGAAAATAATCCAGTAACGTCGGCGGCGGCTCGCCATTGGCCCGGCCGGACAAATAGCGCGAGTAGTTTTCAATGCCGGAGCAGTACCCCAGCTCCACCATCATTTCAAGATCGAACAGGGTACGCTGGCTTAAACGCTGCTCTTCTACCAGTTTATTGGCGCTGAGTAATTCTGCCCGCCGTTGCTTTAATTCCTGCTTTATCTGCTCTGTCGCCGCCAGAATCTTTTCCCGCGGGGTTACATAGTGGGTTTTCGGGTAAATGGTATAGCGGGTCAGCAGTTTTTCTACCGCCCCGGTCAGCGGGTCAAAAATACTGATGCGTTCTATTTCCTCATCAAACAGCTCGACCCGCACCGCGATATCATCTGATTCCGCCGGAAATATATCTATCACATCCCCGCGCACCCGGTAGGTGGCACGGGCAAACTCGACATCGTTGCGGTTGTACTGCAGCTCGGCCAGCCGGCGTAAAATGGCACGCTGGTCAATAATGTCACCCACTTTCAGATGCAGCAGCATCTTCATATAGGACTCGGGATCACCCAGGCCATAGATAGCCGAAACAGAGGCAATAATCACCACATCGCGCCGCTCCATCAGCGCCTTGGTCGCCGACAGTCGCATCTGCTCTATATGCTCGTTAATAGAGGCGTCTTTTTCAATAAAGGTATCGGTAGACGGCACATAGGCTTCCGGCTGGTAATAGTCGTAATACGACACAAAGTACTCTACCGCATTGTGCGGAAAGAACTCTTTCATCTCACCGTACAGCTGGGCCGCCAGGGTTTTATTGTGCGCCATGATCAGCGTAGGCCGGTTAACCCGGGCAATAACATTAGCCATGGTAAAGGTTTTACCGGAGCCGGTTACCCCCAGCAATGTCTGGTGCGCCAGCCCGGCCTCCAGGCCGTCGGTCAGTTTGTCTATGGCCTGCGGCTGATCGCCGGCCGGCTGGTACTGTGATACCAGTTCGAAATCTCTGCTCATTCTGCCTCCTGCCTTGTTGTTTGCAGCGCGCAATTAAACCAGCGCCAGGCAATTGCTGCGGTAAATATATTGGCCAGCACACAACCGGCAAACAAACCCGTTACGCCATATAACTTGCCGCCGGCCCAGGCCAGGGGTACATAAAACACAAACAGCCGGATAATACTGAGCCACAACGCACTGCCGGGCCGGTGCAGTGCATTAAAAGAAGAATTAGTCAGAATAATAACGCCCTGCAGGCCGTAACACAGCGGCACTATCCAGATAAACAGGCAAATAATGCGCACCACTTCCGGCTCGCTGCTGAACAGGCCCGCCAGGGGTATCGCCAGTGCCGCCAGCAGCAGGTACACCGCAAACTGCCATAACATAACAAAACGCCCGCATAACCGGTAGGCCTGCTGCACCCGGCCGGACAAACCGGCGCCAAAGTTCTGGCTGATCAGCGGCGGCAAGGTCATCGACAGTGCCAGTACCACCAGGCAGGCAATGCTTTCCAGCCTGGCACCAACACCATAAGCGGCCACGGCGGCCGGGCCATAGCTGGCTATAATGGCTGTCAGCACGGCCATCGCCAGTGGCGTTAACATATTGGCTCCGGCCGCCGGCACCCCAATACGCAGAATTTTGCGGCCAATACGTATAAACGCCGGCAAACTGAGCAATGAGGTATTAATCAGGTCGCGCTTTATTAACAGACGGATGATCAGTAACGAGCCGGCCAGCCATGACAGCAGTGTGGCCAGCGCCGCGCCCTGCATCCCCAGCGCCGGCACAGGCCCGAGGCCGAAGATCAGTAGTGGGTCCAGCAGCGCGTTCACCAGACCGGAACCGGCCATGATCAGGCTGGGCGTGCGGGTATCACCGGCAGCACGCAGTATGGCATTGCCTACCATCGGCACGACCAGCAGCACGGCCCCGGCAAACCAGATATCCATATACTGGCGGATATATTGCAGTACCTGGCCACTGGCCCCCAGGGCAGTAAACAGCGGCTCGGTCAGCAGGTAGCCTGCGACAGCCAGCAGCGCAACCAGCACCGCTGATAACCATAACGCCACCTGGCCATCGGTGCGGGCTTCGGTCAACTGGCCGGCTCCCAATGCCTTGGCAATCACTGCCGACGTCGCAATACTGAGCCCGATGGCCAGGCTGATCAGGGCAAACGATACCGGAAACGTAAAGCTGATCGCAGCCAGTTGCTCAGTACCCAGCATACTGACAAAAAAGGTATCAACCAGATTAAAGGTCATTAAGGTCAGCATTCCCGCTAACATCGGCAGCGTCATCCTGATCAGGGTGGCACGGATATCATCTTTGGTCAGTGAATAACTGGCGGTGCTGGCAGATGTTGTCATATTAACAGGCTGGATACGGCGTTGCGCTATTGTAGAGAAAAGCCCGCTGTGCGGCCATGTTAAATTTCCTTCCGGTCAGATTTACACTGCAAACAGGCTGATAATTCTGTGCTGCCGGCAAAAACAGTTCACAATAACGCCGTTGTAGCATCTCATGCCCCCTCTGTTGCTGCCACTGGCTGACAATTCAAGACTGAAAATAGTAACTAATTG
>CAZEGA010000322.1:2877-3249 GCA_964511675.1 uncultured Rheinheimera sp.
AATTGTTTTTTATCAATATATATTTTCGTCGCAAGTGACTTGACCTGCCTCAACAGCAATAAACATAAGCCTTCCCCCAGCAAACACCCTGTTAACTCACAGAGTTATCCACAGAAACTGTGAGTAAGTCCGTGCAACGCCCGCCAATCAATACTTTGCCGCCAGGCAGCGGTTACGCATATTGCGCAGAGCTGAAAACGGCCACAACTGCCGTATAAAACAGCGCTTTGTTTAAACAATACGCAAGTAGACATTATTGATGAAAATCCCGGTGGCAAAGTGTTGACAGTGTCTATAGCTGGCATTAGTATTGCGCCCCGTTGAATGCTGTTCCCTAGTAGCTCAGTTGGTTAGAGCGGCGGACTGTTAATC
>CAZEGA010000323.1:0-3224 GCA_964511675.1 uncultured Rheinheimera sp.
GACCGGCAGTATCGATGATATGCAGTGGCATACCGTCGATATGGATATGCTCGCGCAGTACATCGCGGGTGGTGCCGGCAATCTCTGTGACAATGGCGGCTTCACGGCCAGCCAGTGCGTTCAGCAGGCTGGATTTACCGGCGTTGGGCCGGCCGGCAATAACCACCTTCATACCTTCACGCAATATGCTGCCCTGCGTCGCCTGACGCTGGATAGTGGCTAAATCGGCAATAATGGCGGCTAAGTCGGCCGCCACTTTACCATCAGATAAAAAATCGATTTCTTCGTCGGGAAAGTCGATAGCGGCTTCGACGTACATGCGCAGGTAGATCACTTTTTCGACCAGTTGGTGAATACGCTGCGAAAATTCGCCTTGCAGCGATTGCATGGCGCTGCGGGCGGCCTGTTCGCTACTGGCATCAATTAAGTCGGCAATGGCTTCGGCCTGGGCTAAGTCGAGCTTGTCATTTAAAAAGGCGCGTTCGGAGAATTCGCCGGGCCGGGCGATACGCACATTGGGCAATGCCAGCACTTGTTTGAGCAGCATATCGAGCAGTACCGGGCCGCCGTGGCCTTGTAGTTCCAGCACGTCTTCGCCGGTAAAGGAATTGGGGCCGGGAAAATATAAGGCTATACCCTGATCGAGTATTTGCTGTTTGCTGTCATAGAATGGCAGGTAGTCAGCATAGCGGGCTTTGGGCAGTTTATGCAGTATGGCCTGGGCTACCGCTCTGGTATCGGGGCCGGAGATACGGATAATACCGACACCGGCGCGGCCGGGGGCGGTGGCTAAAGCGGCGATGGTGTCGGTGCTGAACATAGTTTGCCTCTTAATAGAAAAAGCCTATCGCGTTAAGCTGACAGGCTGATCATGTTGTTAATGGCTGGCGCAGGAACACCCGGTGTCAGCCTGTTGGTATTGTTGTCAGGCTTTTTTAGTATGTAAGCCTTTCTTTTCCATACCTTTGTAGATATACAGCATTTGCGCCAGTGAAATCAGGTTACTGACAAACCAGTACAGTACCAGGCCGCTGGGGAACCACAGGAAGAATACCGAGAACGCCACCGGCATCCACATCATAATCTTCTGCTGCATTGGGTCTGTCACCTGCATCGGTGTCAGCTTTTGCATTAAGAACATGCTGGCGCCAAACAGTACCGGCAGTACATAGTATGGGTCTTTCGTTGACAGATCGGTGATCCACAACATAAAGGGCGCATGGCGCAATTCAACGCTTTCGACAAATACCCAGTACAGTGCCAGGAAAATAGGCATTTGTACCAGCATCGGCAAACAGCCACCCATAGGGTTAACTTTTTCTTTGCGGTACAGCTCCATCATGGCCGGGCCCATTTTCTGCCGGTCGTCTTTGTAGCGGGCCTGCAGCTCGTCAATCTTCGGCTTTAAGTTACGCATCTTGGCCATAGACTCGTACTGCACTTTGGTCAGCGGGTACATGGCGCCTTTCACGATCAGCGTAATACAGATAATGGCGACACCCCAGTTCACGACAAAGCCCTGGATTAACGTCAGTAACCAGAACAGCGGCTGTGAGATAAACCACAGGAAGCCGTAGTCGACCGTTAAATCCAGGCCATTGGCCAGTTGTGCCAGGTTATCTTGTGATTTTGGCCCGGCATAGAATTTTGCCGTGATCAGGGTTTGCCCGCCCGGTGCAATTTCTGCAACAGGGCCCAGGCTGCCAATAACGCCGCGGCCGCGATTTACCCTGCTATACAGCTGGTTGTCCTGCTCATCGGCCGGCACCCAGGCCGCAACGAAATAGTGTTCCAGCATAGCAACCCAGCCACCTTTGGTTGATACCGCCAGGTTCTGTTTTGCCATATCGTCAAAGTTATACTTTTTATAACGCTCTTCGGTGCTGCCATAGGCTGCGCCGCGGTATATCGGCATAAACATGCTGCCGTCCTTACCGCCTTCTATGCTCTGCAGCAGGTGTTGGTAGTTTTGTACGACTTTAGTTTCTTCGCTGGTGTTACGCAGTAAATATTCTACCCGGACATCATATTGGCCGGCGGTGAAAATAAAGCGCTTTTCAATATGCAAGCCGTTGTGCTGGTATGTCAGCGGTACTGTCAGTGTGGTTTCAGCAGCGGTCAGGGCATAGCTTTGCTGCGCGACCTGATACAGCGGACGTCCCTGATTGCGGCTGTCATCCGGGCCGTCTTTGCCCAGCAAACCTGATTCAGCCACATACTCAAAACCCGCCAGTTTACGCATTAATACATAAGGCGACTCGCTGTCTTTGCTGATTTTATACTGTGGCAGGTTCAGGCTGACGATATCGCCACCGCGGCTGTTAATCACCAGCTCCAGCACATCTGTGGTCACCGTAATATTCTGCCCGCCAGCTGCGGTGGCGCTGTCTGTAGCAACCGCCTGTACCGGCTGGGTACCAAATTCATCTGCGGTAAGTTGCAAATCTGCCGAGCTGCTGCCCGGGCTGGTTTGCTCAAACTGGGCGGCCGGTTTAGGGGCCTGGTCTATATTCCACTGTTGCCAGAGTAAAAAACTGACCAGTGCCAGACCGATAATTAATAAACTACGTTGTGATTCCATGGTTTAGCTTTTCTCATTGTGCTTTTCAGGAACGGGATCATCACCGCCCGGATGGAAAGGGTGACATTTTAATATGCGTTTTGCTGCTAACCAACTGCCTTTTATCACGCCAAAGCGTTGTACAGCCGTAATGGCATAATGCGAACAGGTCGGATGAAACCGGCAGCTCGGCCCGAATAACGGACTAATCAGTTTCTGGTAACCGCGGATCAGCGTTACTGCGCAGCTGACGACAAAGCGGTGTACTGGCGAGCGATCTTGCGCCATAACTTTTCCAGTTGCCTCTGTAGCTCATCATTTGCAGTGTTACTGATATCGCCTTTCACCATCAGAACCAGATCAACGCCGGGCAATTCATGCTGATGTAAACGAAAACTGTTACGCACACAACGCTTTATACGGTTGCGCTGCACGGCTAATTTAACACGTTTCTTGGCGATAGTAAGGCCTAATCGGGGGTGAGGCAGATGATTGGCTTTCGCCAGAATAGTAAACAGCGGGGAAGATACCCTAAAAGGAAGCTGGAAGACGTTATCGAACTGACCGGGAGTTAACAGTCGTAACTCCCTGCCGAATTTCAGGCTGACCACTCAGCGGTTAACCGCTGATTAGGCAGTTAAACGCTTACGGCCTTTAGCACGGC
>CAZEGA010000324.1:0-3222 GCA_964511675.1 uncultured Rheinheimera sp.
CAGCACCAGCAGCATATCGGCCAGGGCAAAAGGGCTAATCGCCACTGCCATGCTGGTGTCCGTAGCGGCGCGGTAAATAAGTTGCTGCGCCTGTTTCTCCAGCTCTGCCAGCACAAAATGTTCAAACAGCTGCAGCTGTTCTTCATCGCTGTGCTGGGCGTTTACGGCGGCACGCCACTGCGTTACTGCAGCGCGGATCTCCGGGTTTGATGGCAAACTGGCCGCTACAGCCTGACACAGCGTTTCCGCTTCACCAAACTGCACACTGTTGCGAATACGTTCGGCGCTGTGCTGCCACTGTTTATTGCGCGCCAAACGGCGCCACAATGTTATCTCCCGCCACAACAAAGTTGCCAGCAGTAGCAGTACAGCGACAGAAATCAGGCTGAGCAACGCCCCCTGCACTACATTGTGCTGCCAGCTGTGTTGCAATACACCAAACCATTGCCAGACCGACAACACAATAATGGCCAACACGGTGGCAGCACAGAGGCGCCACCACCAGCGGCTGGTTTTCAGCACGGTAGCGGCTTCCTGCTCTTTGGCATCGACAAAACCGCTGCCATCGTAGTGTGCAGCCGTTTTCAGCTCAACCGCCTGCGGCGGCGGCTTTAGTGGTTCAAAATGGCATGCCTGCTTTAATTCGTTCATCGTAATTTGTCTCCGAGGATAAATTGCAGCACATGGTCCATCCGGACATGCGGTAAGGCCTGCGTTTCCTGCCATGGCAGAGGGCGCAGCGGTAAAAAAGCAAACTGATGCCGGGCAAACAGCTGTTGCTGCGGCACTGTTGCGGGTACATCTCCCGGAAAATACGTCAGTGGCTGCTGCTCCACAGAGGTACCGCTGATACAGGGCTGCGCTAAGCCATTAACCTGCACAAAACCGCTGTTGCTGGCTCTTATCGCGGCTATTGCCATTGCTTCAGTGCTGGCCGCCTGATACTGGCTGTTTTTCAGCGGCTGCTGTAATAATTGCTGCAACAGCAGTGTCAGCGCTTTATGCTGCTCGGGCGTGACATGATCCGCCTTAGTCGCAGCGAACAACACCTTGCTGATCCTGGGTTTAAACAACCGGCTCAGCAGGCTGGACGGGCCATAATGAAAACTCTGCAAAATAAGCCGCAATGCCTGCTGCAGCTCAGTAACAGCGGCATAGCCGGCATTTAGTGCCGACAGGCAGTCAACCAGGATCACCTGGCGATCCAGCGCGGCAAAATGCTGCTGGTAAAACGGTTTGATCACATGCCTGCGGTAGCTGTCGTAGTGCTGCTCCAGCTGCTTTGCCAGGGCAGAGGGCTGTTCGGCCTGCTGCGGTAACAGCGGAAAGAGCTGCAACATAGGCGCGCCAGCCAGTGCGCCCGGCACCAGCAAACGGCCGGGCTGGTTTAAATAGGCGCCGGGGGTCTGATGAAACTGCCCAAGTAACTGCTTATAGCTGTCTGTCAGCTGCTGCAGCTGTAATGCGCTGGCATCCTGCAGATTGGTGTTTTCCAGCAGGGCTTTAAAAGGCTGTGCTGCAGCAGTACGGTGCGCGGCGGCAAATAACTGCCAGCTAAACCCGCACCAGCTGGCATAGCTCATATCCAGCATGGGCAAGTCCAGCAACCATTCACCGGGGTAATCAATAATATCCAGCGCCAGTTCACTGTATGTCTGTACATGCGCCCGCAGGCCAGATGCGGCTTTATAACGCAATTGCAGGCTAAGCTGGCTCCAGCCCACAGTCGAGGGTGGCCAGGCCGGAGGCTGTTGCTGTAAATACTGCAGGTTCTGCTCCAGCGGAAAACGCGGCACAGCCAGCACCTGGTGTGCCAGGCGCCCGCCCAGATAACGCTGCTCGCGCACTACATCAAAAAACGGCAGATTAGCGCTCTGATCTCCCTGCGTTAGCTGCTGCACCAGCGAGGTAATAAAGGCTGTTTTGCCCGAACCGCTCAGGCCGGTAACACCAAGACGGACATGGCGATCAAGGGCCCGACTTGCCAGTTCGCGCCCCTGATGCTGCATATGCTTGAATAAACTCATAAATCCTAGAGGCTGTTAAATTCACGGTTTAACTGAAATTTTGCCGATGTCACATGGCGCTCTATATCCCGCAACCGCAACTCCAGGTTATTAAACTGCTGCGACAAGTGCTGCAGTGCCTGTTTCGGCGCTTCACCCCGTTGCCAGACCCGGGTTTTCACCTCTACCGGTTTATCCATCTGCGACACTAACGATTCAGGCCGCGCTTTAGACTTTTTTTCCAGTACCACCCAGGCCGCTACATACAATACAAAGACAATACCACTGCCGCCGAGGAAAAAAGCCGACAGGGTAATGATCCGCACCAGCCACAGCTCCCAGCCAAAGTAGTCGGCAACACCGGCACAGACCCCGGCAATTTTGCCTTTGGTATCATCCCGTAACAGTTCACCTCTGCCTTTAATCATGCTGGTTTCTCCATTTTGGACTTTCTGCATCCAGAATGGCTTCCAGGGTTTTAATCCTGTCAGCCATTTTCTCTGCCCGCAGTGACAAATCGTTTAACTGGTTTAACTCAGTATCCGATAGCCCCTGGCTGATTTTACCTTTACTGCGGTAGTGCATTATTACCCACAGCGGTGCCACAAAAATCATAAACGTAATCAGCGGCACAAAGATAACTTCATGTATTCCCATCAGAACCTCCTGCACGCCTGATTATCAGGCGTCTTTATTCTGTTGATTAACTTTAGCTTTTAACACCGCCAGTTCATTATCAATTTTGTCCTGCGCGGCCAGCTCAGCAAACTCATCTTTTAAGGTTTTCTTGCCTAAATCATAGGCTTCAACCTGAGCTTCCAGCGTATCAATTTTTTGCTCGTAACGCTCAAACTTGTACATCGCATCGTTGATCCGGTTACTGTCCAGCGTCTTTTTCACTTCCAGCCGCGATGCCACCGTTTTCTGCCGCATTAACATCGACTTCTGCCGCGCTTTGGCATCAGCCAGTTTTTCCTGTAACTGTCCTACTTCGTCCTGCAGCTTGCTGATATGCTCATCCAGATTAGCAATATCGGCGGCAACTGCATCGGCCTGTTCAGCCGCTTTTTGCCGCTCAATCAACGCGGCACGCGCCAGATCTTCGCGCTCTTTGCTCAGTGCCAGCTCGGCCTTGGCCTGCCAGTCGGTCACTTCATCGCGCAACCGGTTTACCACCCGTTGCAGCTCTTTTTTCTCGGCGATAGTTTTGGCGGAA
>CAZEGA010000325.1:0-3207 GCA_964511675.1 uncultured Rheinheimera sp.
GGCATAGCGGCGGCGCTGCAGCTTGGTATGCCAGCCCAAAGCCGGTATAAATTGCTGCTGCAACTGGCACTCAGCGCAGGCCGGCTCAGCACTTATGGCCTGTTTGGCGCTGCGGTGGGCTATGTTGGCGCTACCGCCATGCAACTCACTGGTGCCCCGCTGTTATGGCTGCGTTTGCTGGCGGGCATACTGCTACTGATGATGGCACTGTATATCAGCCGGCTCTGGTTTGGCCTGCTGCGGCTGGAAAAACTGGGCCAGCATATCTGGCGCCGGGTGCAACCGCTGGCACAGCGCCTGCTACCGCTGGACTCGGTAACCAGGGCCTATGCCTATGGCCTGTGCTGGGGCGCCCTGCCCTGTGGCCTGGTGTACAGCACTCTGGGCTGGAGCCTGGCCAGCGGCAGTGCCCTGAGCGGAGCTTTGATTATGCTCAGTTTCGGTATCGGCACCTTGCCGGCCATTTTACTGACCGGCTCGGCGGCAACACTGTTAACCCGGCTGAAAAACCAGCTGGCCGTACGCTACAGCGCGGCACTGTTACTGGCTATTTACGCCCTTTATACGATTTGGCTTGCTATCCGCCGGTTGGTTTTTTAAGCTAGCGGCTGTCGGTATTTCAGCGAAAAGTAAAGGACACCGTTATGCAACGTTCCGGGATAAACTGTCAGGATTGTGGTTTCAGCCAGCTTTGTCTGCCCTTTTCGCTGAATGACGCCGAAATGTCCCGGCTGGATGATATTATCCAGCGCAAACGCCCGCTGCATAAGGGCGATATGCTGTTTGAAGCCGGCAGCGCGCAAAAATCACTGTATGCTATCCGTACCGGTTCCTTTAAAACCTTTACCCTGACCGAACAGGGCGAGCAGCAAATTACCGGCTTTCACCTGCCGGGCGATATCGTCGGTTTTGACGGCCTGAACAGCCAGCTGCATCCCGGCTATGCCGAAGCGCTGGAAACCGCCATGGTATGTGAAATCCCCCTGCCGAACCTGGAAAACCTGCTCGATCAGCTACCCCGGCTGCGCCAGCAGATCATGCGGCTGATGAGTCAGGATATTCAGGCTGATCAGCAGATGATGCTGCTGCTCAACCGCAAAACAGCCGAGCAGAAACTGGCCACCTTTTTATCGCAACTGGGCCAGCGTTACGGCAGCCGCGGTTTTTCCGGCACCGAGTTTCGCCTGACCATGACCCGCAGCGATATAGGTAACTACCTGGGATTAACCGTTGAAACCATCAGCCGCCTGCTGAGTAAAATGGATAAAGAACAGCTGATTAGCGTAGAGGGTAAACTTATCACGTTAAAAGATGCCGGCGCGCTGGGTAAACTCGGCTCGCTTACCGCACATTGCTAGAGTGCTAAACCTGTTTAACATCTGTTTGACCTGTATCAGGTTTTTATCCGGCAAATCAGGGTAATTTGGCTACACTTAAGCAACGCTTACTGGTGTGGAGTCCATTATGTCTGCCTTTAACCATATTCTGGTTGTACTCGACCCTTCTGCAGAACAACAAAAAGCCCTGAACCGCGCCGTGCAGCTGGCACGGTTGCAACACTGCAAGCTGACCGCCTTTGTGTCGGTTTATGACTTCTCCTACGAGATGACCACCATGTTATCCGGTGAAGAGCGCGAATCTATGCGCCAGGCCGTGATTAAAGATCGCGAACTCTGGCTCAGTGATTACCTGGCCGCGCCCCAGGCCGGGGGGATCAGTATTGATGTTAAAGTAGTCTGGCACAACCGGCCATTTGAGGCTGTGGTACATGCAGTACTGGAAGACGGCTATGATCTGGTGATTAAAGGGACCCATGATCATGACGTACTGAAATCGATGATCTTTACACCAACCGACTGGCATATATTGCGTAAATGCCCCTGCCCGGTGCTGCTGGTAAAAGATCATGACTGGCCGCAAGGCGGCAATATCATCGCAGCGGTCAATGCCGGCAGCCAGCAGGAACATCACCAGCTGCTGAACCAGAAAGTCATCAACAGCGCCCGGCAGATGGCGGCTATGCTGCAGGCTGACACCCATCTGGTTAACGCCTACCCCGGCACACCGGTAAACATTGCTATTGAGATCCCGGAATTTAATCCGCAGGAATATAACAACACCATGAAAACCCACCATACTGATGCCGTGGCCGCCCTGGCTCAGCAATGCGGTATTGCGCCGTCGTATTGTCACGTCCAGGAAGGCATGCCGGAAGACGTGCTGCCGCAGCTGGCCGGCAAGCTGGATGCCGAAATGATGGTGATAGGCACCATAGGCCGGACCGGGTTGTCTGCCGCCATTATTGGTAATACGGCAGAGCATGTCATTGACCGGCTGGATTGCGATGTCCTGGCGGTAAAACCGGACAACTTTATCTGCCCGTTGCACAAAGCCTGAGTTTTCTGTCATGCCGGCTTTGGTATTGGCGCACGCTTCGTTATAATGTGCGCCATTTTTATCTGTGGTAACTGTTATGACGCACGCAGCGCAAGCCAAAGCACAATACAACCTGAACAAACTCCATAAACGCCTGCGCCGCGGTGTCGGTCAGGCGATAGCCGATTTCAATATGATTGAAGAAGGCGATAAAGTGATGGTCTGTTTGTCCGGCGGTAAAGACTCTTACACCCTGCTGGATATCCTGCTTAACCTGCAGCAGTCTGCGCCGGTTAACTTTTCCCTGGTTGCGGTAAACCTGGATCAAAAGCAGCCAGGGTTTCCTGCCGATGTACTGCCGGCTTACCTCAGCGGCATAGGTGTCGATTTTCACATCGTTACCGAAGACACCTACGCTATTGTCAAAGACAAGATCCCCGAGGGTAAAACCACCTGCTCGCTGTGTTCCCGGCTGCGGCGCGGTATTTTATACCGCACGGCCAAAGAGCTTGGCGCAACCAAAATTGCCCTGGGGCACCACCGCGATGACATGCTGGAAACCCTGTTTCTGAATATGTTCTATGGCGGCAAAATGAAATCTATGCCACCTAAGCTGATCAGCGACAATGGCGAGCATATCGTGATCCGGCCACTGGCATATTGCAAAGAAAAAGACATCGAAAAATATTCCGCCGCCCGCCGGTTTCCGATCATTCCGTGCAACCTGTGTGGTTCGCAGGATGGCCTGCAACGCCAGGTGGTGAAAGAAATGCTGCAGGACTGGGATAAACGCTTCCCCGGCCGGCCTGAAACATGGTTTCAATCCGGCCG
>CAZEGA010000326.1:0-1467 GCA_964511675.1 uncultured Rheinheimera sp.
GGTCACCATACTGGCCGGCCTGCTGGCACAGTGGCCGATGGGCAAAATATCGGATCGCATCCCGCGCAGCCGTATTTTACGTTTTAATGCCGCCGTGCTGACCATACTGACCTTACTGATAGCACTGCTGCCACTGTCTGGTTTTGCCCTGCTGATTGCCACCTTCTGTTATGGCGTGCTGGCGTTTACGCTGTACCCTATCGCTTCGGCCTTTGCCAACCAGCATATAGAACAGAATGAACGGGTCGCGCTATCAGCCACTGTGCTGCTGACATTTGGTTTAGGTGCCTGTTTTGGCCCCCTGATTGCCTCAGCATTAATGCAGCTGGTTGGCCCCTCTATGCTGTATGCCTTTATCAGTTGTTGTGCTGTTACGCTGTTTTTGCGCCTGTTGCGGGTCAATTACACGCAGAAAATGGTGCAGCGGCTGATGGACGAGCAGCAAAATGCCCAGTTTAAAATGGGCTCGGGTGATCTGGTTTCATCCCCGCTGGCGGCAGCGTTAGATCCCAGGGTCGATGCCGCCGTCATCGTCGCGCAGATGCACGACGAAGAGTATATCGCCGCCCGCCAGCAGGTACCGGCAGGTTATGATGAAGACATCGAACCTGAGCTGCCGGATGACAGTGCTGATACGACCAACAACGCAGATACAACAGAGCAGCAACAAAACTAAACCACCGGAAGGCAGTTCAGTTTCGGCTCATTACTACTTTACCGGCCACAGTTCACCTTTTAGTAAAAAAGGACACAAACGTCCCCTGACATTTTGCATCAAACCGCAGCCACTGCGGTTTAATTGGCATACATCACGACTTTATTCCACAAATTCTGGTTTTTAACGTAAGAAAAATACTCATCCGGATGCCAGCAACACGGCACCAGCGGCATATTTTTACGCTCTTCAAAATTGGACACCAGCTTGCTGAGAATTTCCAGCAGGCGTTCTTCACTGATTTTTTCCAGCTTTTTGCGTGCCAGCGGGTAATACAGATTATTTGTCATGCTGATAACACAGCCCTGGGCCGATACGTTATAGGTCAGATTGCGCGTTACCATGCGGCAAACCGGCTGACGCACATCCTTCGGATACAAGCCGGTGACAATAGCATATTCGTAACGGTCCAGATCCTGCCGGTCTGAATCTTTCGGAATATAGGTAATACCATAACCTTGCGGAAATACGCCGGTAATCGCCAGCAAGGCATCCACCGCAATTTTACTGTACACCCCTTTCTCGACGCCTTTTTCCAGCACCAGGGCTACTTTGGGTAAAGCCTCATAGGCATAGTTGCTTTTGGTCGACAGGATGACCGAGGTATAAATTTGTGGAATTTTCAGCAGATTGCCGATACCATGCTCTGGTTTCACAGCGTTTTTCAGCAGAAACAGGACAAAGTTCAGCCGTTCTGTCTCACGTTTGATATGTAAATCGCGCTCTTCTCTTGAGTTGCCGCTGTATTTCGC
>CAZEGA010000326.1:1477-3206 GCA_964511675.1 uncultured Rheinheimera sp.
GGCATTTTTTCATCCGCCGCATCTTCCGGCTGTGGCCGCTGTATTTCGCCAGCCCCAGTCCCTGGCTGATGTAGTTAAGCCCCTCACGAAAGCTGATTTGCAGCAAGGCCAGCCGTTCATCATTTTCCAGCACCCGGAATTCATCTGCAATGCCGTCCGGCCCTTTTAAAATTAACTGTGCATCAGGATGGCAGCTGCCAATATCCTGCAACAGGGCGGCCATAATCAGCGGGATCTGCACATCATCACGAAACGGATGGTAGTCGTCTTCTGCGAACTTTTTCCCCGCAACCGCAGCAAAACGCTGCTGCACATAAGCATTATTGATTTCATTATCAACCAGTAACTTATCCAGCAGACGCAGCGACAAAACTGCTTTATACAGATGCTTGCTTTTCTGGTTACTGGGGGCAACCTGTTTGCCCTGGGTCGGTGAGAGTAACTGTATGGTGCCGAGCAGCTTGGCGCTGAGGATTTGCGTTTCATCTGCCGACTCGCCCTGACACAGCTGCAAAATGTCATAGCAGAGTTTTTTTAACGCCGCGATGCGGACAGCAGCTTCATCATCACGTGCCTTCTGAAACCCCTGCTGCTCCGTTTGCGCCTGTTGCAGGTTGCGTTCTACCAGGGCCAGATCACGCTGGCTGACCTGTTGCTGCCGGTTCTGAAACAGATATACCTGCTGCTCCAGAGCGGTTTTCTCGGCCTGTTGTGCCACACTCTGGGTAAAATACTGTGTTGCCCTTTCATAAACTGAATCTGCCACCGAGGTAGAGTCATACACACGACAGATCAGAGACCAGACCGTTTTACTGTAACTGGATTTGCCAATAGTACCTTGCGTCATTCGGGTAAAACGTCCTTATACTGAACGGAAAATAAGCTGTATTATCTCAACGCGGATCAGAATGTTAGCACAAGCTTGCCAACAGTGGCATTGCTTATCATCAACTGGTGCGCCTGCTCGGCCTGCTGCCAGCCAAACTGTTGTTGCAACACCGGCCGGATCTGCCGTTGTGCCAGTTGCGCAGCAAAAGCACTGCTGAACGCCTGCGTCAGGCTGGTTTTATACCGGTTACTGCGGTTGCGCAAGGTAGAACAAATCAGCTGACCACGGCGTTTAAATAATGCCGCCAGATCCAGTTGCGCTACTTCCCTGCCGCCCATCATGGCATACAGCACAATTTTACCATCCATCGCCAGTAGCGGAATTTCCCGGCTGATGTACTCACCGGCAACCGGGTCCAGCACCAGATCCACCCCCTGTGGCCACTGGTTGGCCAGTTCCTGCTCAAAAGCCGCCGCAGTGTAATTTATTGCCAGATCTGCGCCCAGAGCTTTACAGGCCGCCAGTTTATCAGCACTGCTGGCCGTGACAGCCACCTCGGCGCCGATGGCTTTGGCCAGCTGAATAGCCGCAGTACCAACGCCGCTGGCACCGGCATGGATCAGCACCCGTTGTCCGCTTTGCACATTACCGATACTGCACAGCAACTGGTAGGCGGTTAAAAATACCTCTGCCGTGGCGGCTGCTTCAGCCATGCTGTAACCGGCAGGCACCACCATGGCATGGCCGGCATGCAGCAGCGCATATTCGGCATAGCCTCCGCCCGGAACCAGGCCAAATACCGCTTTACCCAGCCAGCTCTTATGCCGGGGCCCGGCAGCCACCACTATGCCCGCCACTTCCAGGCCTAAAATATCGCTGTCACCCGCCACCTGCGGGTGA
>CAZEGA010000327.1:0-3203 GCA_964511675.1 uncultured Rheinheimera sp.
TCGTTAAGCGATTGTACTCACTTAGCAAGGTGTCCAAAAGTGTTGGTACGGATCATACTTTGCTGTCCTCAAAAACCGCAAAGAAAGATTATGGCTAGATAGATACGAAACTCTGCGCGATATCATAATCTCTCTAGGAACCGTAGAATCTAGATTTTCTGCATCTCAAATGGAGCAACTTGGTGTAAGTGTAATGGGTCAGGTTGAAACTCAAAAGCTCATAGATGAATGGCCGCTCGCAATGTATTCACTCCGTCGAGATATGGCTAAACTTCGTCTGCTATTCAGAGATATCGACATTGCAGCAATATTAAAATCCTTTAAAGAACTGAATTCTTCATTCACAGATATGTATCATGGCGAACAGTTAGATCGTCCTGAACTTCATCAGGTAATAGCAGAAAACGCAGCATTTGCAACACAGTGCGTCATAGATGTTGGGCAGAGGTATTGCCTATCTAATAATGTTATATCGCCAATTTCTCTAATTCAGAAAATCAGAACTTGGTACTATTCGTCGAAAAAAGAGGAAAGAGTATGATTAAAACAGAAAAAAATCTCAATAAAGCAATTCGAGTTCTACTTTTATCAGCTTCGTTATTAGTAACAGGCTGTTCTGTTAGCCCTCCCCCATCACCACCACCGGAGTTTGTTACTACAGTCGTTTCTGAAAAAAATAGCAATACTGCTCAAATTGATGTCAAACCAAATTGGGAACAAGCAAGTCTGACAAACAATGCAGGAATTTCAGGCTTATCCACCACAATAAAAAATAATACAAATAAAATCGTCAGAATCGTCTGGGAAAAATCATCAGTATCTTACGGTGGGCATTCTCATCTGCCATTCATAACCGGGCAGAAATTTATCAATGCATCAACACCCGCATCTCCAACAGTTATACCAGCCAATGGTTCTGATACTAAGATGGTATTCTCATCAGACCAACCGTTTTATGCCAGTGCAGGCTTCGTCGGTTGGAGAGTAAGAACAATCCAAGCAAATCAAATAACGCTTGTCCTTTGTGTGGTTGCAGATGGCATAGAGGATTACTATACGATTGAAATTAAGAGAAAATAAATAGCCCCGTCAATAGAAGTGCTATTCATGTGTACATAACACTGTCTATGATCAAACATATCAAATCAGCCTGGCAAAGCCAGGCTTTATTATTCAAACCACCACTAAATCAGCTGGATACCGCCACCAAAGCTGCGGTAAATACCCACTAAACGGATAAAGCTTTGCTGCTGTATTTGTGCCAGCTGGTCACGGCTGCGCAGCAGCTCACGCTCGGCATCCAGCAGGGCCAGGAATTCGCCGCTGCCAGCATTGTAGCGCTCGCGGGCTATCTGTACGGCCTTGTTACTGGCCTGCCATTGCTGCTCGACGCTCAACTGCTGCTGGCGGCTTAAGTTATAGCTTTGCAGCGATAGCTGCATCTCGTTAATGGCGTTAAATACCTGCTGTTCAAACTGCGCCAGTGCCATTTGTTCGCTGGCTTTGGCACTGTTAATCCGCGCTCTGACCGAACCTAAGTCCGCCGCTTGCCAGCTTAATGCCGGTGCCACCGACCAGCTTTGCGTATCGCTGTTCAGCGTTAAACCGGGGCCGGATAAAAAGCCCAGAAAGCCGCGCAGCGACAGGCTTGGGTATAGGTCTGCCGTGGCAATACCAATTTGCGCAGTGCGCGCCGCCAGCACGCGCTCGGCACTGGCTACATCGGCGCGGTAGCGCAGGTAGTTTTCACCTTCGACTATGGCTACCGGCTGCTTCAGCTCAGGCAGATACGGCACTGCGCCCAGCTTTAGCTGGCCCGGCCGCTGTGCCAGTAAGGCCGACAAAGTGGCATCGGCTGTCAGCAGTGCTACGCGGTAAGCCGGCACCGAGGCCTGCACCTGATGCAACTGCACATCTATTTGCGCCAGTTCCAGCTCGGACGCCATACCGGCTTCCAGCCGGGCCAGTACAATGGCGCGGCTTTGCTGTAAATTCTGCAGGTTTTGCTCTGCCACCACTAAGCGCAGCTGGGCACCACGGTATTCACCATAACTGGTGGCCACCTGGCTGATTAACTGCACCTGCGCATCGTGCCATAGTATATCGGCCTGTTGTGCCTGAGCCTCTGCCGCTTCGCTGGCACGGCGCAGCTTGCCAAACAGATCCAAATCCCAGCTTAAACTGGCACCTGTGCTGTAACCACGGGTAATTACGCCATCATCCGCCGGCGCTACGGTACCGTTTTCACTGGCCTGGTAACCGGCATCCAGCGTGCCTTTAGGCAGAAAGTCGTTGTTGGCGTCACGAAACACTGCCCAGGCCCGCTCGACATTGGCCCTGGCCTGCACCAGGGTGCGGTTTTCCCGCAGCGCCGTGCTGATTAACTGGTTCAGCGCGGCATCGTCAAACGCCAGCCACCAGCTTTGCAACTGCTCTGCCTGCTGATACGGGCTGCTAAACGGAATATCGGCCACCTGCGCCGGAGCCCGGTAATCCGGCCCCACCGCACAGGCGGTTAATGATGCCACCAGTACAGCTATGGCCGACAGTTTTACAGTGTTACGCATGAGTAACCTCCACAGCGTCTATGGCTGTTGCTGTTTGCTGTGCTTGTTGCTCGCTGCGGGCTGTTTTCTCACCACGTCTGGCCAGCATATAGTAGAACAGCGGGGTTAAAATTAAGCCGAAAACAGTCACGCCTATCATACCGGCGAATACTGCCACCCCCATCGCCTGGCGCATTTCGGCACCGGCACCGCTGGAGAACACCATCGGCACCACGCCCATAATAAAGGCGATAGACGTCATCAGGATTGGTCGCAGCCGTAGCCGCCCGGCTTCCAGTATCGCTTGCAGCGCAGTCATGCCGTGGTCCTGCAGCTCTTTGGCGAATTCGACCATTAAGATGGCATTTTTGGTTGCCAGCCCGACTAACACAATAAAACCAATCTGGGTGAAGATATTATTATCGCCACCGTAAAGCAGCACCCCGCTCAGCGCCGATAACAGTGTCATCGGAATAATCAGGATAATCGCCAGTGGCAGGCTTAAGCTTTCGTACTGCGCGGCCAGTACCATAAACACCAGCAGAATAACCAGCGGGTAGACAAACATACCGGCGTTACCGGCCAGAATTTGCTGGTAGGTCAGTTCGGTCCACTCGTAGCTCATACCGTTGGGCAGGGTTTCGGCCAGAATGCGCT
>CAZEGA010000328.1:0-3200 GCA_964511675.1 uncultured Rheinheimera sp.
CGAAAACCTGCTTGGCAGCGGTGAGCTGGCCGGTATAAAAAGCCTGGAGCTGAGCGTTGCGCTCTCCTCAGTGCTGGAACTGGGCGATAAACGCCAGGCGCGGATCGCCACGGCCAATGCCGGGCAGGCGTTGCTGCTGGCGCAGCGTCAGGCCGCCGGCCTGGATTTGCTGGGAGAGCTGGCCCAGCGTTTTATTGCCGTACTGACACTGCAGCAAAAGCAGCAATTAGCAGCCGAAGCTGTTGCCATGAGCGAACAGGCATTGCAACTGGTCAGCCAGCGGGTGCAAAGCGGTGCCGCGCCCGAAGCGGAACAACTGCGGGCCAGCGTGGCCGTGCGCCAGGCGCAGTTACAGCAGGGGTTGCTGCAGGCCGAGCTTGACAGCAGCAAGCTGGCACTGGCCGGTTTGTGGGGCGCGCAGCAGGCAGACTTTAGCAGCGTGCGCGGCGATTTATTTCTGTTAACCGACAGCGCCGATTTTCAGACCTTGTATCAGCGCCTGCTCAGTACGCCGCTGCTTGACGTGTTTGCGGCGCAGCAACGCCTGCAGCAGGCCCAGCTGACACTGGCACTAAGCCAGTCTGCTGCCGATGTAAGCTGGCAGCTGGGGGTGATGCGCTCGCAGCAAAGCCGCGATATTGGCCTGGTCGCCGGGGTGTCTGTGCCGTTATTCAGCAGCCAGCGTAACCAGGGCGCCGTCAGCGCCGCGCAGGCACAAGTGCAGGCCGAACAGGTGGCGCAGCAAAGCGCATTGCTGCAACTGCGCGCCCGGTTATACCAGGCCTGGCAGACACACCGCTACAGCAGCATGGCGGTGCGGGATCTGCAGCGCGACATTCTGCCGGCGCTGGAACAAGCCCTCAGCCAGACCGAAGACGCCTACCGCCGTGGCCGTTACAGCTATAGCGAGTGGTTGTCTGCCCGTCAGGCCTTGCTGGATGCGCGGCTGCAACTGGTTGATGCAGCCAGCGCGGCACTGGCTAATCAGGCTCTTATTGAACAACTTTCCGGCGTGGCGCTCGCGCCATCAGCCATGGCTACGCCGGCGTTTTCTCAGCCGGCAACCACGGGATCAGGATTATTACCATGAAATACCCAGCTTTCTTATGGTGTTTATTATTGTTACCGGCGCTGTTCAGTGCCGCGCTACCGGCCGGGCCGGCTCATGATCATGCTGATGAGCATGCGGATACTGCTGAAGCAGCTACCATCAGCGCCGGTATGGCTCAAAGGCTGGGGCTGCGTGTGGCCGCTGCCGCCCCCGGCACCATTGAGCGCCATATTCCCTTGTATGGCGAACTGGTGATACCGCCGAGCCACCAGGCCCAGGTGCGGGCCCGCTTTCCCGGCATGATTAAAGAGATCCTTGTTGCCATCGGCGACCCGGTTAACGCAGGCGATGTGCTGGCCCGGATTGAATCCAACGACAGTTTACGCAGCTACCCGCTGCTCTCACCTATAGCCGGTGTCGTGGTACAGCAGTTTGCCGGCCAGGGCGAATATATCGCCTCAGAGCCGCTGTTCAGCGTGCTTGACCCGCAGCGGCTGTGGGCTGAGTTAAAAGTATTCCCCGCCATGCTGGACGACATCCGCAGCGGTTTACCGGTGCATATCGAAGCGCGCGGCGGCCGCTACGACAGCCGCATTGCCCATATTCTGCCTGCCGGCGCTCAGCCCTACGTTTTTGCCAGGGTGGAGCTGGATAACAGTAGCGGCCGCTTTGTGGCAGGCGAGCGGATCAGTGCCCTGGTGGATGCCGAAATTATCGCGGTGGCGCTGGTAATTGAAAACCAGGCGCTGCAGCAGTTTGAAGGTAAAGCGGTGGTTTTTGTACAGGAAGGCGAACGCTATGAGCCCCGGGCTATTACATTGGGGCGCAGCGATGGCCGGGTTACCGAAGTGCTGGCCGGGCTGCATGCCGGCGAGCACTATGTGGTGGCGAACAGCTACCTGATCAAAGCTGAGCTGGAGAAATCCGCCGCAGCACATACGCATTAAGGAGCGCATGATGATAGAAGCCATAGTGCGCTTTTCTATAGCGCGCCGTTACCTGCTGCTTAGCCTGATCCTGCTGTTGGTTGCCGCCGGGTTGTGGAGTTACCAGCGTTTGCCGATTGATGCGGTGCCGGATATTACCAATGTGCAGGTGCAAATTAATACCGAAGCCCCCGGCTACTCGCCACTGGAAGCCGAGCAGCGTATTACCTTTGTGGTGGAGACCGCGCTGTACGGCCTGCCGAAACTGCAATACACCCGCTCGCTGTCCCGCTATGGCCTGTCGCAGGTTACGGTAGTATTTGCAGAGGGCACCGACATCTATTTTGCCCGCAACCTGATTAGCGAGCGGCTTGGCAGTATTAAAAATGCGTTGCCACAGGGCTTAGAACCACAGCTGGGGCCAATAGCTACCGGCCTGGGGGAAATTTTTGTTTACACTGTAAGCGCAAAACCGGGGGCCACCGATCAGCACGGTAACGCGCTGGATGCCATGTTCCTGCGCGAAGTGCAGGACTGGATAGTCAAACCGCAACTGGCGCAGGTGCCCGGCGTGGTTGAGGTTAACACCATTGGCGGTTACGACAAGCAATACCATGTGCTGCCTGATCCGGCCAGAATGCTGGCGTTTGGCGTCAGCATGGTGCAACTGGCCGATGCGCTGCGCACCAATAATGCCAACCGGGGGGCCGGCTATATTGAGCATAACGGCCAGCAGTTGCTGGTACGTTCGCCCGCTCAGCTAAGCAGCCTTGCGGATATTGAACAGGTGGTGGTAGCCCTGAGCGGCTCAGTACCTATACGGGTACAAGATGTGGCAGGAGTGGCGCTGGGAAAAGAACTGCGTACCGGCGCAGCCACCCGCGACGGCCATGAAACCGTAATAGGCACAGTGATGATGCTGATGGGCGAAAATTCCCGCACCGTTGCCCGTAGTGCCGCCCAAAAGCTGGAGGATATCAAGGCATCATTGCCGGACGGGGTGATAGCAGAAGCGGTATATGATCGCACCACGCTGGTGGATAAAACCATTGCCACCGTGCAGAAAAACCTGCTGGAAGGCGCGTTGCTGGTGATAGTGGTGTTGTTTGTGCTGCTGGGCAATATCCGCGCGGCACTGATCACCGCTGCGGTGATCCCGCTGGCGATGCTGGCGACCATTACCGGCATGGTGCAACAGGGCGTATCGGCCAACCTGATGAGCC
>CAZEGA010000329.1:0-3194 GCA_964511675.1 uncultured Rheinheimera sp.
TCGACCGACGAATCCGGCCGCGCGAAATAAACATATTCGAAAATGCACGGCGTATAGCTTGGGTTTTCAGCACACTGGAAGCTGTGTAATTCGCCCTGCTCGGTAATATATACCGCTTCGCCCGGCGATACATCGCGCAGTACGGTAAAGCCGTCAGCATCCAGCGCCACGCTCTCCGACGCTAACATATATTCGGTACCCAGCTCGGTTTCACGCTTACCCATCACCAGTGGCCGGATACCATTAGGGTCACGAAACGCCAGTAAGCCGTGGCCGATAATCAGCGCCACCACCGCATAACCACCACGCACCTTACGATGCACATTGGCTACGGCGCGGAAAATATGTTCGGCCTGCAATTCCATAACGCCGCTGTTGTGCAGCTCATGCGCCAGTACATTCAGTAATACTTCAGAATCAGAGGTGGTATTGACATGGCGGCGCGCCACACGGAAAATTTCTTCTTTCAGCTGATGCGAGTTAGTCAGGTTACCATTGTGTGCCAGCGCAATACCAAACGGACTGTTGACATAAAACGGCTGAGCTTCTGCCGTGCTGGATGAGCCGGCAGTCGGGTAACGCACATGGCCCAGACCAATATTGCCTGCCAGCCGCTGCATATGGCGGGTTTCAAATACATCTTTCACCAAGCCATTCGCTTTGCGCAGGCGCAACGTGTTGTTGTCTACGGTAACAATACCCGCAGCATCCTGACCTCTATGCTGTAACACTGTCAGGCCATCGTACAGCGCCTGATTAACCGGATACTTTCCAACAATACCAACAATACCACACATGGATTTTCTTCCTCGCCAGCGCTAAGGCTTGTGCATAAAACTGGAATGGTTCTGCAAATACTCGAAGAACCATTCGATGATAAAACCAAATTCGGGGATCAACACTGAAGTCTGCCACCAGCTTGCACCGGCGACAGGGGTAAAGGCATCCATAAAGAACAAGACGGCGCTGACAATGAGTACGCCGCGCAAGGCGCCAAATACCAGACCCAGCACGCGATCAGTGCCCGACAAACCGGTAGACTGTACCAGCTTGCCAATAACAAAATTAATCAGCGCACCGAGCACCAGGCTGGCAATAAACAGTATTGCTATAGCAGAAGCGTTACGCAGGGTTTCATCCTGCATTGAAGTGAAAAACCCGGCCAGATGCGGGTAATACTGGCTGGCAATAAAAAACGCCAGCACCCAGACAGCCAGTGAAATAGCTTCTTTGACAAAGCCCCGCACCAGACTGATAATCGCCGATAACGCTATGATTGCCAAGATGGCAAAATCAACCCAGACCATTTGCTACCAAAGGTTGTTTGATGACGGCGCGCATTCTACCAAACACAGCATCAGCTTGGCTAATTATTTTCAGCCGGCTGATAACTCATCACGGCTAAACGCTCTATCCCTGTCAGTTGCTGCAGTTTCGGCAGTTGCTGCTCCAGTTTATCCTTACGCAGCTCCGGCCCCACCAGCACGCTGGTCAGTTTTACGCCCTGCATGTTGGTGATCTCGCGGGTAAAGGTAGGAAAACCAGCCTGGCGTAATTTTGCCACCAGCGCATTGGCATTTTGCGCTTTGCTGAAACTGCCGACCCGCACCACCCAGCCGGTTTTGTCCAGCGCTGGGTTGGTATGCTGCCCGGCAACCGGGGGCGGCACTGTTACCTGGGTAACCTGTTGCGGTGGCAGTTCAGGTTCAACCACCGGCTCATCCAGCGCAGTTTCATCAACAGGTACTGTTTGCACTTCACTGTGCAACTGGCTCAGCTTGTTGCCGTCAATCACCTGTTGTTGCTGCACTCCGACAAACTCAGGCCGGTCCGGTATCACTTTAAAATCATCTTTTACTATCTGTTTTTCACCGTCGAGCAGGTCCGGCAGAAAGATGATCCCCGCCAGCAACAGTATCGCAGTGCCCAGTAAACGATGTTTAAATGCGGCTGTCACCTTGCCTCCTGATGGCCTGCCAGTACGGCAGACACAGTGAAAAACGACCCAAATACTACAAGTAGCTCATCAGCTGTTAATGTGGCCCTGACCTGCATAAACGCCGTCAGTGCATCATCATGCAAGCTGATATCATTAACAGAATCAGGCAGATATTTTGCTAAATCCGCTGCTGTCGCACCACGTGCACCGGTTAAAGACACAAGATGCCATTGATCAAACAACGGCGTCAAGGGTGCCAGTGTCCGGGCAATATCTTTGTCTTTAAGCATACCGGCCAGTGCCACTACACGGCCAAAACCCGGTTTCAGCTGCTGCAACTGCCCGGCCAGGTATCTGGCTGACTGTGGATTATGCGCCACATCAATAATAATAGCCGGAGTTTGTTGCAACCACTGCATACGCCCCGCTAATGTCAGTTCAGACAATACCTGAGCTGCCAGCGCCGCTGCTGGCAGACAGGACAGCTGTTCCAGTACCGCCAGGGCACAGGCGGCATTCTGCACCGGCATAGCCGGAAACGGCAGCGCGTCCAGCCGGTTGTGCTGTCCATGCCAATGCCACTGGTTAGCCTGTTCGGTGTAATGATATTGCTGAGTTGCCACTATAGTCTGGCAACTCAGTTGTGCTGCCTGGGCCAAAACCGACGCCGGCGGCTCCAGTTCGCCTATTACGGCAACCTTACCTTTGCGGAAAATACCGGCTTTCTCAAAACCGATGGCTTCACGGGTGTGCCCCAGCCAGTCCTGATGATCAAGATCTACCGTAGTGATCACACTGACATCCGGCGCCACAATATTGGTGGCATCGAGCCTGCCGCCCAGGCCTACCTCTATCAGGCAAAAATCGCACTGCCGCTGCCTTAGCAGGTAAAACGCTACCAGGGTAGTAAATTCAAAATAGGTCAGTGCAGTATCAGCCCGCAGTGTTTCGACAAAAGCGAAAGCGTCTACCCAGTCGGCATCGGCAACATCAGCACCGTCTATCCGCAAGCGTTCATTAAAGTGCAGTAAGTGCGGCGAACTGTAGACCCCGACACTATAGCCCTGCACCCGTAACAGCTGCTCCAGGCAGCGGGCAGTCGTGCCCTTGCCATTGGTGCCGGCGATCAGGATAGTGCGACCGGGTAATTGCTGCAAAGCCGCACGTTCAGCCACACGTTTTACACGTTCCAGCCCAAGCTCAATCTGATGAATTGGATGGCTTTGCTCTATATAACAAAGCCAATCGGCCAGGC
>CAZEGA010000330.1:0-3184 GCA_964511675.1 uncultured Rheinheimera sp.
CCTGGCTGTACAGTTTGCCGTCAGAGAAAGTACCGGCACCGCCTTCGCCATACTGCACATTGGATTCGGGATTCAGCTCCTTGCCACGCCAGAAACCAAAGGTATCTTTGGTGCGCTCGCGCACTTCTTTACCACGCTCGAGAATAATCGGTTTAAAGCCCATTTGCGCCAGCAGCAAACCGGCAAACAGGCCACAGGGGCCAAGGCCAATCACCAGCGGGCGCCCGGTCAGCGTTGCCGGTGCCTGGGCAACAAATTGGTAGCGGGTGTCCGGTGACGGCTTTACATGCTGATCTTTGGCGAAGGTGTTCAGCAGCGCTGTTTCGTTATCTACCTCAATATCCAGCGTATAAATAAGCTGAATATCGGTTTTCTTGCGTGCATCAAAACCGCGTTTAAATACGCTAAAGCTGTGTAATTGCTCTGGTTTTAGCTTTAGTTTGCCGAGAATGGCCGCAGTCAGGGCGTTTTCGTCGTGGTTCAGTGGTAGTTTTATTTCGGTCAGGCGCAGCATAAGGCTTCCGTATCGGTGTCATTGCTGCTGGAGCAGCTCACAAGATGTGGCTATTTTACGCCAAGCCGGAGAGCTTGTCCGTAATCGTTTCAGCATAGGCAGACTTTTCAGCGAGAACCTGATTACTCTAAGCTAACCGTTGCAGGCCAGGATGGCCGGACAAATTCGCCAGGAGCGAATTTGAACAGCTCCGCTGGTCCGAAGGATGAACTCCATGGATGAAGTTCATAATCGAGCCCCCAGGGATGGGTTCACGGCGTGTTAGCGTGAGTAAACAGGTTCGTGCCCGATTGAGATAGTTTGTTTTTTCATAGCGGTGCAGTATGATCCGCAGCCTGAAACAAGATGGAACCGATACACTATGGCCTTTGTGGTGCTGGATAACTGCATTAAATGCAAATACACCGATTGCGTGGCAGTATGCCCGGTGGATGCATTTTTTGAGGGGCCGAACTTTCTGGCCATAGATCCGGTTATTTGCATTGATTGCGGCCTGTGCGAGCCAGAGTGCCCGGCCACTGCCATAGTGCAGCAGGATAAAGTACCGGCAGAGCAACATGGCTTTATTCAGCTGAATGCCGAGCTGGCAGAAGTATGGCCGAATATCCGTGCAGTAAAACCGGCTCCAATTGATGCCGATACCTGGAACGGCGTGCCGGATAAACTGCAATACCTCGAAGTAGAGTAGCCCGCCGCTGCTATTTACTGTCGGGCTGGTCGTGCCCAACTTTATACATAAAGTACACGGCGTAAAAAATACATAAGCCAATTACGATAGCCAAACCGGTAAAAGAGATAAAAATTACCGGGTCGTTTAAAAATTCCTGCCACAGGTTCATAGCCTTGCCCTCTTAACTACGTTAATAACGCCAGTGTAGGTAAAGCCGGGGTTGGTTTATCTGATACAGATCAAAGCTTGCAGCCAGGCTCAGCCTGACCGGGAACAGGCTTGACGCAGATCAATAATCTGGTTTTGCACGGCAGCGGGATCGGCATTAAGCTGCGCCAGATACAGCTCCAGCAGAGGTGCGGCCGTACGTGTTACGTCAGGACAATGTGCAAGCAGTAACTGCTGCTCCAGCTGTTCCAGTTTTAGTTCTGCATTGAGTAAGGCGTGTTTTAGCTGTTGTTGTACCGCCGGTTGCAACTGGGCTGTACCTGAGCTGCGGCGCAGTGCCCGTAGCGGCTGGGTAAACTGGCGGCTGAAGTTTTCAAGCCGGGCCGACAGTTGTTGCAGCTGGGCGGCATTCAGGCTTAGCTGCTGTTGCTCCAGATAACACAGTAACAGCAGCAGGTTTACGTTGGCACCTAAAGTGTCCTGCCATTGCAGGCAGAGGGTTTTTACCTGTGGATACAGCGCCAGGCTGAATTGCCATAGCTGGTCGGCACTAAGCCGGCTAGCTATTTTGCTGCCGCTCTTAACCATTGTTCTTCCAGAACTGTGCAGTTTGCTGCTCCAGTTCATCCTGTGCCATAAACCAGTCTTCTTCAATACTGCTTAAACTGCTGCTGGCTTTGGCCTGCTTTGCCAGCAGTTCAGTCAGTTCGGCTTTGCGTTCGGCAGCATAAATATCCGCATCGGCCAGCTGTTGTGCAATAGCGGCCAGCTCTGTGGTCAGCTTTTCCTGCTGCTGCTCCAGCTTTTCTACTTTTTGTTTCAGTGGTCTGAGCAGGTTGCGCAAATCGGCTTCCAGCCGTTTCTGATCTTTACGTACTACATTGCTGCTGGCCGGCGTATCTGCCTGCGCTGCACTGGCGCTTTGCCGGGCATCCTGCTGCAGCCACTGGTAATAATCGGCTAAATCGCCGTCAAATGGCGCTACGCGGCCATGGGCAACTAAATAAAACTCATCGGTACAGCTGCTGAGTAAGTGGCGATCGTGCGATACGATAACAATAGCGCCGGCAAACTCCTGCAGTGCCATGACGATGGCTTCGCGCATATCTAAATCGAGGTGGTTGGTCGGCTCGTCCAGCAGCAACAGGTTAGGCCGCTGGTAAACAATAAGCGCCAGTACCAGCCGGGCTTTTTCGCCACCGGAAAACGGTGCACAGGCTTCCAGCGCTTTATCGCCATGAAAACCAAAGCCGCCTAAAAAGTCGCGCAGTTTTTGTTCGGGTACTAACGGGTCCAGCCGTACCAAATGCTGCAGCGGCGAATCCTGCGGCCGTAGCGTTTCCAGCTGGTGCTGGGCAAAATAGCCCAGGCTGACGCCATTGGCGTACCAGATTTCACCACTTTGCGCCGGCATACTGCCGGACAACAGTTTAATCAGCGTCGATTTACCGGCACCGTTACGGCCCAGCAAGCCAATCCTGCTGCCGGGCAGCAGCTGGAATTTAATCTGGCTTAAAATGACTTTGTCGGCGTAACCGGCCTGCACATTGTCCATTTTCAGCAACGGGTTCGGCAGGGCTTTGGGTTCACGAAAACTGAAACTGAACGGCGAATCAACATGGGCTGGTGCCAGTAGCGTCATCCGCTCCAGTGCTTTAATCCGGCTCTGGGCCTGGCGGGCCTTGGTGGCCTGGGCTTTAAAACGGTCGATAAACTGCTGCAGGTGCGCCACCTGGCGCTGCTGCTTGTCAAAGTTGGCCTGCTGCTGCGATAACTGCTCGGCACGCTGGCGTTCAATCTGGCTGTAATTGCCTTTATACAGTGTTAATGTC
>CAZEGA010000331.1:0-2273 GCA_964511675.1 uncultured Rheinheimera sp.
TTTACCCGGACTGCCGGCCGGAATTTGTGCAAAAGATGCATGATGTCTGCCAGATAGCCAACTACGAACCGGTCGATATTATCAGCCCTTATTTAGCCCAAACCAAAATAGAGATCCTTGCCGACGGTCTGGCGATGGGGCTGGATTACAGCAAAACCTGGACCTGCTATAACGGCCGGGAAAAAGCCTGCGGCAAATGCGGCTCCTGTCAGGAACGGCTGGAAGCCTTTACGCTGAATAACACCACAGATCCGCTACCCTACGAATAAATACCGTTATATGTTATAGACAAGCGGCCTTGTCCCGGCCGCATTTGTCTCTATAATGCTGAAAATCTTACTGTTTCAATTTCAGGATATTTCATGTTTGCATTCTGGTTTGCCATTCCGTTCTGGCAACGTGTGCTGGGCGCGCTGATACTGGGTATTGCCACCGGCGTGATCTTTGGCGAAGCCGCTACCGTGGTAAAACCACTGGGTACACTGTTTATTAATGCCATCCGTATGTTAGTGGTGCCGCTGGTGTTTTTTGCACTGATCACCAGTATCACCTCACTGAACGACACCGGCAAAGTGCAGCGGCTGGCCGGCAAAACTATCGGCCTGTTTTTACTGACCGCAATCATTGCCAGCGTGCTGGGATTAATTGTTGCCAGCCTGTTTAACTGGGGCGATAGCCTGCAACTAACCGCCACCGAAGTGCGCCAGCGTGATATTCCGCCGGTAGCCGATGTTATCACCAATTTAATTCCAACCAACCCGGTAGCGGCACTGGTCAATGGTAATATCCTGCAGATTATTGTATTTGCCAGCCTGGTCGGTATTGCCATTAATGTGGTTGGCGAAAAAGCCCAGCCCATGCGCAGCGTGATCCAGGCCGGGGCCGAAATTATGTTCCAGATCACCCGAATGGTGCTGCAACTGACGCCATTCGGCGTCTTCGGCCTGATGGCCTGGGCCGTGGGTAACTATGGCCTGGAAACGCTGTTGCCGCTGGGCAAATTTATTCTGGCCATTTATATCGCTTGTCTTATCCATATTGTTTTTGTTTACGGCGGCTTTGTTAAAGCCTTCGGTGGCATGGGTTTGCGGCAATATTTTAAAGCTATCCTGCCGGCACAATTAGTCGCGTTCAGCAGTTCCAGCAGCTATGGCACCCTGCCGGTGACTTATAAAGTGGTGACTGAAAACCTTGGTGTATCGAAAGATTATGCCAGCTTTGTGTTGCCACTGGGCTCGACCATTAATATGGACGGCTGTGGTGGTATTTATCCGGCGATAGCCGCGGTATTTATCGCCCATATCTACGGTATTGAGCTGGACGCGCTGGACTACCTGCTGATTATCGGCACCGCTACGCTGGCATCACTGGGCACGGCGGGTGTGCCGGGTACCGCTATGGTAATGCTGACGGTGACATTAAGCGTGGTCGGCCTGCCGCTGGAGGGTATTGCCTTTATCGCCGCCATAGACCGGATCATCGATATGATGCGCACCACCACTAATGTTACCGGCGATACTATGGTGGCACTGGTGGTTGGCCGCTCGGAGGGCTTGGTGCAGCCGGTCAGCGCAAAACAATCCCCTGGCACGGCCAGCTAATATGCCGGTATTAACAAGCCCGACAGGCAGCAACTGTCGGGCTTGTTATATCAGATAGCACCATCACATCAGGCGCTAAATAAACTCTGGTGCAACTGTTTTACCACCGCCGGCGCATCGGCATCCTGCACCAAAAAGCACAGGTTATGTTTGGATGCACCGTGGCAAATCAGCCGCATATTAATACGCTCCAGCGTATTAAATAAGTCGCCGGTAATGCCCTTGCTGCTGTGTAAATGGTTGCCAATGACGGCCACCAGGCTTAAGCCCTGCTCTACCGCCACTTCGCAGAAGCTGCGCAGCTCAGTCAGCGCCGGTTCAACCGCCGCCGTAAAGGCACTGCTCATGCCGCCCTCATCCAGCGTCAGCGCCACACTGATTTCCGACGTAGTCACCAAATCCACCGAGATCTGATGCCGGCTTAAAATATCAAATACCCGGGTTAAAAAGCCGGCGGCATGTAACATGGCCGGGCTTTTTACCGTAATTAAGGTTTGCGATTTACGTAAGGCAATAGCACGGTACGGCGGCCGATCTTTTACCTCTTTGGCTATCCAGGTGCCGCCGGCCTCGGGCTCGCGGCTGGAGCCGACAAAGACGCCGATATTACGCCGCATCGCCGGAATAAGCGTGGCCGGATGCAGTACCTTGGCACCAAAGGTGGCCATTTCG
>CAZEGA010000331.1:2283-3179 GCA_964511675.1 uncultured Rheinheimera sp.
GGCTTCATCAAAACTGATCTCTTTAATGCAGCGCGCCTGCTCGGTTAAGCGTGGATCTGTGGTAAAAATACCCACCACGTCAGTCCAGATCTGTACCACAGAGGCCGTTAAGGCCTCCCCCAGCAAGGCGGCACTGTAGTCGGAACCACCACGGCCCAGTGTCGTTGTCTGGCCTGCATCATCAGCACCAATAAAGCCCTGGGTTACCACCACATTATCTGCCAGCAGCGGTTGTAACTGCAGTGCACACAGCTCGCTTATCTGCGTTATTTTCGGCTCAGCTTTACCAAAACGGCTGTCGGTACGCATCACACGGCGCACATCAAAACATAAACCGGCCACGCCGCGCTCGCGCAATACCTGGGCAAACAGCACCGAGCTTAAGCGCTCGCCAAAAGACTGAATTTCATCTTTATGCGCCGCGCTATACACAGTACCACCATTTTCAATCAGCTCTTTCAGGGCAAAAAGCAACTGCTCAATACCCTCTGCAACAGCATCCGGCTGCTGCAGGCGGTTTAATACTGCCAGCGTAATACGCTCTATGCCCTGATAACAGGCATAGCGCTCGGTAACATCGGTATATTTGGTAATATCGACCAGCAGGTTGGTAACGCCGGAACTGGCGCTGACAACCACCAGCCGGATAGCCGGTTCTGCCAGGATAATGTCGGCACAGCGCGACATCGCATCGAAGTCTGCGACACTGGTGCCGCCGAATTTTGCAACAATAAGTTTGGACAAGGGTGCCTCTCCTTATAAAACATAATAAGCAGAGCATGGCATTTGCTAACAGCAAAACGAGAATGGAACAGACTGCTTCTGTAATTTCTGTAAACTGTAGTTAACAAAGGCCAGAAGCTCTCCACCGGATTTCAGGTGACAGTCGTAAGGAT
>CAZEGA010000332.1:0-3126 GCA_964511675.1 uncultured Rheinheimera sp.
CGCCACCGGCCAGAGCCCGGGCGAACACCACTGATCCAGCTGCCATTGCCCCGCAGCAAAGCTCAGCCGGTAACCGACAACCGTATCAGTATCATCCAGGGCAACCAGGCTGGCATTTAAGCCGTGTTTGATGCCTTGCTGCTGCATCTGTTGCAGGTTGGCATAATCGAGGTAGTTATCGCCATGTACCTGATTAGCCAAAGCTATTACAGGTAAAAACCACGCTTGTTCTAAATTAACAATCCGCACTTTGTTATTCCGCTTTAAGTCTTTGTGCAGTTATAAACAGTCTGTTTTGGCCGCGCAATCTGTTTTTGCAGTTGCAATCGATAGCGCTTTCCCATTCGAGCGACAAAATGACATAAATATACGATAGACAACGGCGACGTTATCTCATATGTTTAATAAGACGCAAAAACAAAAGCATAAGCGTCCGGTATAAAAATAATCCAGGAAAATACACTATGAAAAAACATAACAATTACCATCCGGTAGCCCGCGCGGTAAAATTTGCACTGGCAGCATCGCTGTCTTTTGGTATCAGCGCCACCGCAGCCATGGCACAGGAAGACACGCCAGATACAGCCAAGAAAGAACAAGCAGTAGAAAAAATTGCCGTAGTCGGTACCCGTTCAGCGCCGCGTTCAATCAGTGACTCTCCTGTCCCGATTGATATTATCGGCGGCGACGAACTGGTGAAAAACGGCAACAGCGATATGCTGAACCTGATCACCACCACAGTGCCATCATTAAACGTACATGCCAACCCGATCAGCGATGCGGCGACACTGATCCGCCCGGTAAACCTGCGTGGCCTGTCATCCGACAGCACCTTAATCCTGTTAAACGGTAAACGCCGCCACCGCGCATCCGTCATCAGCTTCCTTGGTGGTGGTATTAACGATGGTGCCCAGGGGCCGGATATCTCGGTGATCCCAGGTATTGCGATGAAACAGGTAGAAATTCTGCGTGATGGTGCAGCGGCCCAGTATGGTTCAGATGCCATTGCCGGGGTAATTAACTTTGTGCTGAAAGATGCCAGCGATGGCGGTACCATTGAAATCAAACGTGGTGAATATTATGCCGGTGACGGCACCTCGACAGAAATTGCCGCTAATATCGGTATGCCATTAACCAATGATGGTTTTGTCAATGTCAGTGCACAGTACAAAAATGTCGACCCAACCAGCCGTAGCGTACAACGCGCCGATGCCCAGGACATGATCGATCAGGGCAATACGCATATTGCGCCTATTGCCCAGGTCTGGGGTTCGCCGAAGTTTAAAGATGACTTTACCCTGTTTGCCAATGCCGGGCTGGATTTAGGCAACGGCAAAGAAGCCTATATGTTTGGTAACTACTCAGAGCGGGATGTAACCGGGGGGTTTTACTACCGCAACCCGCATAACCGTGGCGGCGTATTTTCTAATGATGGCGGTGAAACCCTGGAAGTGGTTGACACCACCGGTGCCGGTGGCTGCGCCAATGTACCTATTACTGGTCTGAACCATGCGCAAATTACCAGTGCTGTTGGTGCCCTGCCGGCTAACTGTTTTACCTTCTTCTCAATGTTCCCTGGCGGTTTTACCCCGAACTTTGGTGGCAATATTACCGATACCTCGCTGACCATCGGCACCAAAGGCGAGTTTAAAGACGGTGCCCTAAGCGGCATTATGTACGATTTCTCCGGCTCGGTTGGCCGCAGTGAATCCACATTCAAAATTATAAATACCGTTAATGCGTCTTTAGGGCCTAATACGCCAACCGATTTTGAAGCCGGTAAATATATCCAACTGGAGAAAAACTTTACCGCTGACTTTGTTAAATATGTACCGGTTGGTTTATATGAAGATTTAACTGTCGCCGCCGGCCTGCAATGGACCGAGGAAAGCTTTGAAATTGTTGCCGGTGAAGTGGCGTCATGGGAAATTGGCCCTTATGTAAACCAGTTAACCAATGGTTCCAATGGTTTTCCCGGCTTCCAGCCAGATGACGCCGGCGTATCAACCCGCCGCAATTATGCTGCCTACGTTGATGTGGAAGCCGAAGTAACAGAAAACCTGTTGCTGGGCGGCGCGCTACGGTTTGAAGACTATGACAGCTTTGGCAGCACCACCAACTATAAAATCACCGGTCAGTTCCGCCTGACAGACGACCTGGCCATGCGGGCATCGCACAGTACCGGCTTCCGTGCGCCTACTGTCGGTCAGGCTAATGTGCGTAATGTGCGCACGGCGTTAAATGAAGACAAGCAGCTGGTTGATATCGCACTGTTGCCTGCCACCAGCCCGGTATCTGTGCTAAAAGGTGCCAAAGAGCTGACACCGGAAGAGTCGAAAAGCTTTGCCTTTGGTGTGGTATATAGCGCCTATGATTTCTTTATTACTGCCGATGTTTACAACATTCAGGTTAAAGACCGTATCGGCCAGTCAGCCGAATTTGATATCAGCCAGGCTGATCGTGATGCGTTGCGTGCCGCCGGGGTGCGTGGTGTGGAATCCTTGTCGCAGATCACCTTCCTGACCAACGACTTTGATACCACTACCCGGGGTTTGGATGTAGTTGCCAACTATTCAGCCAGTTTGCTGGATGGCCGCAGTACCTTCAGCCTGGCCTATAACTGGAATGACACTACGGTAAATCGTTATTCAGATATCACAGGAGACTTTAAAGTATCGCGGCTGGAAAATGACTTACCGAAACATCGGGCTACCCTGACCTGGAGCCAAAGCTGGCAGGACTGGGATATGTTTATCCGCTCTAACTACTATGGCAGCTATCAGGGCGTGCATGCTGACGATGCAGACTTAAGCCAGATGGCGTCAGCCAAAGTCACCTTTGATGCCGAAGTCAGTTACCATATTAATGATAACTTCGTGGTGTCAGTTGGTGCGCAGAACCTGTTTGATACCAAACCAGAGCGCTTACCGCAATGGATGAGCGACATTCTGGGGGCGAAATATTTTGAAACCTCGCCAATGGGTATTAATGGCGGTTATTACTATTTAAAAGGCCAGTACCGCTTCTAAGCTGGTATTGCTACACCTGAAAAATCCGCCGTTACCGGCGGATTTTTTTATGGGTGCGCCGGGCATGGCGCGCAGCGTCTTGACAGGCGCTATCTGT
>CAZEGA010000333.1:0-3123 GCA_964511675.1 uncultured Rheinheimera sp.
GACACCACGCCCGGATCGGTTTCGGCACTGTAATCCTGCCCTGTACTGGCCTTGTACAAGTAGAGAATACGGCCAACAAAAGGCGAAATTAAATACACACCGGCTTCGGCACAGGCCCGGGCTTGTGCCATATGAAACAGCAGCGTCAGGTTACACTGAATACCTTGCTGCTCCAGCTGGCGGGCTGCCTGAATACCTTCCCAGGTAGAAGCAATTTTGATCAGGATACGATCAGTGCCGATACCGTTTTCCTGATACAGCGCCACCAGCTGCCGGGCTTTGGCGACAGTGGCGGCGGTGTCGAACGATAAACGCGCATCCACTTCGGTTGATACCCGGCCTGGCACCAGTTTGCTGATGCTGGTACCGATATCGACGGCAAACTTATCCGATGCCAGGCTCAGTTGCTCTGCCTTGTCGGCTGTTTTGCTTCTGGCGTAGGCCGCCGCATTTGCCAGCACCGGTTTGGCAAACTCCTGCTGGCTGGCGTTTAACAGCAGGCTGGGGTTTGTCGTCGCATCGACCGGCCGGAACTGTTCGATTGCGGTCAGATCACCGCTGTCTACAACGACAGTGGTAACGGCTTTAAGTTGGCTTAGTAAGTTGTTCATGTTGTTTTATTACCGTATTTTTGCTCGTATATTAGTGATTAAGGCGTTAATAAGCAATTGTCTGTAGGAATATTACAACAAAATGCGGTTGTAATGGAAAACTCATGATAATAGCGTTGCATGGTGTAACCTAAGTTACTATATTGCCTGTTCTGCCGGTGGTACGCCGGCACTATGTTGTAACAGTAAATTAGCACAGGATCGCGATGATCTTCCAAGCCAGCTTCTATAAAAGTAAAAAACTATTGTTAATTGAAGACTGTGAGCCGGTGCGTGCTTCTATTAAAGGCATGCTACAGCAAATAGGTTTCGATGATATTACCACTGCATCGGACGCTTTGCAGGCTATTACGCTGGCAAAAAAGGACCGTTTTGACTTTGTTCTGGCCGATTTCGATCTGGGGGCCGGCCAGGATGCCTTGCAGTTTTTTGCTGACTTAAGCCAGCAGGCGCTGCTGAAAGTAAGTTGCTGCTTTTTGCTGATGAGTGCCGAACCCCGGCGTTTGCCGGTACTGGGGTTGCTACAGGGCACGCCGGATGCTTTTATCCTGAAACCTTTTTCTTATGTTGAGCTGGAAAAACGGCTGGCGAAAGTCTGGAACCACCGCCTGAGGCTGCGCAAAGTACATCAGGCACTGCGGGACAAGAATTATCAGCAGGCACAGCTGGAGCTGGATCAGGTGATTAATGCCCGCAATGCGGCTTCGTTACCGGCACTGCGGCTGATGGGCGAAGTCTTGCTGCGGGACAGCAATTTCGGTGCGGCCCAAAAACTGTATGAACAGGTGTTGCAGCAGCGCGATTTCAGCTGGGCCAGGTTAGGTTATGCGGTATCCCTGTTACAGCAGCAGGCGTTCACTGAGGCGCAGGCGCTCTTGCTGGCTATGACCGAAGCCGATGATATTCGGCCGGAGGCCCAGCAGTGGCTGGCTTGCCTTGATCTGCTGCAAGGGCAGTACCTTGATGCCAGACAGCAACTGGCAGAGCTGATTAAAGCCCAGCCGACACATATAGCCGCGCATCTGGCCAGCGCCTGTGCGTTAGAGCTAAGCGGTAATCTGCATGAGGCGGTTAAATACTGGCAGAAACTGATCCAGCAGTACCGCTTCTCTGGCTTTGACCGGGCAGAATTTTATTTTGGTCTAAGCCGTATACTGCTGCGGCAGGCGCAGTGCGCGGCAGTAAACGAGTTTGCCCCGCTGCTGAAAAAAGCCATGGATGCGCTGTCTTCCATGCCCAACAAGTTGCAGCATGACAAAACAGACGTTGCCGTTGCGGTGTTGCGGGCCAGGATGAGCGTATTGCAGGGCAATTTTGCCGATGGCAAACAGCAACTGGAACAGCTGCAACAACAAGGTTTGCCCGTTGACCCGGCTGGTTTGCTGGACTGTGCCAGCCTGGCTTTTGCTCTGGGCGAGGGGAAGTTATCAGAACAGTACCTGGCTCAGCTGAAAGCCTGCACATGCCCCTGTACTGATCTGGACAGTTGCTGCCAGCATGTGCTTGCCACTTACCTGACACAGCAGGAGCAACAGCTGCGCCATAGCATCCGGCAATGGAACCAGGCCGGGATGGAACTGATGCAGCAGGGTAATGCCGGGGCGGCGCTGGCACAATTGCACCAGGCCTTTGTGTATATGCCCTGTAATGCAGCTTTAGTGCTGAATATGCTGCAAACGCTGACCGAGCTGCCAGCAGACAAAAAGCTTGCTGTGTTGGCTAAAACGGTGCTGAACGCACTGGAGTTCAGCCCTAAAACACCAGCTAATCAGCAACGCCTTGCCAGTTTACTGCCTAAACTGCCGGAACTGTATTTTAAGTAAGCTGCTCATTTTATTCTCAGGAAAACGTTTATGTTGTTGCTTGTGTCACCCGCCAAAGATCTTGATTTTCAGCCTTTATCCCGTGCCCTGCAGACATCTCAGCCAGATTTGCTGGCGCAAAGCCTGCAACTGGCGGAGATCTGTAAAACCCTGACCCCGGCTGATTTAGCGTCGTTAATGCATATCAGCGATAAACTGGCCGGGTTAAATGCCGCCCGTTTTGCCCAGTGGCAATTGCCTTTTACACCGGCTAATGCCAAAGCGGCGCTGTTTGCCTTTAATGGCGATGTATATCAGGGGTTGGATGCCGCCAGTTTAACCGATAACGATATTACTTTTGCCCAGCAGCACCTGCGTATTTTAAGCGGCCTGTACGGGGTACTGCGGCCGCTGGATTTAATGCAGCCGTACCGGCTGGAAATGGGCACCAAACTGGCCAACCCAAAAGGTAAAGACCTGTATGCATTCTGGCAGGATACGATTACCGCCACACTTAACCGGCAGCTTGACGCACTGCACAGTGAGATAGTGGTAAACCTGGCATCGCAGGAATACTTTAAAGCGGTGCAGCCAAAGCAGCTTAATGCCCGTTTAATGACGCCGGTATTTAAAGATTTCAAAAACGGCCAGTATAACGGCATCAAGAAGAGCGACCCGCCGGAGCCCAGCAAGTCCAACGAGAGCGGCGG
>CAZEGA010000334.1:0-3120 GCA_964511675.1 uncultured Rheinheimera sp.
GGCCGGATCTGGCTGGTGCTGAGTGATCCTGATGACAGGGACGCCAGTGTCAGTGACATTATTGACCGGTTACGTCCGCAGTTTGCGCAAATTCCGGGGTTACAGGTATTTTTACGGGCGGCTCAGGATATTAACCTTGGCGGTGGTGGTGGCGGCCGTGCACAGTATAGTTATGTGCTTAAAGCGTTAAACAGTGATGAGCTGGCGCAGTGGACTCAGGCGTTGACCGCCAAACTGCGGCAAAATCCGATGTTTACGGATTTATCCAACGATTTGCAGTGGGATGCCAATATTATCAGGCTGGAGCTGGACCGACAGCAGGCTGCCCAGCTGGGTTTTGCTGCCGCCGATCTGGATCAGGCGCTGTATGATGCGTTTGGTCAGCGCCAAATTAACGAATACCAGACCGAAACCAACCAGTACAATGTCATTCTGGAGTTATCACCGGAACAACGTGGCACCGCAGAGAGCTTAAATTATTTCCACTTACGCTCACCAACTACAGGTGAAATGGTGCCTTTACTGGCTTTTGCCAAAGTGTTGCCAGCGACCAGTGGCCCGGTGGTGATTGCGCATCATGGTATGCAACCAGCGGCCAATATTTCGTTTAACCTGGCATCCGGTGTGGCTTTGGGCAACGCTGTGAAAGCCCTGGAGCAAGCGCTCGCAGAGTTACAAATGCCGGTTTCGGTGTCGGGATCTTTCCGGGGCGCCGCTCAGGCGTTTCAGGAGTCTCTGGCGACTCAGCCGTTGCTGATTTTCACGGCATTATTAGCTGTGTATATTATTTTGGGCGTGTTGTACGAGAGTTTTGTTCACCCGCTGACGATTTTATCGACTCTGCCATCCGCTGCTATAGGTGCCATTTTATTGCTGTGGGCCTGGCAGCTGGATTTCTCCATTATGGCGTTGATAGGCATTATTTTGCTGATAGGTATCGTGAAGAAAAACGGCATCCTGATGGTCGATTTTGCCCTGCAAGCCCAGCGTGAACAGGGCTTATCGGCCAAAGACGCCATTCATCAGGCCTGTCTGGTGCGCTTTCGCCCTATTATGATGACCACCCTGGCCGCCATGTTAGGTGCCGTGCCTTTAATGATAGGTTTTGGCACAGGTGCCGAACTACGGGTGCCTTTAGGCGTTGCTATAGTCGGGGGGCTGGCTTTTAGCCAGATGCTGACCTTACTAACCACTCCGGTCGTTTTTCTGGCGCTGGATAAAGCCTTTTTACAGAAAAAGTGATAGTTGTATAACTTCGTTCCTGAGCTGAAAGCTCAATTAATCAATGCAGGCCTAATGACCACTGCGTTAGGCTGCCACAATGCGAAACGCCGTGGCATTCGCTATAGGGCGCACATGCTTGCTTTCTCGTTTCAAGTCCACGATCCCGTAATTGGACATTGTTTTTAGTGTGCGAGACAGGTTACCTGGTTTGCGGCCAGTTGCTTCGGCAAGTGCTGAAATGGATTCTGGTTTCATCTCGGTGATCACGTGCAGCAGGGCACGATTGTCATCGCTCAGGACTTCAGCCAGCGATTTCATCGACGTAAACCAGATTTTCGGCTCACCAGCCTTTGGTTTGTACTCGCCACGGGCAATTTTCAAAGCTCGCTCGCGAATTTTCTCCTGAGACATAATGCCAATCACTATAGCTTTCATCGTTTCTTCACCTCCGATAGAACGCGGTCAACGTCTGCGAAAAAGTCATTAAGCTCAAGTAAGGTGTCTATTGCCGTGTCTCTTTTCATAACAAACTATATCACCTGATGATAAAGTTTACCAACCTTCTGGTTATTCCTTCGCGTACATTTTCGCCATTGGGCTTCAAACCCCGGTTATGCGCGCCATTAAACCAAAAGGTATATCTGTATCCTTCTGAAGCTAGTTTATGAACTTATAGCGTATTCTGAGCTGTATTTCAGTGTCAGTAGGGAGAGATTACCTGAAAATATGCGTATTCCCACGCATGGTGATCGCTCAATAGCGTTATTGACCGATCGACATGATGTTATTAGCCAGCAGCCGCCCCTGCGGGTTATAGCTTAGTGTCGCACGTTATAGTAAAGGCCTGTGCCGGTTTGGCGTCTGTTTGTTAAAGAGCAACAACCAGGTCCCCGTAGCCGGGTTTAATTTTTATCTGACCCTATTTATTCTGCTCTTAAAGAACTTGGCCTTGAAGAATCTGCGCAAGGCAAGCGAACCCTCTACTCATTAAGGCACTCATTTATAACGTGGGAACTGGTCGCACAAAAAGTCAGTATCGATGTGTTGGCGCGTCAGTGTGGTACAAGTATAGAAATGATAGAACGCCACTACAGCCATGTGATACCACGCATGTTCAGTCAGCAACTGTCAGGTGTGGTAATTCCTGACAAAAAGGAAATCGAGAAAAAGTGGGAACATCAGGAGTCACTGGTGAAACTCTGGAAAGAGCGGTTTATCCAGTGGGAAAAAAACTACAAACACAATGGGTGTATATAAAAAGTAGAAATTTTTCACTTGTATAAAAAAACCACAGAATGGCTTGCAATATTGGTGAGCAACCAGGCAATTAAGATGGCAGGTAAGCAAACACCAACATAAAAATGGCACTGTATATTTTGACAGTTTTCACGCTTGCAAAAAGAAAAAACACACACTATCTTGTGCTTAGGCCTTCACTAAACACCATATGTAGTGAAGGTTAGGTTGAAGGATCTAAGGCCGAGTACCAGTCGGCCGAAGATCGCAGTACCAACCGAAAACGGTTGCTACCCCAAATGTGGGATTTGGATTGTAGCAGCCTAGTCGATACTTTCAACTCAGGAGTTGACGCCATGGCGAAAACCCAAAGTGGTAAAAAGAAAGTTCACGTTCCTGCACATACCCGAAATGACGGGACAAAGGTTCGTGAACATTACAGATCAACCCCAAATTGATCTGAAAGAGAGCCTCTTTTTAGAGGCTTTATTGTATAACTACAATCCAATCTAAGGAGCCATGCTATGGCTAGATACATCTTAAACTCAAACGCTCAATCAACCGGTGAACATGAAGTTCATAATACCAATACTTGCTACTGGCTCGTAAGCGTCCGGCGATCACAGGTAGGTGCTCTAATTTAAGTGCCCACTTAATTTT
>CAZEGA010000335.1:0-190 GCA_964511675.1 uncultured Rheinheimera sp.
CGTCGGGCTCATAACCCGAAGGTCGTCGGTTCAAATCCGGCTCCCGCAACCAACATCAAACCAGCATCTAGCTGGTTTTTTTGTGTCTGAAATTCGGTAACCCGAAGGTCGTCGGTTCGCTCTTCATAAACAGCAGGGCTCCCGCAACCAAATTGATTGTTAAGTGATTATACAGAATATGCCCTCGGGC
>CAZEGA010000335.1:200-1950 GCA_964511675.1 uncultured Rheinheimera sp.
GCGAAGGTCGAAATCCGGCTCCCGCAACCAACATTAAAGCCGACTTAATAGTCGGTTTTTTTGTATCTGCAGTACAGCCTCTGTACACTAACGCTATCCTGCTTATCTACTGATATACCCTGATATGACCGATTTTACTGTTGAGCACAGCCTGGCAGCTTTAGGTGCGCCTTTTTCAGCCCCCTGTAACCCTACGCCGGTGTCAGCTCCGCAGTGGCTGGCCTTTAATACTGAACTGGCTGCAGAACTGCAGATACCCCGCGCATACTGGCTGACGGATAGCGGTCTGGCGCTGTTTAGCGGCAATCACTTGCCCAACTGGGTAAAACCTGTAGCCCATGCTTATGCCGGCCATCAGTTTGGCCATTTTGTACCACAACTGGGTGATGGCCGGGCGCTGTTACTGGCCGAGGTGATGGCAACTGACGGCAGGCAGTATGATATTCAGCTTAAAGGTGCAGGCCCGACGCCGTTTTCCCGCCGTGGCGATGGTCGCGCCCCGCTGGGGCCGGTATTGCGCGAATATTTAGTCAGTGAAGCTATGCATGCCCTGGGCGTACCGACAACACGGGCGCTGGCAGCAGTATTAAGCGGCGACTGGCTGCAGCGTGAAACCGCAGAGCCCGGCGCCGTGTTAACCCGTGTTGCCAGCAGCCATATCCGTATTGGCAGTTTTCAGTATGTCGCGGCACATAGCGATCACAATACACTGAAAACCTTTGCCGACTATGTTATTCAGCGCCATTACCCGGATTGTGCCAGCGCCGCTAACCCTTATCTTTCTTTACTTGAGCATGTCATAACTGCACAGGCAAAGCTGATTGCCAGCTGGATGAGCCTGGGTTTTATTCATGGTGTGATGAATACCGATAATATGAGCATTGCCGGTGAAACTATCGACTATGGCCCCTGTGCCTTTATGGATACCTTTAACCCGGCACAGGTATACAGCTTTATTGATAAGCAGGGCCGCTATGCCTGGGGCAACCAGCCGCGTATCGCCAGCTGGAACCTGGCACGGCTGGCAGAATGTCTGCTGCCATTAATCAGTGAGCAACCAGAGCAGGCCGTGGAACTGGCAACGACAGCATTACAGGCGTTTAATCGCCAAAATGAAGCCGTATTTTTGCAACGGATGGGTGAAAAAATCGGTCTGGTTAACGCAACCGCCACCGACGAAGCGCTGATCCGCGATTTGCTTAATCTGATGAGTGCCAATAAGGTGGATTTCAGCCAGTGTTTTCGCCTGTTAAGCCAGTCTGTCAACGATTGTCAGACCGGTGCGGCGGTGTTATTTGCCGATCAGCAGGGCTGGTCAGTCTGGAGCGCACAATGGCAGCAACGCCTTGCGCTGCAAGGTTTCGAACCGGCAGAAGTGCAGCAGCGGATGGATGCCATAAACCCTGCCATTATTCCGCGTAACCATTTAATTGCCAAAGCGATTGAACAAGCGACAATGCACGCGGACTTAAGGCTGTTTAACCGGCTGCATACCGCACTGGCTACCCCTTTTCAGCTTGCAGATGACAATGCAGAATTTGCGTTGCCGCCAACGGCTGAACAATGTATCGCAAATACGTTTTGTGGCACTTAACATTAGCTTAAGCTACGAGGGAGCATAAGCCGAACTGGTCGCCACAGAGTGTCTGAGCCGCTACGGTAGTAGCGGTGAGTTGCTGTGGCGAGCCAGGGCGGTCTTGTGCTCCCGCTGGCGGTGCTACCAGTTTACTGTTTACCGTATTTCTCTGCC
>CAZEGA010000335.1:1960-3120 GCA_964511675.1 uncultured Rheinheimera sp.
TCTCTGCCAGATACAGCCAGGTTTCCAGCACGGTATCCGGGTTTAACGATACGCTGTCAATGCCCTGTTGCATCAGCCAGGCAGCAAAGTCTTCATGATCCGACGGCCCCTGGCCACAAATGCCTATGTACTTGCCTTTGGCTTTACAGGTTTTAATGGCCATTTCCAGCAGCTTGTAAATCGCCGGGTTACGCTCGTCAAACAGGTGCGCGATCAGGCCGCTGTCACGATCCAGCCCCAGTGTCAGCTGGGTTAAGTCATTAGAACCAATCGAGAAACCGTCGAAATACTCCAGGAACTCTTCCGCCAGCAAGGCGTTAGATGGCAGCTCACACATCATGATTACGCGCAGGCCGTTTTCGCCGCGTTTTAAGCCGTGCTCTGCCAGCAGGTCAATCACGGCACTGGCTTCTTCCAGCGTACGCACGAAGGGGATCATCACTTCCACATTAGTAAAGCCCATCACATTACGTACCCGTTTCAGCGCTTCCACTTCCAGCGCAAAACAGTCACGGAAATCTGCCGAAATATAGCGCGACGCACCACGAAAACCGATCATCGGGTTCTCTTCGTGCGGCTCGTACTGGCGGCCACCGACTAAGTTGGCGTATTCATTCGATTTAAAATCCGACATCCGCACTATCACTTTCTGCGGCGCAAAAGCACAGGCCAGCGTGGCAATACCCTCGGTCAGTTTGGCGATATAGAACTCCACCGGGTTGGCATAACCGGCAATCATTGTGCTGATGGTGGCTTTAAGCTCGGGAGTCTGGGCCTCAAAGTTCAGCAGTGCCTTAGGGTGCACACCTATCATGCGGTTAATAATAAACTCCAGCCGCGCCAGACCGATACCGGCATGTGGCAATTTGGCGAATGAAAACGCCCGTTCCGGGTTACCGACATTCATCATAATTTTTAAATCAAGCGCCGGCATCTGATCGACCCGGCTGCTGACCACCTTGTACTCCAGCTTGCCATCGTAAATAAAGCCGGTATCACCCTCGGCGCAGGATACGGTAACCTGCTGGCCGGTTTTAATTTTAGCGGTAGCATCACCGCAACCTACCACCGCCGGAATACCCAGTTCGCGCGCAATAATAGCCGCATGGCAGGTTCCGCCGCCACGGTTGGTGACAATCGCCGAAGCCCGTTTCATTATC
>CAZEGA010000336.1:0-3114 GCA_964511675.1 uncultured Rheinheimera sp.
TGTTAGCTCAGCTGGGAGAGCACTGCCCTTACAAGGCGGGGGTCACTGGTTCGAACCCAGTACAATCCACCAATTTGATGTTTTATCATGAAGAGCACCGCCCACTCTATTTACTAAGACACGGTTGCCACTGCTTCTAACCCAGTACAATCCACCAAACTCTTAATTCCATATATTCCTGTACAATCCAACATTAATCCACCCTATGTCATTTTTCGCTGTTCTGCTTTGTTAAAAACTTGCTATAGTAAAACCAGTCTTCTCTGCCCCGGAAATGCCTTAGCGCTATGGAACCCGCCGTTAAACGCGACGAGCGTATTCTGATCATTGATGATCAAAGCCTGACCCAAAGCTACCTGCGCTATGCGCTGGAGCAACTGGGCTACCATAACCTCAGTTATGCCGACAAAGCCTATGCTGCGCTTCAGCTGTGTAAACATAATAACTACGATTTGATTATCTGCGCTTATAACCTGCCGCAGGGTAAAGACGGCTATCAGCTGTTTGCCGAGCTGAAAAGCAGCGGTTTACAAAAACTCAGCTGCGGCCTGATTTTTATCAGCGCCGACACCGATCCGCAACTGGTACACAGTGTGCTGGAGCTGCAACCAGATGAATTTCTGGCCAAGCCCTTTGTGATCCGCGATTTACAACAACGTATTGACCGGCTGCTAAAACGCAAGCAGCTGCTGCGCCCGGTGTATGATCAGCTCGAACAGCAGCAGTTTGACCAAGCGCTGACACTGCTGAACCAGCAACTGGCACAACCGGAATTGCATAAGCTGTTTCCGCTGCTGTTAAAGTTAAAAGGCGATATTCTGCTGCAAATCCAGCACTACCCCGAGGCAGAGCATTTCTTCGCTGCCATGTTACAGGTACAACCTTTCAGCTGGGCCCGTACCGGCCTGGTGCGTTGTATGTTACACCGCGATGCCGAACAGGCCGCTTTTGCCGAGCTGGAACGGCTGTTGTCACGCACAGATACACGGTTGTTTGCGCTGGATTGCCTGGCTGAGCTGGAATTCCGCCAGCAACACTATCAACAGGCACAGCAACACATACTGGCAGCCGCCAATATTGCCCCGCGCAACCTGCTGCGCCAGCAAAAGCTGCTGCAGCTGTCCCGGCTTAACCACGACTACGAAATACAGTACCGGGCAGCACGCGATATGGTGAAATTTGCCCGCTACTCTATGTATGAACAACCCGAACTGTATCTGAACCTGGCCAGGGCCAGTATAGAGTTTGCCTTAAGCAGTGAGGATGATGAGCAGCAGTCACGGCTGAACCGCCAGGCCACGCTGTCGCTGAGTACCATGCAGCGCCAGTATGGCCGCCACGAGTTGACGGAGCAACAACAGGTCGTACAGGCCCGCCTGTTGTATTTGCAGGATCATAAGAAAAAAGCCAGGCAACTGCTGGAAGATTTGCAACCTGATGCCCAAATAACGTCACTGGAAGATGCTCTGGATAAAGCCAAAGCATTGCATGAAGTCGGCTTAACCGAGGCGTCTAAAGCCTTGTTTACCCGGATCAGCCAGTATTGCCGCCAGCAACAGCCGGAGCCGGTACTGGCCGCCTATATTGCTCAGGAGCAACAGGAACGTGCGGCTATGGCGCAGGGCCCGCGCGAGCTGAACAACAATGCAGTACACCTGTACCAGCATGGCAACTGGCAGGAAGCCTTTACTGCCTTTGCGCTGGCCTTTCAGGTGATGCCGAAAAATGCCGGTATAGCGCTGAATTTATGGCAAACCCTGCTGACCGCCCCCAAGCCATTGTGCCCGCAGGAACAACAGCAAAAACTGCTGCAACAATGCCAGCAACTTATTGAAACCACCACATTAAAAACCGAACAGCAGCAGCGCTACCTGCAGCTGAAACAAAAATACCTGGCCCAAATGGCCTGAGGTTGCCGTTCCTGCAAGTCAGCGCGGTGTTTTATCCGGCCACTCGGCAAACACAGCGCGCAACGTACGCGAGCGCCACAACCAGCACACACTGACACAGAGCAATACCGGCGTGATCACCCGCCAGGGCGCGTCCAGCATAACCTGCGCCGGCAGATGGCTGATGCTGAGACCCAGATCCAGCAGCGCGACAACAAACAGAATATGGCGGCCAAAGCGCCAGATATGACGCCAGCCACGGTAACCTTTAGGTTTACGCTGGCTCAGGGCCGCCACCAGCAATAACAATGGCAGGGCAACCAGACAGGCAATAATAAAGTCATATTGCTGCGGGTAAAACCAGCGCAGCATATCACGCTGCGCCTGCGGCAGTGTCAGCACAAGTATCCAGCAAATATAAGGCCGCAGCAGCAGTAACAACAGCCAGTAAAACCGCAGCGGGACTTTATGCAGGCCGTAGTCATCCAGCACCGGCCACAGAGGTGGTTGTTTCATAGCTGCCGTTTACGCTGCGCCAGCATCGCCAGCAGGACAAAAATACCCAGTGCCGCCCAGGGCAGCCACAGGTTGCCCAGCTTTGCCAGCTGCCCGGCCACCAGCGGTGTGAGGAAGATCGTCAGCGCACCGTAACCAAAGGCACACAGCAGAATAAATATCAGCGTACGCCAGATAAAATGCAGGTTAATAATCTGCCGGCGAATAAAGCGGTTCAGATCGTCGCCAAACACCACCAGCGCCGTTGCCACCATCGCCAGCGCGATATCGCGCACATAAGGGCGAAACAACGCCCCCCAGTCCAGTAATAACTGATACAGAAAATCCGGCATTTACATCACTCCATACTGGCTGAACAGATCCAGCATCTGCTGCTCGGTCCAGACCGGCACATTCAGTTCATTGGCTTTAGCCAGTTTAGAGCCGGCATTATCCCCGGCTATCACGGCGTGGGTTTTCGCCGACACCGAGCCCGATACCTTGGCTCCCAGCCGTTGCAGTTTCGCCTTGGCATCATCCCGGCCCATACTGACCAGCGTGCCGGTAAGCACTATCGTCTGGCTGGCCAGTGGCTGCTCACTCACTTCCTGCTGGGCTATCTCTGGCCAGTGAATACCGGCCGCCAGCAGATCGGCAATAACACCCTGGTTATGCGGCTCGGCAAAAAAGCCTTGCACATGCTCGGCAGCGTGGTTGCCGAGCATGTGCA
>CAZEGA010000337.1:0-1761 GCA_964511675.1 uncultured Rheinheimera sp.
TCTCGGCTGAATTCAAGAGACTTAGTTACCTACAGGAATATCGCTGGTATCGTCTTTCTGCTGCTGAACCTGTTCAGTTACAGGTACAGACAGATCCTGCCATTCGTCAACTTTTTTGCTCTGACCCGCACTGTAGTTACCCAGTACAATACTGACCACAAAAAAGATGGTAGCCAGAACCGTGGTGGTTTTCGTCAGAAAGTTACCGGTACCGGAAGAACCAAATACCGTTGCTGATGCGCCGGCACCAAAGGCCGCTCCCATATCAGCGCCTTTACCGTGCTGAATTAACACCAGGCCAATTAATGCCAGGGCGACTAACAGATAAACTACAATCAAAATCTCGTACATGCTTATTCCTTTGCACTGCTACAAATTTGCGCAAACTCTGCTGGTTTCAGGCTGGCCCCGCCAACCAGAGCACCATCTATGTCGGCCTGCGCAAACAATGCTTTGCAGTTGTCAGCATTGACGCTGCCGCCATATAACAATTTTACCCTTACTGCCGCCGCCGCATCGTACTGAAGCAGATGCCGACGGATAAAAGCATGTGTCTGCTGAGCCTGCTGTGGTGTGGCTGATTCGCCGGTACCAATAGCCCAGATTGGCTCATAGGCAATCACTGATTTCGCCAGTAATTCGGGCTGCGAAGCATACACCGCATCCAGTTGCCGTGCAAGAACCTGCTGTGTTTTTTCTTGCTGCCGCTCGAGCAGTGTTTCCCCCACGCACAATACCGGTATTAAGCCCGCAGCAACCGCCCGCGCCAGCTTGGCCGCCACCAGCTCATCCGACTCGGCATTCAGTGTGCGCCGTTCAGAATGCCCGACAATCACATAACTGGCACCGGCTTCCAGCAGCATAGCTGCACTGATCTCGCCGGTAAAGGCGCCACTCTCTTCGTGGCTGAGTGTCTGCCCGCCCAGAGCAAAGTTGCGCTGCAGCGGGAAACGACTGAATAAGGTTGCCGGCGGGCACAGCAGCACAGTAACCTGGCTGGCTGGCATTGCCATGAGCACCTGCGTCATCTCCTCAACCAGAGCGGCCGAACCGTTCATTTTCCAGTTCGCGGCGATCAGGGGAGTCCGTTGCATGCTGAAGTATCCTGTTGTAAGTCCGGCGCGATATTAACCAACCACGCCGGTGCAAACAAGTAAAAATGGCGGAACCGGACAATCAACTGGCGATTTTTACCGCAGCCGCGATACGTTCAGCATACTGGCGCACACTGGTTTCATCCTGTCCTTCCACCATTACCCGGATTAACGGTTCAGTACCGCTTTTGCGGATCAGTACCCGGCCACTGCCATTAAGCTCAGCTTCGACATCCGCAATAACCTGCTTAACATGCTGTTTTTCCAGTGGTGCTGTGCCTTTTTCAAACTTCACATTGACCAGCACCTGTGGCAGCTTATGCATGCCCCGGCTGAATTCTGCCAGTGTCATACCGGCTTCAATCATCGCCGTCAGCACCTGCAGGGAAGCAATAATGCCATCACCGGTACAGGTATGATCCAAATGGAGCACATGGCCGGAATTCTCCCCACCGATACGCCAGTTTTTCTCGCGCAACAGTTCCATCACATAACGATCGCCCACGGCGCTACGGGCAAAAGGAATATCCAGCTCTTTCAAAGCCAGCTCCAGCCCCAGGTTACTCATTAAGGTGCCCACAACACCGCCGTGTAACTTGTGCTGGGCTTTGGCTGCCCGGGCAATAATATAGACGATTTCGTCACCATCAATGACACGGCCGCTATG
>CAZEGA010000337.1:1771-3109 GCA_964511675.1 uncultured Rheinheimera sp.
GCTATACCCAGATCAGCACTGCGCTCCAGCACTGTCTGCTGCAGCAATTCAGTATGGGTGGCACCACAATGGTCGTTAATATTCAGCCCATCCGGGCTGGCGCCAATAACAATCACCTCAGCCCCCAGCTCTTTGAATACGGCCGGCGCTATGTGATAAGTGGCACCATGGGCGCAATCTATCACTATGGTCATACCGCTTAATGACAGATGATTGGGTAAGTGGCTTTTGCAAAATTCAATATAACGCCCGGCGGCATCATCAATGCGCTGGGCTTTGCCCAGTTTCTCCGACGGCTCACACACCATCGGCTGTTCCAGTTCATACTCAATCGCCAGCTCCACTTCATCCGGCAGCTTGGTGCCATCGGCAGAGAAAAACTTAATGCCGTTATCATAATAAGGATTGTGCGAGGCGCTGATCACTATGCCGGCTTCGGCACGGAAAGTGCGGGTTAAATAGGCTACCGCAGGGGTGGGCATAGGGCCCAGCAACCTGACATTAATACCTGCCGCAATTAAACCGGCTTCCAGCGCGGTTTCCAGCAAATAACCGGAAATACGCGTATCTTTGCCGATTAAGACCTTACGGGTACCACGCTGTGACAATACCCGTCCGGCGGCCCAGCCCAGTTTCATGGCAAACTCAGGCGTAATAGGAAACTCACCGACACGGCCACGCACACCATCAGTACCAAAATATTTTCTGCTCATCCTTCCACTCCATACTGCATCGCCGTCACCACCCTGACAGCCTGCACGGTTTCTTTGACATCATGCACCCGGATAATATGGGCACCTTTTATGGCCGCAATAGTAGCGCAGGCCAGACTGCCTGCCAAACGCTCATTCACCGCAATGTTCAGTAACTGGCCAAGCATGGATTTTCGTGACATACCGGCCAGCAGCGGATAACCATGCGTCATCATCTGCTCCAGTTGCGCCAGCAACTGATAGTTGTGCGCCAGGCTTTTACCGAAGCCAAACCCCGGGTCCAGTATAATATTGTGCCGCGCTATACCCGCCTGCTCGCACTCTGCTGCACGCTGCAGTAAAAACTGCTCTACCTCTGCCACCACATCCTGATACTGTGGGGCGTGCTGCATGCTGCGCGGAGCGCCCTGCATATGCATCAGGCATACCGGCACCCGGGCCGCAACAGCAACCTGCAAGGCACCCGGCTCAAGCAGCGCGCGCACGTCGTTAATAATATCGGCACCCGCCTGAACTGCGGCTGACATCACCGCAGCCTTACTGGTATCCACAGAGATAACGCAATCAAAGCGTTGACGGAGGGCTTCAACCACCGGCACGACCCGGGCCAGCTCCTGTGCGGTAG
>CAZEGA010000338.1:0-3091 GCA_964511675.1 uncultured Rheinheimera sp.
CAGTTCCAGGCGCAACAGCACATGGCCCGGCTGCGGATCGTCACTGATCTCACGGATGATCACCGCCAGGCAGTTATTCACACTGGACTGGCGGGGGATCTCAAGCGCAATGGCCACGTCGCGCGCCAGAATTCTGGCCCGGACTGCGGTGCCTGGCGCCAGCTCCTGGCGTGAAATCAATAGTTTGAGGCCATCAGTCAGCAGCAGCTCCGTCATGTCGTCGTCACTGTGGCCGAGGATGCCGGCCTTGAGCACAGCAGCAGCGCCGGCCGTGTGGGCCAGGGGCAAATCGGTGCGGGTTAGCAGGGTTTGTAACGGGCCTTGCGCCAGTACCCGGCCCTCGTCCAGCAGTACCATATGATCAGCAAGACGTGAGACTTCTTCAATCGAATGGCTGACATAGATGATCGGGATCGCCAGTGTAGCATGCAGCCGTTCGATATAAGGCAGGATCTCGGCCTTGCTGGTTTGATCCAGCGATGCCATGGGTTCATCCATCAGCAACAAACGCGGGCTGGTCAGCAAAGCGCGGGCTATAGCCACCCGCTGCCGCTGACCACCGGACAGTTGTTCGGGATAGCGCCTGAGCATCTCCTGCAAGCCAAGCAGTTGTAAGGTTTCATTGAAGGCGATCCGCCGCTGTGCTGCCGGGGTGCGGTTGTAGCCAAACAGCAGGTTACGCTCTATCGTCAGATGCGGGAACAGGCTGGCTTCCTGAAACACATAACCCAGCGGACGCTGATGCACCGGCAAAAAGACCTGTTCATTCTGCCAGACGTCGCCATTGACGCTCAGGCTGCTGCCGCTTAGCCGCTCCAGACCGGCCAGGCAGCGCAGAATGGTGGTCTTGCCGGAGCCGGAACGGCCAAACAACGCAGTGACGCCCCGGGCCGGCAGCGCAAGGTCGACATCCAGCTGAAAATTGCCCCGTTTAAGTTTAATGCTGGCAGTAATGCTCATCCGATCCCCACCACCCTGAACTTACGGTTAAGCGCATAAACGACCAGCAGCAGACTGAAAGACAGTACAACCAGAATGGCGGCCAGCACGTGGGCAGAGGCGTAGTCCATGGCTTCGACATGGTTGTAGATGGCAATGGAAGCCACCTGGGTGCTGCCCGGGATATTACCGCCGAGCATAATGATCACGCCGAATTCCCCCAGCGAATGCGCAAAAGACAGCACTATGGCGGTTAAAAAGCCACGCCGGGACAACGGCAGCACCACGCTGAAAAAGCGATCCAGTGGTGAGGCCCTTAACGTGGCTGCCACCTCAAGCATACGGCCACCGGCAGCCTGAAAAGCTGCGGTCAGCGGCTGCATCACAAAGGGCAGCGAATAGATCATCGAACCAATCACCAACCCGGTAAAGCTAAATGCCAGATGGTTAAACCCCAGAGCCTCCAGCGAGCCCCCTACCCAGCCTTTGGGCCCCAGCAGCAACAGCAGATAAAACCCCAGCACAGTAGGTGGCAACACTAACGGCAACATCACCAGGGCTTCGATAACAGTACGGCCACGCCAGCGGGTATGCGCCAGCCACCAGGCCAAAGGCGTACAGAGCAGCAATAAAATGGCCGTACTGATCAGTGCAAGCTTAAAGGTTACCCACAGTGCGGTAAGGTCATCGGAAGAAAGCATAGTGTGATCCGCTGTTAGCTGTTATTGCTGCTCTTCCGGCAGTGCTGCCACAGCGGCCGGAAGCATATCAGTGTTATTCTATAGCGTAACCAGCCGCCTGAATGACCGCAATAGCGTCGGCACTGCGCAGCCATACCATAAAGGCGCGGGCGGCAGATGATATTTCCGGATTTTTTTCAGCACGTTTTAGCATCACCGCCTGCTGAATGATAGGATCGTACAGATCGGCCGGCGGTATCCAGTATGAACCAGACACTGAGCCGTCTGCATTGAGAACCTGCGCCAGGGCAACAAAGCCTAAAGCGGCGGCACCAGAGGCGATCTGGCCGTGAGCCTGGCCGATAGATTGCGCGCGCACCAGCCGTTTCTCTGTATCCAGCTGTTGCCAAATCCCCAGTTTTTCCATAATTTGCTGCGCAGCCACACCATAAGGGGCATTACGTGGCTCTGCCAGACTCAGGTGGCGAAAATCCGCTTTTTTCAGCACTTCGGCACTGGCATCGATCAGGGTTGCATCCGTTGACCACAACACAGGCACTCCGATGGCATAGGTAAAACGTGACTCGGCTATTGCCAGATCCTCGGCCACCAAAAGTTCCGGCCGCAGGGCATCGGCGGAGAAAAACAGGTCAAAGGGTGCCGCTTGCTGGATCTGGGCATACAGGGCACCGGAGGAGCCTGCACTGATAACAAAAGACTGCCCGTGTTGCTGTTCGTACAGTGCGGTCAGCTTTTGCAGGGTACCGTTAAAATTGGCCGCTACCGCGATCCGTACCGGTTCGGCGGCAAAGAGTGCACTGCTGAACAGCATAGCAATGCCCGCCAGCGTGAGGCGTGTTAAGGCTTTTTTAAAAGAAAACATAAGCTATCTCCGGTTTGAACATCAGCTCCGGTGCTCTGGCCCGGAGCTCTGCATCAGGTTAAAAGTTATACATCACACCCAGTGACAAACCACTGGCCGGCTCGCCGGCAACAGCAGCCAGCTGAACACCCCGGCCCCCGGCAGAAACGCGGTATCTTGCATTGTCATCGTTGCTGGTCATGCCATACACCGCATACAATGTCAGATCACGACCGAACTGGCGATCCACACCTATGGCCAGCATGCTGGCAGCGCTGTCGGCCGTATCGTTATCGCTGGTCTGGTAAAGCTGTGCGCGCCAGACATAGTTGTCCAGGGTATAGCTGGCGCCGATACCGTAAGTGTGGCGATCTCCCCCCGGAATATCCTGCGCACTTTGCACCATAGCGGTAATACGCACTTGCTCTGTCAGATCATAGAAGGCCCCCAGCCGGACAGCCTGCGGATCGGCGTGACCCTGACCGCCCTGTACTTTTTCGTAAGCTGCTGACAAATATATACCTTTTTGCTGATAGGTCAGCGCAGTGCTATACGCTTTCAACTCATTGTCTGTCGTGGCACCGGTCGTGTTGTGTGGCGTAAAGTGGAA
>CAZEGA010000339.1:0-3089 GCA_964511675.1 uncultured Rheinheimera sp.
CAACCTGCTTGACGTGGGGAGTCATACCAACGCTCCACTCACCGGAATTTTTGGAGCGAAGCGAGTAAAATTTCCGAGTGCAGTGGCTTGTTATATGCGTCACGCAATCTGGTACTTATCTTTTCTTAAGGAAAACGCAGGTATAGTACCTTCTAGAACTTCTACTATCTGCTCATTAATCTTTGGTTTCTCTATACCACCTGATATAAAACAGAATTCATTGCCATTTTCCTTATCTATACTAACTTTTATAACCTGCTCGGAATCAGCGACTACGGCCAAATTAGGGTTGTGAGTTACCATAATTATCTGGCGGTGCTTTTTAGCTTCTTTTATATAAGGAACAAGGACCTTAGCAACGCTATTATTATCTAAATTATCTTCTGGTTGATCGATAACCAGAGGAATATCCTCTTTATCAAGCACTAAATAAAAAACAAGTAAAAGAGCACCTTTTTCTCCCGGAGATAGCTGCTCCAAACTCTTACCCTTTTGACGCAAGTCATAATAAGGTTCAATAAAACTCAAGCCATAAACATAACTATATAGCTCAACTCTATCCTTAGTGACCTCCCCGATAAACGTTCTTTCATTCTTAGAATTTTCACGCTTATCAAACTCCAAATATTCAATGAGTCGACGCAGGAAGGTTTCCACGGACGCCTCATCATTCCAGTTAGTTGCTGAAATTAACTCTTCCTGAAGCAATATTGATCCATCTTCGCTACCATAAAAAGAGCCTACTCTATTTTGCTTTATATTTCTCAGGATCGTATTTTTAAATTCATTTGAACAATAGAAAGAGCTAGCTATGCTTAATCCTGAAACATCAGATCGTGATAATTTTTTTGATATTTCTTCTTTTATCTCTTCATAAAACTCTTGAATTTCCTTCTTTTTCGAAAATATAGAGATAGATTTCTTGATTCTTAAATCTCTTTTTTCGCTAATATCTGATTCAAGTTTTTTGTCTAGATAATCTAACTTTTCTCGCATATACATCAAGCTGTCAGCAGTTTCAGAATCGCCCATAATTTCATTTTTTCTTATCTCCCACTCTGCCAGAGCACTTAAATAGTCCTGAAATGCCTTTTGCTCGCCGGTAAATTCGGAATGAATAGCCTTTATCTTAGCTTTCAGAGATTCGAGTTTTGAGGCTGGCGAAAGCGACTCATATTCCTTTTGTTCCCAATCATCTTCCACCTTGATAAGATCGGCGTCTTTCGCGTTAATTTCCTTCAACAAGAGAACTCTAGAACTAATTACATTCTCGTCAAAATCAATACGAATCGCTTTAGAAATATCGAATCCGCACTTATCAGAAAAATCGCTACTTTCAGATATTATTGAGGTTATCTCACTGTACTTATTCTTCAAGTCGCGATTTAGCTTATCTGCCTCGACAATTAAATAGTTCCTATCCGATATTTCCTTAGTTATAGATTGAATCTGTTTTTCGATCGCTAATTTCGAAGATTCTAATTCTCCGAGTACCTTTTTCTTCGTTTTGGTATCTTCTGACTCAGCATGCTTTGACGGATCCTCTACAGCTTCTGGCTTTGAAGACTCATGGGCAGTAAGCTCATCTTCCTTAACTTTAATTTTACTAAGAAGATTCTTTCTAAAGCTTGGATCAAATTGATTCTCAAGCTTTATAATTTCATCATTAAGCTCGAGTATCTGTTCATGGATATGATGAATCTCTTTATCAGCAGATTTTTTCTTTAAGTCAATGAGCTCTTCGAACGTAGTCTGTCCCATTTTTTTCTCCGTAGGGACATATTGAAATACGACCTTCTCAATCTCTGAGCGAAAAGCATCCACTTTATCAATTTCATTACAAACTTTCTCAAAGTAGCTTTGCGGTAAGTATCTAACGAGTCTTTCTTGGCTTTCATCGATCACATGCGTAAGCAAACGTTCTTCGGTCCTTTTACCACTCTCAAACTCAACAAAGGCACTAAACCGATCAGCAAGTCCTTTCTTTTTAAACTTTTGCTTATGGAGAAATATATAATCGTCAGAATGATCTGCGTCTGAGCATAAAGCTAGAATGTCAGACAGAGCACTCTTGCCGCTTCCTTTATGGCCAATCACAGTAACAAGTTCGCTGTTCATTGGTATGGAAATATCTTCAAACCAAATTGAACTGGAATCTTCTTTTCCTGTTCTCCGGATGTTGATGGACTTGATATACTTGGTAGGGTTATTTCTAACCCGCTTTAGTATTTCCGGTTCATCACCAATATAGAACCGACTTTCTGGCTCATTTAAGGCATATTTTAAGCCTTTAAAAGATGGATCACCCTTGATCCATAACTTCTGTTTTAATTGGTACTTTTTAATATTGTGATTATCAGAGCAAATAATCATTGGTATTGTTTTGCCGATGTTTGGAAAAACAAACCTTCTGTACCCGTCTTGGTCACTTTCCTTGCCGAGCTCATATATATCAACAGCCTTAGCAATTTCTGTTTTCTGGGCGGTTCCATGTGGTAGTGAATGTGTAATATTCTCTACAGTCCCACTTTTTTCACCGGCATGTATTGTAACAATTCCACCCAATTCCTTTACCAAATTTATTGTGTCTTTAAGATCACAATAAACTTGATTTTCTCTAAGACCTTCCGAATCCACTTTATTGATATCTGTTTTGTGCTTAATTTGTCCCCAAATATGTTCTATATTTGAATCTTCAGGAAATATACCGATAAAGTGTACAGGGTCTTTACCTCTTGCATCTGAAAGAAACTCGATGCCAGGTAAAACTGTAATTCCTTCCTTTCTACCCAACTCCTTCAGTTCTTTATATCTATCTATATCAATTACATGATGATCGGTAACAGCAAACGCTGCTATTGAATTTCTTTTCATTTCATTGACGATATCGACATTTGAAACTGTCTTATCTTTATAGTCATACGAGGATGGAGTGTGAAAATGTAAGTCCCACCTATTCCATTCCGAACCTTTACTATTCATCACATTCCTTACAAATCAAATTATTGAAATATTTAAGTACTCACTTAAGCATATAACGCAAAGCACACGGGCGGAAAAACGCGTCAGCGTTTAACGTCCCAGTGGCC
>CAZEGA010000340.1:0-3082 GCA_964511675.1 uncultured Rheinheimera sp.
CTGCTGTGCCATACAAGCTTGCCGTTAACTGCCCCTGCAGCGTGGTGGCCAGCATCTGCATCTGGGTGCTGTCGTGGCATTCAACCAGTACCGTAGCCGGGCCAAAAATCTCCTGCTGCAGCACGCTGTGCTGTAAAAACGCATTGGCTGTGGTGCCAAATAACCGGGGCCGGGTATAGCAGCCGGTTTCCTCCCCCTGCCCTTCAGCCAGCAGGGTGACAGCATTGTTGTGTTGCAGTGCCTGGCAACTGTGCCGGTACTGGGCGGCAATACGGGCAGTTAACATGGCACCGGCCCTGGCCTGGCTAAAATGCCCGCTGAGCGCTGTTACCAGACCGGCACAACCGGCCGGCACAAATACCAGCGCCGGCCGGGTACAAAACTGGCCGCCGCCGTTCAGCACAGACTGCGCCAGCTGGGCCGCGAAGCTTTCGCTATGCTGGCGCAGGTAGTCTGGCAGTACCCACAGCGGGTTTTGCGAACCCAGCTCGCCAAAAAACGGGATCGGCTGCTCGCGCTGCCAGATCAGCCGCTGAAAATGCATACCAAGCTGCTGCGAGCCGGTAAAGGCCACGGCCTTAATGGCCGGGTGGCGCAGCAGCGCTTCAGAAAAGGCATGCTGGCGGGCATGCACCAGGCTAAACACTGCCGCAGGCATACCGCAGGTGTTAATGGCAGCCACTATCGCCTGCGCGGCCAGCTCAGACGTTGCCGGATGGGCATTATGCGCCTTAACAATAACCGGGCAACCCGCCGCCAGCGCAGAGGCGGTATCGCCGCCGGCAACAGAAAACGCCAGCGGAAAATTACTGGCGGCAAACACCACTACCGGGCCCAGCGGCACTTTGCCAAGACGCAGGGCCGGGCGTGCCACCGGTTGCCGCCCGGGTAAGGCCGGCAGGCGGCAATCGGTGCCGGGCTGGCGCAGCCCGGTTGCAAACAGCCGCAGCTGGTTACAAGTGCGGCCAAGCTCCTGCCGGGCCCTGGCCTCAGCCAGGGCGGTTTCCTGCACCATGGTACTGACAATAGCTGCGCTGCGCCGCTCCAGCTCAGCGGCAATGCAATCGAGAAAATCCGCCCGGGCGCTGGCCGTGGTATTGCGGTACGAGCCAAATGCGGCCTGGGCCAGCTCAGTTATACTGTGCAGCTCTGCCTCGCCGGCTTCGGCAAAACACCAGGCTAAGGCGGCATTTTGCGCCGGGTTAAACGACGTGTGCGCAGCAACGGGCTGGCCGCACCATTGCCCGCCAATGTAATGTTGACCTGTAAGCATAATTACCTCACCAGAAAACCTTCGGCATAGGGATCGGCATCGTCGATGCGGATCTGGTTATAGCCGTAAACATGGGCCCAGCCTTCAATAGAGGGCACTATGGCAGTGCAACCGGCCACTTCGGTCACAGCTTCTACCACACCGCTAAACTGGCTGCCGATAATGCTTTCATGCACAAAGCGTTCGCCCTGTTTTAACAGGCCACGGGCAAAGCGCTGCGCCATACGGGCACTGGTGCCGGTACCGCAGGGCGAGCGGTCGATGGCGCCATCGCCATAAAAGACTGCATTGGCCGCATCGGAGCCCGGCGTTTTCGGCTGGCCGGTCCACAGCACATGGCTGATACCGCTAATGCTGCTGTCAAGCGGATGCACGCACTGATAAGACGCGTTAATAGCATCACGCAGCAGCGGGCTGAACTGTAATACCTTGGCAGCGCTCCAGTGTTGCAGGCCGGGGAAATTCGCCTGCGCCTCGACAATGGCATAAAAATTACCGCCATAGGCCACATCTATGCTCAGCTCGCCCAGCCCCGGTACTGTGACACGGGCATCGGCAATGGCCAGAAAAGACGGCACATTGATAATTTTCACCGACAAGACTTTATCACCCTGCTGGCGATAGCTGACCCGGATCTGGCCGGCCGGTACATCCAGCACCAGCTCGCCCGGTGTACGCGGTTGCAGCAGGCCGCTTTCTATGGCGGCGGTTACGGTGCCGATGGTGCCATGGCCGCACATGGGCAGGCAGCCGCTGGTTTCGATAAACAGTACGGCCGCATCGGCATTGTCTGAACAGGGCGGATACAAAAACGCACCCGACATCATGGCGTGGCCGCGCGGCTCGAACATCAGGCCTTTGCGCACCCAGTCGTAATGCGCCAGAAAGTCCTGGCGCTTTTCACTCATATTGTTGCCCCGCAGCTGAGGGTGACCACTGGTCACCAACCGTACCGGGTTACCGCAGGTATGGGCGTCAACACAAAAATAGGTTCCTTTTAACACACACAATCCCCCACTCTGTTAATTGGCCAGCAGGGCCTGGTATGCCGCCAGATCCGGCCGGGTGCGCAGCGCCTGCGCCACGACCTGCTCCACATAGGCCCGCTCTGCGCCCTGCAACGCCAGGCGCGGCAGACGCACATTTTCACTGCCGCGCTGCAGCAGTTGTTCTGCCAGTTTGATACATTGCACCAGGGTCGGAATGGTATCGAGGCGCAGCAGCGGCATAAACCAGCGGTACAGCTCCCGTGCCTGCGCAATATGGCCGGCACGGGCCAGCCGGAACAGGGTAACAGACTCGCGCGGGAACACATTGGTTAAGCCGGAGATCCAGCCAGTGGCGCCCAGCAGCACCGATTCCAGGGCGATATCGTCCACGCCGCAAAAAATAATAAAACGCTCAGCAAAGCGGCTTTGCAGTTCGGTAATACGGCGGGTATCGGTGGTGGATTCTTTAATGGCAACGATATTCGGCTCCTCGGCCAGTATTGCCGTCAGCTCAAGGTTAATATCAATACCGTAACTGACCGGGTTGTTGTACAGCATGATCGGCAGTCTGGTAGAGCGGGCCACCGTCTGGTAATGCACCAGCACTTCGCGGTCGGTACCGCGGTACACCACAGCAGGCAGCAGCATAATGCCATCAACACCGGTTTGCTCGGCCGCTTTAACGTAATCCACCGCCAGCGGTGCGCTGTTTTCGGTGCAGCCGGCAATCACTGGAATACGCCCGGCAACGGCTTTTACCGTGTGCGCGAGAAACTCCCGTTTTTCGCTGGCGGTGAGTGACGCATTCTCCCCCACTGTA
>CAZEGA010000341.1:0-3042 GCA_964511675.1 uncultured Rheinheimera sp.
AGCGGGCCGCTGTCACCAAAAGGCCGCAGCCGCATATCCACGCGGTAGACAAAGCCATCGGCGGTCACCTGGTGCAGGGCAGCAATCAGTTTTTGCCCCAGCCGGGTAAAAAATTGCTGATGCTCGCAACTGCGCCGCCCGCCCTGAGTGTCGCCATTGGCCGGGTAGGTAAAGATCAGATCGATGTCTGAAGAAAAATTCAGCTCGCCACCGCCCAGTTTGCCCATGCCCAGGATCAGCAGCGGCATTGCTTTGCCTGCACTGTCCAGCGGCAGGCCCCACTGCTGGCCAAGTTGCTGATAAGCCCAGTGGTAAGCCGTGTTGATCAGTTGCTCAGCCAGTTGCGATACCTGAAAAAGGCTGGCCGTTACCGGCTGTAATTGCAGAATATCTGCCGCCAGAATGCGGCACAGCTGCGCATTGCGGTACTGGCGCAGCCGGGCAAATACGGCGGCTTCATCTGCCGGGTTAACCTGGTGCAGCACAGCGGTTTGCGCCGTTAAGGCCGGTATCAGCTGTGCCGGCTGGCACAGTTCGGCCAGCAGCTCAGGCTGCTGTTGCAACACCCGGCCAATAAAACTGCTGGCTCCCAGCAGGTGCTGCAGGGTATGCATAACCCCGGCATCAAGGTTAGTAGTATCCAGCCGGCTTAATGCCTGGCTGATATATAACGGGGAATCACCTGGTGTCTGGGTCATGCTCTCACGCCTCGAAATACAGCTGCTCAGTGATGGCCAGCAGTAACAGGTTGTACTGCGGCTGGTTAAACACCGGCTGCTGGGCCAGTTGCTGCGCCAGCGCCCGGGCCTGCTGCTGCAACGCCGGCGGTTGCAGGCTCAGTTGCAGCGCCTGCATCATAGCGGCTGCCGCAGCCAGTGCCGCTAATGAGTGTGTCCGGTGATAGCAGTTTTCGGCCTGTTGCAGTGCATTCAGCCGGGCAGCCAGCGTATCGTCGCAATGCCCAGGTAATGCAGCGGTGCTGGCACAGGCCAGCTGGTAGCCACGGGCGGCTTTACTGAGAAAACCGGTGCGCAGCGGTAAACGGCCAATCAGTTGCCGCGCCAGCACAAACAACTGCGCCGCATCGCCGCTGAGCAGCTCCAGCTCAAGCTCGGCAATTGCTTCGCTGGCGGTCCCGGCAACTACCTTACCCAGGTCGTACACCAGTTCAACCACGCTGCCATCACTGCAGTGCAGCTGCCAGCTGTGGCGGTGAAAATCAGTACGAAACAGCTCGGTCAGCCCGACCTGCAGCTGCGCCACATCGGTGCCCTGTGGCCAGATCCCGGTCGGGAAAGCGCTCAGTTGCGGTATGACACCGTCACAGGGCAGATTATATTCCGGCCGCTGCTGTAAAGCGCCATGCTGTTTACCGGCCAGTTTAACGGTTTGTTCAAAGCGGCCGCGCTTTTGCCGGGTGCGCAGCCCCATATCATGACAACGAAACCAGCGCCGGGCGGTATCAAAGTAGGCATTAAGCAAACCGGTGCTGTCCTGGTGCTGAATGTGCCCCAACTGTGGCAGCAAGGTAATTAATTGCGGTAAAAATGCCTCTGGCAGGGCAAACTTCAGCTCTAGTTCGGTACTCATCTGCTACTCTGTGTGCTTAGGTGGCGGCACAAAAGTGCTGCGCCGTTTTAAACCTTGTCAATTGCGGCACAACTCCCTATCATCCAACAGATTGCCCGCAATAATGTTTTATAAAAACAAGTTCAGGATACCTATGTTCAGATTAATTAAAAGCACTCTGCTGGTAATAATTTCCGCAGCCGGCCTCAGCATTATCACCAGTGTTCAGGCACAGACCAGCAGCAAACCCGCTTTTATCAGCGATGCCCTCTTTGTTTACCTGCATTCCGGCCCCAGCAACCAGTACCGTATTATAGGTACAGTCAATGCCGGCCAGAGCGTGACCTTGTTGCAGGAAGACAGCTCCAGCGGCTATGCTGAAATTCAGGTTGACGGCAAAACCGGCTGGTTACCGAAAGAACACGTTACCTACACACCGGGGCTGGCCACACAACTGGCTAACCTGCAGGCAGAATATGCCCGCCACAACGCAACCGTTAATGCGCTGGAACAGGAACGCGATCAGCTTAATGGCCAGCTGAATCAGGCCATTACCGAACGCCAGACTGCGCTGGAACAGCTGGATCAGGCCAGCCGTGCCTATGAGCAATTAAAAGTGCAGCTGGAAAACACCCAGAGTGCCATCTGGGAAAAACCTATGGTGCTGGGTGCCATTATTTTGTTCGGCGGCTTATTGCTGGGCCTGGTATTACCCTTACTGCTGCCCAAGCGCCGCGATGGTGACCGCTGGATGTAGGCGGTTGCCTTATACCCGGTTCAGCCCGCCAGCGGCGGGCTTTCTGCTACCTTAACAGGCAGGCCGGTATCGTTTTTTACCTGTTCAATCACAACATAAGTGTGGGTTTGCGCCACGCCGGGTAAATCCACTATCATCGCCAGTATACTGCGGTAGGCATCCATATTGGGCAGGCGCAGCTTCAGCAGGTAGTCAAATCCCCCCGCCACCATATGGCATTCCGCTACCTGGGGGATCTGCACCACGGCATCGCGGAATTTGTCAAACACCTCACTGGTAGTACGGTCCAGCGTGACCTGGATAAAGGCGGCGGTGCCCAGCCCCAGCCTGGCGGCATTCAGCCGGGCGCCGTAGCCATCAATATAACCTTCTTTTTCCAGCCGTTTAACCCGATCAATGCAGGGGCTGGCGCTTAAATTGACTTTTTTGGCCAGATCAACGTTAGCAATGCGGCCATCGCGCTGTAGCGTATCCAGAATACTGATATCAATCCGGTCCAGCGCTTTGTTTTTCACAGGTGTATTCATAGCAGTAATTTTTCTGGTTTCTGTTGATTCTGGCAGAATTATATAGGGTTAAATGGCAAAAATAACCACCCTATACGGCAGACATTTTACTAAAATGCCGCATTCTTAATTCAGCGAGCTCACTGCCATGTTGTATAACGGTTCCCTGGTTGCCACCCAACCGCTGCGTCAAACCCTTCGTGATTTTTA
>CAZEGA010000342.1:0-1250 GCA_964511675.1 uncultured Rheinheimera sp.
GAGCCCTGGACGGGCGGAATCGAGCCCCCAGGGATGGGTTTACGGCGTGTTGGCGTGGGCAAGCCTGTTTTGCTTAAGTGCTCGGCATTACAGTTTAGTGCGGTTTTTTATGCGCTGTAACCAGGCCGGGTTGTGCTATAGGTTACTTCACAATAGTCTGGGCGGCTTTGATATAGCTATCTCCACGGGTTTTTGCGGTTGCTGTGTCCATATGTTCAGAGGCAACATGTACTTCCTCCAGCACATCTTTTAGTTTGCCGGTCTCGGCATGTATCTTTTCCAGCGCCACTTCCAGCGTATAGGTCAGTTCATGTATTTCTACCATCGCCAGCGGTGTCAGCTCACCGGCCAGTATGGTTTTCAGTTTCTGGTTATATTCGCTGAAGTTAGCTACAGCCTGCTCCAGGGTATCGGATGGCTTGCCTTTGAAGTGATCCGGCCGCTCATCAGCGCGAGCCAGCGCAGAGCTTAACAGGGCAGCACTAATCAATACGGCAGATAACAGTTGTTTCATATTAAACTCCAAAATGTAAATGATAACTTTTCGCAATTGCGTAAGCATATATCAAAGCGGCACCATACTGCAAACGATAAAATTCCGGGTTGCAGTGCTATGCTGTTGTTTAAGTTTATTTGATTAGAATAACTAACCATTAAGTGTGCCGATGCTAAGCCTGTTTAATACCGGGTTAAGCGGTCTTAACAGGTTTATTTCGCATAAAATGCTATTTTTTCTGCATAAACTATTTTTTTAAATGCTTGTGTTCATATCTCGGTGGTCATATTTTTGAATATAAGATGAATTTGTCAAAATAAATAGATTAGTTTTTGTAATGCTATGGTTGTAATTTATCTCGTTCGTCTGCTGTGCAAAAAGTCGGCATAATGTACAGCATCTAAGCAATGCTCAAACACAGAGGTGAAGCATGACAACATTAAATACTGCCGCAGATAAAACTGCTGTTACCGGTAAACGCAGCAATACCATTGGCCGTGCTTTACTGAACCAGCGTGTCAACCGGCTGCTGGCGCAGCTGGGCCAGGCGCTGAATACCAGCACACTGGTAAAAAGCAAATAAGCTATATTAGTTTCCAGCAGAAAGCCACGCGCTCCCAACCCGCGTGGCTTTTCTGTTTCTGTGCCTTGTCGCCCGGCTTACCTTACAGTAGAGTAATCGTTCCGGCTGACAGCTGAGGCAAACGCGATGAACGGACAGGAAAAAATTAACTATATCGAACTGCCGGCAAAG
>CAZEGA010000342.1:1260-3040 GCA_964511675.1 uncultured Rheinheimera sp.
CCAGGTATTTGGTTGGGTATTTGCCGACTACGGGCCGGATTATGTGGCTTTTGCCAATTCCGGGCTGGACGGGGGCTTTTATCGCAGCAGTAAATGTTCTGTCACCGCTGATGGCGCGGCGCTGGTGGTGCTGTACAGTAAAAACCTACTGCAGGCTGAAGCCAATATTGTTGCCGCTGGCGGTACTATCATTAAACCGGTATTTTCCTTTCCCGGTGGCCGCCGTTTTCATTTTGCTGATCCCAATGGCAATGAACTGGCGGTATGGTCTGAGCAGTAACCGCCCGATGCTTACCCGGTACAAGCTGAATAAGCATCGTCGGAATAAAAGCATGTCTATTACCCTTTTGGCTGAGGCTGGGCGGCCTCTTGGTCGGCCGGCAGCGTTTGTGCTGCAGATTGCTGTACTGCCTGCTCCGCCTGCTGGTTGCCACTGTTGAAAAACAGTTCACTTACCGTATGCTCCAGTGCCTGTCTGGCTTGTTGTTTAATGTTGCTGCTAAGTTCGGTTAACTGCTTGCTGACGGCGTCTGCCAGTGTATCAGTCAGGGTGTTGGCGTGAACCGGTGCTGCTAAGGCCATGCTGCAGACGCTGGCTAATACGAATGTGGTAACAGTTTTCATAATAGAGTCCTTGTTTAATATGTTAAGGTGAACAACACTTAACTGAATACAAGGGCTGTGCCAGAGTTTTAGCTTTGTATAAGTTATTGTTATTTAATAAATAAGACCAAATTGGTTTTAGGCTTCACCGTTAAATTCGCAACGGCCGGATTAATGATTGGCGAAATTGACTAAAAAGTGGTTTTTATTACAGGATCTGCTGTTGCAGTCCGGCGGCAGCTACATTAGGCTAAACTTCAGCCTGATGAGTACGTAAGTGGTAATGATGATCAGAGTATTGTTTTTATTGATGTTGCTTTGCAACTGGCCGATACAGGCTGATGACATCCGGCTGCGGGTGGTTACCGAATTATCGCCACCACACCAGGTTATTGTACAAGGCGAAGTGGCGGGTTTAAGTACCGAGCTGGTACGCGCTATTCTGGCTGAGGCGGATATTAGCGCGGCAATAGAAATTTATCCCTGGGCGCGGGCTTTTCATATCGCCCACAAAGAGCCGAATGTACTGATTTATAATATGGCGCGTACAGCTGAACGGGAGCATGCGTTTCAGTGGATTGGCACTGTGGCGGCCTACCAGCTCGGGTTTGTCAGGTTGTCGCATCGCAGCGATATACAGCTGCAGTCGGTTAATGCTGCCCGTCAATACACTATTGCGGTACAGCGGGATGATTTATCGGCTAATTATTTAATAGAACAAGGCTTTGTCGTTGGCAAACAACTGATCTTAGCGGCAGATATTAATGAATCCTGGCAATTGCTGCTGCATGGTAAAGTCGATTTGGTGATTGATGATCAGGTTGCGTTAAGCAGCATGGTTGAGCAGTTTAATATATCGCCAGCCTATGTACAGTTTGTTTATGCGATCCCGGCATTACAGCAGCAGACCTGGCTGGCCGCCAGTTTAGCAACGCCGGCCCAACTGGTGAGCCGTTTGCAGCAGGCCCATGGCAAAATTGCCTTAACAGAGCACTATCACCAGGTGATGTCGTCCAGCTACCGGCAGTAATAAAAACGCCCGCTAAAACGGGCGTCCGGGTTAAATCTTCTTGTACTTTATCCGGTGCGGCTCCAGTGCATCAGCCCCGTAGGTGGCTTTTAGCCAACTTTCGTAGTCGGAATAGTTACCTTCAAAGAAGTTAACTTTGCCTTCATC